>CAZNJP010000045.1:0-14282 GCA_964573345.1 uncultured Syntrophobacter sp. | reverse complement strand
TAAGGCGAGCTTAAATTATATAATTTTCTGTCTTGACAATGGGGTCCACCTCACACATTTCATTTTCTGAGAAAAGTATTGGTTGATAGAATTGCCAACCTTATGTCCTGTAGCTTATTTTGTTAGGTAGGGAAAAGAAGATAAAGGAGCATTTTTACTATTTTATAGAGAATTTGGTGGAATTGTTCTAGCCTAGGATTTATTATTTGGATCCACCCAAGCTCTGCGGCAATAGAGAAGCCCAGTAAAAGAGCCGCCAAAAATCTAAATGCCTTTCCTATCACTTTCATCATGTTTTTGGCTTGGAAGTTGTCTTATTTACCCATTTTTAGCGTTATTTACAGATTGAGCTTCAAAATTGGGCCAGAATGCCAGATATTCCTTAAGCGCTTTAACAGCATTAGCCAATTGACGGTCAAGGGTTTTAAGGCCCTTTTTATAGAAGCCAATTGATGACTGATTTAGCAGGTACCTATCTTTGTGGGATTTGACCAACCACCAGTTGCTGCGCCGACCAAATTTTTCCAGGCTGGTCAGCACCTTTTCTAGCTTGACTTTCTGTTTTTTTAGCTCAATATAAATCTCATTTAACTTGGCATCAAATTGCTTTAAATTACGTTCCTTTTCCTTAAGACTTGTGTAAAAGACAGTACCAAGTTCCCTATTCAGTTGAGTTATCTTTTGGAGAAACTTACTAAACTCCATTAAGTAAGCCTGTGTCTGTAGAATAATTTTCTCACTTTGTCTTAATTGTTTATCCTCTTGACTGTACTTGGCCAAAACGAGGGCTGCACATCCTATGCTTATGATAATTGCTATCTTTGTGATTGTATTCATCTCTTTACTGTCTGGAGTTAAGTCTTGCAAAATGTGCCAAGACGGCATCTGCAAATCTTTTGGTCTCCAAAGGGATTGCCTTGCCCTGCCGTATCGTTTCGGGACCAGCATTATAGGCGTATAATGCCTTCCTCACATCTTTAAACTCTCTTAGAAGGGAAATTATATACCGGATACCCCCATCAAGATTTTCCTCTGGAGAAAATGGCCTTTTAATCCCCATGTCCCTGCAGGTTTCGGGCATAAGCTGAGTGAGACCCATAGCACCCTTCCTTGAGTATGCATAGACATCATATCCTGATTCGCACTCAACCAATGCCTTTATGAAATTGGGATTTATACCATATTTTCTTGCCTTTTCCTCAATCATTCTGTCTATTTTCTCCCTGGTGGGTTGCGGCTTTTGCAAGGCCAATCGGTGCGTGTTTTGCCAGAGGCTAATGGACCTAGCCAGCTTTGCTTCAATACGGCGCTTATCCCTGATCAGGCCAGCCAACTTGTTTATTTGATCTTTATTTGTCCTCTTTTGCCTGTGCAGAACACTTATCTCGGTCTCAATGGCAAAAAGCTTAGTGATATAAAAGTCAGTTAGGTCCGCACAACAGTCAAAGGCAGAAGTCCCGATAGCCAGAGCCACCATTGAGATTAACAGCACATATCCCCTACCTCTTGTCATAACCGCCCTCCAAGATTTTTGATACTGCATGGAGTTTGCGACTTATTTCTTCATAAAGCCCACTGTTATAATCTTGCTGTTTCTCCTTCTCCTTACTTTCACTGTAATTGGTCTTTTCTGCCCCTATCTGCCTTATAGCACCAGGATTTTTGTCTTGAGAATGGCTTTTGCTCATCGGTGGTTTTTTATTCTTTTCTATAAACATTTTAATCTTCTCATAAACACAATAAATTTTCTTCTCTATATCTCTGTTATCTGTCATGTTATTTTCTTTAAAAAAATAGGCAATTGCCATTACTATCAAGGTCAATATCAAAATGGTTCTAATCATCAATTACCCCTGTGTATTTGAAATCTCAGTTAAGTTGAAACTTGCATCCATATTTTTTGTCTTCCCGTTTTTAAGCCTGCCTGAGACAATTTCTAAGATAACCAGGTTGCCTTTTTTTCTATAAATCCCATCAAAACTAATAAAATCCTTAGTTTGTAGCCCCATCTTTTTTAAATAATGCTCTAGTCCTGCAATAAGAAAACAGTCGACCTTAAGCGGCAACAAAAGCACCACAGAATAGATTGAGGGGCCATGGTACAATTGGGCAAGCTTTGTATATTTGTATACTTCTGGCTCTCCTGTTATTTCTCTTGCCCTAGGGCTTAGGTTACTAAGGTCGCCTATGGGCTTAAGTCTTTCTGAATCAAAGTCAATTTCTGCAACAAGCCTTTTACTTCCCTCATCAAAGATAAAGAATCTCCCACCAATATTTTTAATAAACTTTACATAGTTTAAAAATCCAAGTGTGCTTCTATATCGGGCGGTAATCTGAGGAAATTCTCCTATCTTCTCACCTCTACTGCCGACCATCTTTTTCCCTTGTTCTATAAGCCTTTTGGAAACAGCAATGGTTTTTTTACCCTTGTGCCTCTTCCTCACTTTTTTGTGTTTTGCGGTAGCTTCCTGCATCAATTTTATACATAATTTGGTCTTTTCTTCCTTTTTGTCCAATTTTTTTGTTACACCTGACGGTTTAATATCTACAGGCCTCTTTTCCCAAAGGGTGTTATGCAAGAGGAATGCAACAAAAAAACCAAGGCAAAGACTGATAAAGGATACCCTTCCTATCATCTTTTTCTTCCTACTGTAGATATTTTAGTGCCTCCATTCTCTTTTCATATAGTTGCCTTATCTCTTCTGGCGTTATAATCCTTGTCTTCCTTTGCTTAATCTCTTTTTTCTCTTCTTTAGGTTTAGCAGGCACTGCCGTAAGAATCTGGGCCAAATCTTTTTCTAATTTAACGTTATCATCAGGCTTTGGTACTTTAGTTAGGATTCGTTTCTTAGTAGTTTGGATAGGCTTTTCCTCCACTTTTTTAGGTATCTTCTGGATCTTAGTAAGCCTTAAGGGCTCCTTTATTACCTTTTCTACAATATCACTACTCTTTTTATTCTTTAAAAAGACCATCACTCTTGCAGCCCCAATTGCAAAAAACAAGACCATTCCTATAACAACGAATATCTTTATAACTCCCCTTTTAGTCATTTTTTCCCATCCTTTTATAGGCAAATGAAATATTCTTTACCCCTTGCCTTTCTAACATCACCATAACCTTAATCACATCTCCATGCATTATGCGTCTGTCTACCCTAAGGACAACATCCCTTGGTGCAATTTCGCTCAATCTTCTTTGAAGCTCTTTTAAGGTTACCTCTTCCTTGTTCATAAAATAACAAAGCCTATTATTTTTCCCCAATTTTAGACTTAAGGCCAGAGGCTTAAGTGCTGTCAGTCCAGAATCCTTTGTCCCTTTGGCACTTGCTAGATCCATCGGTGGAAGACTCCTCTCCGGGGCCTCATTAAAATAAGCAGAAATCATCACATTAAACAGCAGGAAAATCCCCATTAAGCAGCAGAAGACATCAAAAAATGGTGTTGGAAGCCTCATCTTTCTCTTCCCTTTGTTAGAAAATTGATAACATAGGCAGCCATAGCTATAAGCACGCCCCAGACAGAGGAATTAAGGGCCTGACCAACCAGTGAACTCATCTGATTTATGGCTGCATGAACCCCATGGCTCATATCTATGTGAGACATTGCCTTTGAAAGGGAAATCATGGTGCCAAGCACACCCAGCATAGGTCCCATCTTTATCACAAAATCCATCTTATTTTCAGGAGACTTTTCAAAGCAAAACAGTCCCAAAGGCTCCAGAATAACTAAAAAAGACATAAATAGCACGTAGGCTGTTAGAGGAATTAGGCCTATAATAACAATACCAATCTTTTGGTAGAGTGATACAAAAAGGCCTATCAAAGCCTTAAAGGTAAGACTAAACAGTCCCCAGTTATACTCTAGACAGTAGTATCCTAAAAAACCGATGAGAAAAAATAGGATTGTTCTTAAAAAGGCTAGGGTTTTCCGCATCTATTCCTCCTTTTTAATGCAGAACTGCCTCCCTTCAAAAAAATGTCTTGGGTCAAGCCTGATGCCATTTTTTTCAAGGTATATCTTCAATATAGCAATGGAAGTACCAATAGAACCTGTATCCTTAACATGTATTGTGTAAAAGTCATCAACATCAAAAGGTGGGCAACAAGTGGCCATTTGAATTTCCTTTGTGGTTATCTCAGCTAGCTCAACATCCAGTAATTCCTTTGGCGCCCCATTTAGCCAGGCCTTTATTAGCCTAGCCACTGCTTGGTCCCTCTCAACCTCCCAAGACTTTACAATTTTAGAATTGCAATATTCCATGGAGTGTGAGTCCTGAAAGACACCTATCAAGCCCAAAACCAAAAATATGATCACTATTTTTCTCATCCTATTACCTCCATCGATAATTTCCTGTCCTTATCTTGTTTAGTATATCTTCATCCTCAGGCGCCCTTCGTATTGGGTTCTCTGTACCTGGAGAAAAAACAGTAGGGCGGGTCCTAATCTCATTCATAATCTCTGACCTGTGCCTAATATCCTGGCGCATCTTTACCGGTGTCTTAAGGAATGAATCTCTGTCTAATTTTCCCTTTCCCAGTCTGATAAGGACAAGCTGGGACAAGGCAATAAGATTATCTACCTTAAGATTAATCCTCTCTTGTTCTAAGAGCTTTCTGATAAGTATGAGTTGAGAAAATGCCTGCTCTAAGTCATTTTTGACCTCATCTATGTAGTCCAAGGAGATCACAGGATTGTTTATAGATGTGTCCCAGCACCTGAAAATTCCAATCAGGGTGTTTTGTAAAATCTCAATGTTCCTCTTTGCCCTAGGGGATCCAGTTTCTTTCAATCTATCCAAGATAAGTGCTGCCTTTGTCAAAAAGACTCCCATCTTCTTGCGATTTTTCTCAAATTCCATCCTGTTATTGTAAAGACCCATTCCGGCCTGCAACTCCCCTTTAAGCCTCTCTAAATCAGGGACAAGCTGAGAAATAGTCCTTAGGATCGCGTCAACTTGTTCAATGTCTCGCATATTCAGCTTTGCATTTATAAGCAGGATATCAGTAGCCAGCTCCTCTTTTTTCACTTCATCCCTTTCCCTTTGAAATGCTTCATACTTGGCATTAAGCTCTTTCATAAGGTCTTCTTTTTGCCCCTCTAGCAGAGTAGTCTTCCTTTCTAGTTGACTTACTCTATTATCTATTCTGTTCATTATCTCCCTTATAATCTCACCAGAGCGCTCTTCTGCCAGTACAAAGGCCGGAATAAGTACTGTAACTATTAAAGTAATGATTATTACTTTTCTCATACTATCTACCTCCTTTTTGGCTAAATAGGTCTCTAACAGTGCCAGAGATAGCGGGATTTAGCTGCACTTTTTTACCCTTTAGCTTGTCCGATATAGCTATCAGTAGGCTTACCTCATCTGTTATTGAGGCCATTTGAAATCTGTCCATCTCTCCTTTAATTCTTTCTACTACCCTATGAAAATCCTCTATGTCGCCAGCATCCAAAAGGGATGTAGCCGCCGCACAAAGACAGGCGATTCTAAAATGATTTGCACCTGGCCTTGATTTATCTAAAGAGCCAGCATCAAGGAAAAACTTAGCGGCGTCCCTGTATTTTCCTTTTTCATAAAGTGATAGTGCAAACTCAACAAGCTGACCTGGGTCTTTTTCATTTTCTACAATCATGTCAGGTGGGACTACCATTGGGTTTGAAAACTGCATACAATAAAGCCTTTCACCTGCTGGCCTCTTGGCAAGAGGGACAAAGGGTCTGTGTGAGGCACACCCTATAAGAAAGGTTATTAGAAAAATTGTAGCTGTCTTTTTCATTTTTGCCTCCTTTCAATCTTGGTAAGGTATGTACCACCACTGCCTAAGTGGTTTTCAATAGCAAACAAGATGGCCTTTGCCGTTGCATTATCTGCCCTGATAAAATCCTTTTTTGCACATACCCTTACCTTGGTTAAATTCCTTGAGATGCGCTTTAGCTTAATCTTTATTGATGGTCCATGAAGAGAAGCAGCCTCTATTTCCTCCTCCCCCCTCTTTTTCTTCTTTAATCTTGCCTGTATAGAGAGCTCTTTTAGTGAGTCCACAGTGGCATTCCAGACTTTGTTATATTCCGCTGGAAATGATTGCTCACAGCAGCGATTCTGCATATAATAAACGGCGCCTCCCCCAGCAGTTGTACCTAGCATAAAGGGAAAGCACCCAGAGAGTATCAATAAAAATAAGGCACAAAAAGCCAGTTCTGGTCTAAATAAATAGTTTTTCTTTGCCCTATTTTGCATGCTTACCTCCCATAACCATAATAGTGATATTCATAGATGTAGACCTTCCTCTGTGCAGGATAGTAGTACCGATATACATACACATCCTTTTTGGGAAGATAATGATGGCCATAGGGGTAGACAACCACACACTCTGGCTCTGGTGCAAAAAGCCCTCTTACAATGGGCTTAAAAATCCACTCATATACTATGATGCCGGTCATTACCTTCCCTGCTGTTGCCCACTCCTTTTGGCCTGCATAAGCTCCCTTTGGTGAAGTCATGGAAAAAACCACAGCCAGGGCTAATATGACAGTCAAGAATTTAAACCGCCTTGTCATAATCGCCTCCTCTAAAACCATTTTGTTTCATCAAATAAATTTTTTCCCCTTGGTCTAAGTGACTGCTAGTTAGCATCTCATCTATTAGCCTTCGCACCTTTGCCTTTTCCCTGCTTCTTCTATAGAGCTTTTTGCTTTCCTTAATCCTATCAAAAGGCTTAATCGCCCAGAACCTTCTTGGAAACCAGGGTTTGCCTTTGGCTGTCATCCTTTTTTTGGTGCCTGACATTTCCAACCTCCTATGTCATTTTTTCCCATTTGGTCTGCTTCTTTCAGGGGCCACCCATTTAGATCTCATTACCTCTATGCAGATACTGAGAAGATGACACAGATTACAAGGAAAGGAGCGCAGCTCCTTTGGTCTGCCATCTTGGTAATACTCAAAGCACTTAAAAGACAGTGAGTGCCTTCTTTTCAGTTCCTCATAGACCTCAGGATTGAATCTCGGTTTGTCATCTCCTAAAACCAAATCAATAATTTGCTTACATTTAGTGCAATCCTGTTCAAAGGGCTCTATGGGCCTCCTTTCCCATGGATAATCCAGTAAGTTAGTCTTTTTCATATTGGTTTGGCCTTGGTAAGTGGTTATGCTCTTCATCTTAGACATCTTTCTACCTCCTCCTTAAACAAGCACAGATTCTTTGAATTTCTTCCCTTACCATTGGAGAGGTCAAGGGCTCTTTGTCCGCTGACCTTCTGGGGTGGTTTATTATGAAGGAAAAACCATTCTGTCCCATTGCCTTCCACCTTTGTGGTATGTCCTTTGCCCTTGGATCCCCGTCGGGCAGCCAATCTGGAAGATTTAAAAGGTAATGCACCCGGCGTTCCCAGGCCTCCTGAAGCGCCCTCAGGAGGTATGCTAGGCTTTCTGCTGAGTTCAAACCCGCTATTTTTATCCTTGCTGTTATCATCTTTTCACCTCTACTAATATAAACAGCCGTTGCCAAAAAAATGTGTCATTTGTTGTCATCCTCATTAGGCAGCCTTTCTTCCAGAGGCTTCATTTAGGCATGATAGGGCTTCTTGGGATGCATAAGCTACCTCTTCTAAAGGATGTAAGCAGCGGTAAGAGAGACTGTCTATTAAATTACTATGAGAATACCCGTGCTCTGCTAAGATTTTTACTAATTTGGTAGCCGCGACGATCTCGGTATCTTCTCCAAAGTCAATATACATTCTCAAGTAGAACGCAACCTGGTCTAGATGCCCACGTTTCAGTTCCATCTCAATCAGGCCTTTGGCTTTGGAGAGATAAACAGGTGCCAGGCTTATAGCCTCTTTTATAGAAAGCCCAATCTTATAGTTAAGGATTTGTCTACTTAACGCTCCTTCCACATGCTGTTTGAGTTCTTTAAGGGTATCCTCAGAGATTTTTTTCCCTGGTATCTCCTTCCAGCAATCAATGATAGTTTTAAAGAACGACAATACATTGATACCCGCTGGATAATCTCCACTGATATGGTGACTTTCTAAAACCGATTTAATATACGTTTCTGCTGCGCTAGTGGCCTGACTAGCTATTTGCCTTATTACCCTATCATTGGGTAGTACAACTCCTGGAAGGGATAGCTCGCTTTCATCTGGAAGGGCATATTTTTCACTGAGAATTTTGTAATTCTCTATTTCAGATTGAAACCTGGTACCTGAAAGTGCAACTATATAGGGAAAAAGAATAACTGAAATTCCACAGTCAATAAGTCTAGTCAGTTCGTCAATTGTAAATGCAAGCTCCTCTTCGCTTATAATAGGATAAAATAATATTGCTGTTACCTTCGTGAAAAAGCCGGCATGATAAGCCATCTTGGGAGCACTTAAAAATTTGGGAAAGGAATTTTTACTCCTTACCTTGCCTATATCCTTTAAGACCCTAAATACAGGGCTTTCCAGGCCAAGCATTACGGCCCGAAAGCCTACTTCTTTAAGCCCTTTTAAAATGGTCTGGTTGATCAATGTTGGGAATGTTTCAATAACGTAAACCAATCGGCGTGTGGCCGTGTTGCTCCTAAGAAGTGTCAGCAATTCGGAAAGGTTTTTCCTCTTCAGGAGGAAATCATCATCAGCAAATATCACCATCCTTACTTCGGGGTAGGTCTGAACCGCCGTGTTTAGGAGCTCTGCTGTGTCTATAGCCGGGCATATATAGAGATTTTGATCATAGTTGCTATAATGGCAAAACTTACATCTTCTTGGGCAGTTACCAAAGCTGGCAAGTAACTTTATACTTTTTGGTCTGAAAACAAGATTTGCAGGATGAAGTGAATTTGGCCTTGCACGGGTACTTGTACTAGTAGAACATTTTACAGCAATATTGAGCTCATCTGGTGAGCATATGTCAATTGCTGGACTTAACGGCCAGTATTTCTTGGTATATGGTACCTTCTTAATATCAAAACTTTTGGCAATGACCCTACGCTGCGCGTCAGTTAAAGGCACTTCCCTTGTGGCATGTATCTGTGCCCTGTCTCCCTTTTGTACCTTGATGTAGAGGTTTGGGATATCGCCAAAGATCTCCATATTTGACCTTGTATCCTCTGGCCCTTTGTATCCTGAGTCAAAAATCATATCCGCAAAGTCAGGCACTCCATATCTCCGTATGATAATCTCGATAGGGGTATGCTTTAGATAAGTTTTGTAATTAAAAAACGCCCCCATGCCACCCGCCACAAATCTGGGCCTATAGCCCCTTTCCTTTAGTCCATCCAGGGTCTCAGCAATCATAAAAACAGTATCTAAGTCCTCTTTTCCTAAGTGCCTTGAGGTGAATGAAACAAAGAAAAGCCTGGAAGCATTTGAATTAACCTTTTCCTTAAATTCCTCCCACTCACCCCGGCCGATGGATAAGTTAAACACATGTGTTTCTGCCCCAAGCAGATCCAGAAAGGAGGCAATTTGATATACCCCAAGTGGAGGATTCATTGATGTTTGTCCCCTTAATTTTAACCCTAGTGTCTCTCCATAAACTGGGCTCTCGCCCCCGCCGGCAGTGATAAAGATTACTACGGGTCCATCTGGCAGCGGGTCTTTTTTTATCAAGGAAAATTCACCTCTTTCTATAACCTCTAAAAAGCACTCTACTGCTACCCTTGAAAAGCTATAAATTCCTTTCTCTTTAAGAAGCAAAAGGCGTTCTCTTTTCGGCTGAGACAGGCCATTTAATTGCAAGAGGAGGCTCTTACTGAGAGAGGAAAGCCACTGAAAAGACCTAAGTCTTATGGTGGGGTCAGCTAAGAATTCCCGGCTTTTTGTGTCTACCAAATTGTGAAAATCCATTCTGCTCATCATCTTTCCCTACTTTTACTAACAACAACGACAGGAAAAATCTTTCCTTAAAAGATACTTACTGGAAACGGTGACGCTTATCTAGCTAGAAGAATAAAGTCAAGACAGGTCTTACAAGGAATGGTAATCCGCTAAATAAGCTTATAAGATTCACTTTTTAACTCATATTAAAAAATAATATGGCTGCTCCGCCAAGGGGACTCTTCCAATTATCTCAACCTTGGTCATACACTTCTTACAGATCTGATAAAAACGGATGTTGTCCTCATTATCCTTGGCAATCTTTGCCAATCGACCCTTGACCTCCATAAGTTGCCTGTGGTTAAGATAGCATTCAAAGACACTATATTGCACCCTGGTTCCATAGTTCTGTAGGGTCTTACAGATCCTATGGCGCCTTAAATCATCTGGAATATCGTAACTGATTACTATGAACATCAGTACCTCATAGTCAGGGGTCTATACACACTCTGCTCACCTTTGATCACCTTTAGCATTTCCTGGACTTGCAGATCTATACATTTACGGTAACTGCATAAAATGCCTGTATGATAGTGGGTGACCTCACTATTCATTTTGTGCTCAAAGTGCCTGATAAATGTCTTTTGAGCCGAGTCTATCAGCAAGCACCTCCTCTCCTTGCCGACATAGTAGAAGTCTCTGTCTTTCAATATCTGAGAGTTGACCAGATAAAGGACCAAAGAATCAATAATGGGAGTTCTAAACTCCTCTATCAAATCTGATGCCAAGCAGGGATGCCTGTTCCTCAGGGCATGAAAGTACCCTATGTACGGATTTAAGCCATGGACGGTTATAAATGCATAAACGTTTTGGAACAGCAAAGTATATCCAAAGGAAAGGAGGCTATTAACAGGGTCAACAGGTGGGCGCTTTATACGATTTTTAAACCCAAAGCTACTCTTAAGAAGGCATTTAAATCCGTTAAAATAGTGGGTTGATGCTATTCCCTCAAGTCCTCTAAGCTGGTCAACATTATTGGAGGTCTCTACTTTCTTTAACAGGTTACGCATGAGATCCAATATTTGGTTGATGTTTCCAATCTTCTTGCTATGCCTCTGTAGTAAAACCCTTTGATTATGAATCTTGGCCTTTACAATCTCCTTAGATACTCTCAGACAAAAATCATGGTCCCTAAGGAGATTAAACTGAATTTGATGCAGTTCCACATTACCCGAATCTCCACGTTCAATTCTTCCACAATAGCATCCTTTTTTAGACAGCAATATGATGGGAATCCTTTTTGTTAACGCAAATTTCATAGCTGAAGTGGTAATACTAGAATTGCCAAGGACGATAATCTGGTCAACTTTAATAGCCGGTATTTCTGCCAAGACATCGTTCTTTTTCTTTATTACAAACCTCTGGTCATTTTTGGCCAGAATGCAGCCCTGCTCCTGCAGGTATAAAGTTCTCAGCAGGATGGGAGATTTGGTCGGCTTACCCTGAGGCATATCTCCAGGGTTGCTTTTAGTGTCAGGCCCGATATAGTCTCTGTTTGGTAAAGTCGCCCCTAAAAATTTGAATCCATCACCAAAATGGACAATTGCCGTTTTTTCATAACTGAGCTTAAGGCTAAGGCGTTTGATTATTTCTAGCGCCATGTCAAAAGCAAGTTTTGTTGATGCTTTATCCTTACAAAGAATTAGAAAATCATCGCCAAATCTTACAAGTTTGAAATCTGTTTGCTCAAATGCCTTGTCAAACTCATCAAGGTAAACATTTGCTAAAAGGGGAGAGATTACAGCTCCCTGGGGGAGCCCTTTGTGAGGATTTTTTACTAGCCTACCACCTTCATAAAAATCTACTTTAAGCCAGGCTTTAACAAGCTCTATAGCCTCATTGCAATCAATTAAACCTGAAAGCTTCTCCAGGAGAAAATCATGATCTATATGTTCAAAATAATCGTCAATATCGGTATGAACCACGTACGAGTAACCCTGCTCCCTATAAAATAGGATTCTCTGAATTGCGGTCTTCACTGACCTGCCTCTCCTATAGGCAAAACTGCAATCACTTAGGCGAGGCTCAACCATCGGGTCAACTACTCTCAAAAAGGCCCTCTGGGCCACCCTATCAACAACAGCAGGGATGCAGATGGGTCTTTTGCCTCCACTCTGTTTGGCCACGTAAAATTTTAGCAGAGGCAGTGGAGAATAATCTCCATTTTGAAGGCACCTTTGAAGGGCCGTAAGGTTATAATCAAGACGTGAACCAAAGAGGGCAACGCTTATCCCGTCTACACCAGGGCTACCCTTTTTCTTTTTTACTTCTTTCCACGCACTGTACAGATTCTCAGTTGCAGTTACTGTTGAAAGGATGTTCTTTGCCATTACCATGGGCCCTTAATTCAAATAACACTTCCTTTAGTCTTTTTCTTTCAGTAGAAAATAAAAAAAGCCGCATCAGATAAAAAAATGTGATAGCGGCTTTGGCTACTTTATTGAAATTTTATTTGTTCTCTGAGGTTTTAAGAATCAAACAGTCATTTCTCTTATGGCTTAATGCCTTACTGCTCAACCATTTCAATATGGTATCCTGTCAGTTTTTCAGCTAACTCAATATTCACTTTGTCATTTGCTAGAGAGGATCTTTTCTTTGGTATTGCTATAGTGGCTTTTTTGTTTTCTTCATCAAGATGAATAATATTCACCTCTACTGGCAGTTTGAGAGCATTAAGAATAAGCTCCTTGGCATTGGATGAATATGGCATTATATCTATTTTCTCATGGTTAAGCTTTTTACGGATATTCTTGATTCTTTTTCCCTTTTTCCCAATACAACACTTAACAGGATCTAATCCTTGTTGTGTCGAAGCTAGTAATACTTTAGTGCGATCTCCGACCTTGCGGCTTATGGCCTTAATCTCTATCCTGCCATTTGATATCTCAGGTACCTTTAACTGGAAAAGACTCTTTACTGGAGTCTCATCCCGGCGAGACACTACAACTGAACCTTCCCTAACTTCTAAAATATGCACATTAAGTTTCTGGCCAACATGATAATTTTCGCCCTGTAGTTGCTCAGAGGGGAAGAGAAATCCGTCTTTGCCGTCAAGATCAAGAACAATCTTGTCTTTATCTATCTTTTTTACAGTTCCACTTGCAATACAGCCTGTTTCTAGCTTTACTGTCTTTCCCCCTTCTGGTTTTTTCTTTTTTCTTTGTTTCTTCTCGGTCTTTTGCCCCGTCCCCTTCCAAGCAAAAACCTCCCTCCCGATCTCCCTGAAGATAGCTTCGATGGACTCAACTTGAAAACTTTCGGGGTAGGTCCTCTTTAGTTGGTGCCAATTAGGTGGAAGCTCCCAAAAGGGCTTTCTCCAGATAGATACTTTTTTACCTCGTGCCAATGCCTGTATCAAACCGTGAAGAGAAAATTGCTCATCGGAAGTAACTATAATAAACAGGTCAACATCTGGGCGATACTCAATTGTGTCACTGACTTCTTTTAGTAACCCATAATCGGCACTTTCTTTTCCTGGGGCGAAGGTAAGTACCCTAAAACCTTCTTCAGCATAATCGTGTTGTTCCGCCCCACTAGACCAATTAGCTGCCCCTACACATGCTATTTTAACCTTGCCCTGGTGTCTTGCAGCTTCATAAAGCGCGCGAGCAAATTCCCTGGTATTTGTGGTTCTCATATTCTCATGGTCAACAAATAAGGCAACCTTTGGCCTTCTTTTTTCTGGCGGTGGCAACTCGATTTTACGAATTCTAGATTTTCCCTCTGGAACGTACCTAGGATCAACTACATCATAGGCCTCTGCCCTAGGAAGTAAGCCAGAATTAATCTTTCGGATGATAGCGTCTCTCATCTGGGGGGTACCTGATGTTGGCGTAACAATGAAATGAGGCTCTGGGAGATTCATAGTTGCTTTTTCAATGTCCCTCAATATGCGTTCCATTTCGGGTAACACCTTGTTGAGATCAGTAGGATCGGATATATTTAACGGCATGATTTCGACAGAAGTGCCAGGCAGTCTGTTTAAAATTTCTCTTTGGGTGTCTCGCGCATTTTTGTAGGTGTTAGAAGGTGCGTCCTCACGCTCCGCAGTTGGTATTAGGTAAACCCTCTTCGGCCTCTGGTCTAAACAAATGAGAAGAGGAGCCGTGGGTTGGCCTGTATTGGGTGAAATAGGGTCTTGGTTACCAACTGTGGCGATTACAATTTTCATGTTTTAATTCCCCCTTTATTCCGTTTCTATTTACACCTCTCACCAACTTCCATTTTGGGTACTGTCCCCTTAGATGTGTAAATTTAGAAACCTGCAATGGGCTTACCCTCCCAGATCTCATTTTGCAACCCAAGTAAACTATATAAAATTCTAACACAAGATTTCTCAGTAGGAAAGGTCTCCATCACCTTTACCCTTCTTTTTGTCAAGGGCCAGGGTTATTACCCACCCTATGGGCCATTTTAATTACCCA
>CAZNJP010000044.1:3150-14377 GCA_964573345.1 uncultured Syntrophobacter sp. | reverse complement strand
AAGAAGAGAGACTTGACCAAAATTTTTCTTTTGTCAATCCTTTTTTCTCTCTTTTTATCAACTATTGCTATAAGTTCTCCAATGTCAGAGAATTTTCAAATCTTTTCCATCGGGGTAGTAAAAAAAACAAAACAGGCTACTGCCATTGAAATTTATAAAAAGTATGAGGGTGCCCTTCTAGGATTACACCAATTTTCCCATCTGATAGTATGTTATTGGTTTCATAAAAATGATACTGCTGAAAAAAGAAATATTCTTCAAGTTCATCCCAGGGGGGATCAAAGAAATCCCCTAACAGGCGTGTTTGCTACTCGCTCCCCGGTAAGACCAAATCTTATTGGTATATCTATATGCAAGATATTATCAATTGATGGGAATATTATCCATATTGATAAAATTGATGCATTTGATGGCTCCCCAGTTATTGACCTAAAGCCTTATATTCCAAGAGTTGATTCCATACCCGATGCCCATGTCCCAGAATGGGTGGGAAAATGAGTTTCCTATGGATAAAAAATATATCAGAACAGGTGTAATTGGTGTAGGCTATTTAGGAAAATACCATACAGATAAGTATGCCTCTTTAGATGAGGCAGAGCTGGTAGGTGTGATGGATATCAATAGCACCCGTGCTCAAGAAGTAGCAAAAAGATATGGATGTAAAGCATTTAGCGAACTTTCACCTTTATTAGAGCAGATTGAGGCCGTTAGTGTAGTAGTCCCCACAGTAGCGCACTATGAAGTGGCAAAGGCATGCCTTAAAAGGGGCATTCATGTGCTTTTGGAAAAGCCTATAGCTACTAGTTTAGACGAAGCAGAAGAATTGATTGCCTTGGCCAAAGAAAAGGATGTGATACTTCAAATAGGGCATTTAGAGCGATTTAATCCTGCAGTAATGGCCCTTTTCCCCCAATTAAAAAACCCTCTATTTATTGAATCAGATAGGCTTAGCCCATTTCCTGAGCGTGGGACCGATGTAAACGTAGTATTGGACTTAATGGTCCACGATTTAGACATCATTCTAGCTGCAGTCCCTGCGTCCTTGCAAGAAATCAGGGCAGTGGGTGTACCTGTAGTTTCTTCCAATGTGGATATTGCTAATGTACGACTTGAATTTAAAAGTGGCTGTGTAGCCAATCTTACAGCCAGTCGTATCTCTGATAAACAGATGCGAAAGATACGCATATTCCAAGAAGATACCTATTTTTCCTTAGATTATGTAAAATCTGAGCTAAATATCTTTAAAAGAAAAGGTATTTCTATTTCTAAAGAACACCTATCTTTCCCTAAAGGAGACCCATTAAAGCGAGAAATCGGTGCCTTTTTGCATGCGGCAAAGGAAGAAGCCTCACCTGTGGTATCTGGAGAGGAAGGGCTTCGGGTCTTGGAAGTGGCCTTGGCCATTAATGAACAGATTAAAAAGCGACTCAAATTAAAAAGTTTATCAGTGGGTCAGTATAAATTTATTCGTAAACGTTCACTACAGAGAACGTAGAGAATATAAATAATAAAAGTAATAAGCAATATTACAGAAAAAGATATTACCGCAGAGGGGCGCAGAGAAAGTGTTATTGTTTAGCTCTAAACTCAAAGCTCTAGAGTTTTGAGTTTAGAGCCTTGAGCATTAATAATTTTCCTGATTCTCTGCGTACTCCGCGTTCTCTGCAGTGAAAAACATGTGTCTAGTACGAGTTTAGCGAATGTTTACACGATATACGCCGATTGGTCAATGATTAAAACAAAACAGTTTACTCTGTGTGCTCTGTGGTAAATGATTAAATTTATTCAACTGATTAACTGATGAAGAAATATATTCTCATGATAGCTGGGGAGGCCTCAGGGGATTTGCATGGGGCAAACCTTATTTATGCCCTCAAGTCCCTTATGCCCGAAGTAGATATCCTAGGTATTGGTGGACCACGGATGAGAAAAGCAGGCCTAAAGTCTATTTACCCTACTGAAAGACTTTCCGTAGTAGGGATAACTGAGGTAATAGGGCGTCTAAGGGACATTTGGCTTGCCCGAAGACGCATAAAGACCATATTTAACACCGGTCCACCCTCATTATTTATTCCTATTGATTATCCCGATTTTAATTTGCATATAGCAAAAATGGCAAAAGAAAATGGTGTACCTGTGCTTTATTATATTAGTCCACAGGTCTGGGCATGGAGAAGGTCACGCGTGAAAAAGATTGCCAATTTAGTAGATGAAATGGCAGTAATTTTGCCTTTTGAGGAAGGATTTTATAAAAAATATAATGTAAAAGTAAGCTTTGTTAGCCATCCACTATTGGATATCATCCCTGAACCAAAAGATGTTTCAGAACAGGTAATTGGCCTTATGCCAGGCAGTCGCCCAAGTGAGGTAAAACGTATATTACCTGTTATGATTGAAACTTCTAAAATCTTGAGGAAAAAAAGGCATGATTTAAGGTTCATTCTCCCTGTTGCCCCTACGCTTGATATACAATGGCTAAAGAAGAAATTTGACTTATCCAAAATAACACCCTTTAAAGAAAATAATTATCAAACTGTGAGAAGGTGTTTGTTTTTGCTAGTAGCATCAGGTACAGCTACCTTAGAGGCAGCCATCCTTTTAAAACCTTTTATTATTATTTATCGACTTTCGGTGGTAAGTTATTTTTTGGGTAAAAGATTGATTGATATCCCCTATATTGGGTTGGTAAATTGGGTAGCAGGAAAAAAGATTATCCCAGAATTTTTACAAAATGAGGCAAGGCCAGAAAATATTGCAGAGGTAGTTCTTTCTCTCCTTGAAAATTCAGAAAAATTAAGGCAAATTAAAGAATCATTAAAGGTAGTGCGCAGCAGATTGGGTAAACCCGGTGCTAGCCAGCGTGTTGCCCAGTTGGCAAAAAATATTTTAGAACATCAATACAATGAATGTTTATAAACGTATTTTAGATTTGGTTAGACCCTACTGGCATCGTCTTATTTTTGCCATGTTCTGTATGCTCATAGTGGCCTTGGCCACTGCTGGTTCAGCCTATTTGGTAAAACCTGTGTTGGATAAAATATTTTTAGAGAAAAACCTGAGGATGCTGAAATTGCTTCCACTGGCCATCTTAATTATTTATGCCATTAAGGGTATTTTTTTCTATTTGCAGACTTATTTAATGAATTATGTAGGTCAAAGGATTGTAGCCAATCTGCGCGAAAAGTTATACGCCCATATCATAGACCTTCCCATCTCCTATTTTCATAAGCAGCACACAGGTATCTTAATGAGCCGCATCATTAACGATGTGAACCTTGTTCGGGAGGCCGTTTCAGGGGCAGTAACAGGTGCCTTATGTGATGCATTCACTATAATGGGGCTTACAGCAGTAGTGTTTTATCGTGATTTTAAATTGGCCCTTATCACTATGGTGGTATTTCCACTAGCCATTAGTCCTGTAGTAAAGATTGGCCGTCGCTTGCGTCGCATCAGTACCTTTAGCCAGGAGACCATGGGTGAACTTTCCTCTTTAATGCATGAGACATTTACCGGGACCCGAATTGTTAAGGCATTTGGCATGGAAGGGCATGAAAAAGCACGATTTAAGGAAAGCAACAATCGCCTTTTTCGGTGGTATATGAGGGCCATAAGTATAAGCACTATAAGTTCACCACTTATGGAACTCTTGGGCGGGATGGGTGTGGCCTTTGTTATCTGGTATGGTGGCTATCAGGTAATTAATGGGACCTCTACACCTGGCAATTTCTTCTCTTTTTTGGCAGCTATGTTTATGCTCTATCGGCCCATTAAACGCCTAAGCATTATTAATAATATTATCCAGCAAGGGGTAGCTGCTGCTGTCCGTGTATTTGATATATTAGACCAAATCCCTGAAAAAAAGGAAAAAGGTATTGTAGAATTGTCTGGTTTTTCTAATAAAATTGAATACAGGGATGTCTATTTTAAATACGAAACTAATCAGCACTGGGTGCTAAATGATGTGAATCTTATGATCCATGCGGGTGAGGTAGTTGCCTTAGTAGGGCCTAGTGGGGCAGGAAAGACTACCATTGTGAATCTATTGCCCAGATTCTATGAGGTGGAAAAAGGGAATATCTTAATAGATGGCCATGATATTAGGGAAGTAAACCTAAAATCCCTGCGGAGCCAGATTGCCTTGGTTACTCAGGATACAATCTTATTTAATGACACTGTAAGAGATAATATCCGCTATGGCTGTCCTGATTGTACAGAGGAGGCACTCATAGCTGCGGCTGAAGCGGCCTATGCCTTAGACTTTATTGAAAAGCTGCCCCAGGGATTTGATACCATACTTGGTGAAAGAGGGGCCAGGCTTTCTGGGGGTGAACAGCAACGCATTTGCATTGCCAGGGCCATTTTAAAAAATGCCCCTATTCTTATATTGGATGAGGCCACTTCCTTTTTAGATACAGAATCAGAAAGGATTGTTCAAAAGGCCTTAGAAAATTTACTTAAAGGACGAACTGCCTTAATCATTGCCCACCGTCTTTCTACCATCCATCGTGCAGATAAGATTATAGTAGTAAGTAATGGAAATATTGTAGAGCAGGGTTGCCATGAATTATTGCTGGCTAAGGGCAGCCTATATAGAAGGCTTTATGAAATGCAATTTAAAGATGAAGGAGAAAAGAAATATGCCGAGCTTTAGTGTCTTTTTTACTTTTTGCATATATCATTCAACGGGCAAACTGGGCATCTTTTCTTTTTGCAAAATTCCAGATTTATCCTCACCAAGCGGGATTCTAAGCAGGGTTCATTTAAGACCGTCTTTTCCTTTAAATTCAATTTAGACATAACCTGTTTAGCTAGTGGTGAAATTGGTGGATTTGCCTTCCCCCAAATCCATTTAAGCTCTCGCAGGAATATATTTACTGTAGTTGGGCCCACCCCTCTAAATTCAGTAAGCCTCTTTTCAAGGTCTTTACTATCTTTAGCTTGATTGTAAAGGTTTTCTAAGGAGCCATCCTCTTTCTTTAATCTCTCTGCCATATTAAGCAGGTTTGAGGCTGTAGAGAAGTCATAGCGGACATAGCCACCTGCATCCAGTACTTGCACCAGTTTATCATATCCAGCATTAATAATGGCCTCTGGAGTCAATATCTTCTCTTTCTCAAACTCTCTGTAAGTCCTTTCTGCTATGTTTGAAGAAATCCTCTTTGAAAATAAAATCGATGCCAGAAACCATTTAAATTTATCCTCTTCCCTTTTCAAATCTAGGCCTAATTCTTGAGAATAGGTAAGAAGGGATGAAAGCCTTTGTTTTATTATAGAAACCTTAGAATTTTTCATCTTCTATTCAAAATAGAAAAAGTATAATATAATCCCTGAGGGAGGTAAACAATGGAGCTTTTAGAGATTATTAAGGGCAGAAGGAGCATAAGGAGGTATAAGGATCAGGATGTACCTGATGAGTTGATAGATAAGATAATAGAGGCAGGGATATGGGCCCCTAGTTCAAATCATTGTGAACCATGTGAATTTATAGTTATAAGGGACAAAAAGAAAAGGGAGCAATTATCTAAGATCTCACCCTGGTCAAAATTTATCGCAGATGCACCAGTAGCCATATGCATATTGTCAAATAAATCAAGCACTTGTGTGATAATAGACGGCAGTATAGCTGCAATGAATATGCTTTTAGAGATTCACGCCCTGGGTTTGGGTTCTTGTTGGGTAGATACAAAATATAACGAGAAACTGGTAAGAGATGCCCTAAATATCCCTGATAACTATGAGGTAATTACAGTTATCCCTGTAGGATATCCTGCAGAAAGCCCCAGCTCTTGGAGAAAATCGATAAAGGACTGCATACATCAGGAAATGTACGGAAATAGATAAGGAACTCTAAATAGTAAATAACTATGGGTGAGAGTAAGCAGAGAATCCAATGGGCCTATATACTTTTCTCACTTTGTTGACATGTTTTATAGAATATATTATAAGTAAAATGACTTTCCCCATATGGTTTCCTTTTTCTATGGCCTGGAAGGATAGGGTCATTGATTAAAGATCCTAATAAGAGCTTACTTTTTTAGACACCCTCCTGTTTGGGAGATTTATATGCTTTATTTTTTGAGCTTAGTATTTTTTTAATTAACGATTTATAGGAGATAAAAATGAAAAGAATTTTTATTGCAGTAATGTTGCTTCTATTGGTGTGGTCAACCTATGGTTGGTCAGAAGATAAACCTAAGACGTTGGCTCAGGTAGGTGAGACCAACATCACAGAGGAGAACATTAATGACTTTCTAGAGGAAATCCCGTCTGTTTATCAATCTCAATTCCAGACATCCGAAGGAAAAAAGATCTTGTTAAATAAGCTAATTCAAGTCGAGCTTTTTTCTCAAGAGGCACGACGTCTTAAATTTGATAAAAAGCCAGAGATAAAAAGGACCATCGACCTTTTAACTAAAAGGGTTTTGGAAATAGCCTATACGGATTATCTCAAGTCTAAAATAGGAAAAATAAAGGATGATGAATTAAAAATTTATTATAAAATGCATAAAAAGGAATTTATGGTGCCAGAAAGGGTAAAGGCACGGCATATCTTAGTCAAGACAAGGAAAGAAGCAGAGGCCACCTTGAGGCAATTGAAAAATGGTAAAGATTTTGCACAGTTGGCCAAAAAGGTTTCTATATGCCCTTCTAATAAACAGGGTGGAGAATTGGGCTGGATAGAGGCTGGGAGTATGGTGCCAGAATTTGAAAAGGCAGCCCTTTCATTGAAAAAAGGGGAAATTAGCGATATAGTTCACACCCAGTTTGGCTACCATATTATCCAAGTGAAAGATAGGATGGATGTCCATCAAAAGACATTTGCTGAGGCCAAAGAAGAAATAGAAAAAAGGCTTCAAGAAATAAAGGAAAAGGAAATGATTTCAACAACAAGAAAAAAATTGGAAAAGGAAAAAAAGGTAGTTATCTTCAGCAACTAGATTCGCTCTCTTTTGGCCATAGGTGATGGGAGATGACTATTGACCAATAGAAATGTTTTCTTAGCCTTATTTCCCAGTGACCATTGGCTATTTCCTGTTCATTGGGGGTATCTGCGAAAACCTGTGGCTTGAGTAACTTATTGGTTTGGTTTCACAAAATTGTTGCACTTGGTGCATGAAGGCCTCTAATCTGGTCTGAATATTAGTCTTTCCTTGGCCATCAAATATCAAATTAAGGCAAGGAAAAGCCTTGTGCTCTTCTTTTACCCGCTTGAGTATTGCCTGGACTATTGTGCCTGGCATGCATGTAAATGGCATTACATTGATAATGCCAACTGCTCCTTTTCTCAGAAAATCAATGGTCTTACCAATAGAGAGCACAGCCTCCCCCTCAAATGCAGGGTCTAAATAAGGCTTTGCCCAGGATAACATCTTAAAAATCAATGGCTCTTTTCCATCTTTCAAAAACTTCCTTAATTTATGCTCTTCTTTATGCTGGATAAAATTGATTATCAATAAACGCAGAAGCCTCTTTATATACTTCTGTCTCCAAACACGTAAAATGGCGGTATGGTTTGTATAGAATATCCATTCACCCACAGGAGGCATCCACGCTTCACCACCCAAATCCTCTATTTGCCGCACAATGTCTTCATTGGCAAAGGGATTAGAACGAATATATATCTCCCCTACAATCCCTATAGGTGGCCGCCTTTTTTCACTTTTAGAGATATCTTTAAACCGTTCTACACTCTTAGCCAAAACAGGTGCTGGCTCCTTTTTCATTTTTAAGTAATTACAAAGTTCTTTTAAGCTATCTTTATACACACTTTTTGCTTCACCGATACTTGCTTCATAAGGTCTTGTACTTCGCAAAAGTTGATTCAATAAATCCACGCCTACAAGCCCTTTCCAGCTCCAGCGGATGAAGTCATTTGCCACCATGCCCAATTCTTCATAGTGTGTTCCATCCTGATTAGGGGAATAAATAGGCACTTTATGGTAACCCAATTCATCTAAAATAATGCGTTGAAACCGATGGTATTCCCCAAACCTACATGGACCACTGCCAGAGGGCATAAAAAAGGCAGAATGCCTTGGGTCAAACTCTGACATTTGTGTCATCTTTATCATATCCCCTGTAGTAAGAATACAGGGATAACACTCCTTCCCAGAACTCAAACTCCTTCCCAATTCTAAACTCTTTTCATCAGAAGGTGGCAATACCTCGGCAGAAACACCACAACCCTCAAATGCCGCTGCTAAGGCAAAGCAATGATCACACATATAAGGAATATAGACCTTACGCTCATAATGAGTGTATTTCAAAATTGAGATATGCTTTTTAATGGATGGCAGTCTTCTTTTTGCTTTAATACTATCCAAAAATGCCTCCAACCTAGTTACCACCCCTGCATCTGCACTGTGCTCATCAATTTCTATCTCCAGGAACGGCTTTCCTTGCATCTGCTTTCTAAAAAAGTGGAGGATAAATGAATCAGGACCGCAGGCAAAATTTGTAATATAGACAGCATAAAGTCTAGGGTCTTTCCTTATAATGTTGGCAGCAGCCAATATGTTTTGTCCATAATGCCAATAAAAATTACTTATATCACCAATTTCTTTTATCTCAGAAAGGGGCAGGGCATCTAGTGGCAACACTGTTACACCCCTTTTTATTAGTTTTTGTGGGATGCGCAAGTTAACCCCATCATCAAAGCTATTATATGGCCTTCCTATAATTACAATGGCTATGTCATTATCTTTTAGCCCTCTTAAAAGGGCATCTCCACGACCTCTTAATGCCTTTTTGTAAGCAGATTGAGCAAATTCTGCCTTTTCCCATGCACTTTCTACTTTATTAGTACTTACTTTTAGGCCTTTTGCTATATTTTTAATACTTTCCTTTTTATACCAACCCTGGCGGCCTAAGTATAAAACAGGGTCTATAAGTCTTACCCCAAGTTTATTAAATGGAAATGCTGCCTTTAACATATAAGGTAGGGCCTCTACATATGGGCAAAGCATTCCTAAGGAAAAATCTTTATGGATTGTAGGTAAATCTATAATAGCTGGCAAAAATATATATTTTGTGCCTTCTTGAATCAATTGACTTACCTTACCATGGGCTACCTTTACAGGATAGCAGGTCTCAGCAACCACTGCCTCTACACCTTGCTTTATAGTCTCCTTTGTAGTGGGGTCAGAAATAATCACCCTAAATCCCAGTTCTTTAAGTAAAGTACTAAAGAAAGGTAATAAATCATGGAAAAAGAACACCATAGGTATTCCTATGGTGCCATTTTGCTTTTCAATCTGGGCATATTTCTCGAGCAAGCCATTTCTTTCCTCTACTAAATTGGGAACTCCTCCCTTCTTATAATCACGGCGGTCAACCTCATATTTCTCACACCTTCCTCCATAAAATAATGGTTTATCTCCTTCAATGCTCACCTTTTTGATCTCACATTGGTTGGGGCAGGCCTTACACACAAAGGCCTTGATGGAATATTCAACATGGGCTAACTCAAACCCCTTAAATCTTGTCCTTTCCCAATTCCTTTCTCTCATAGCCAAAAGCGCAGCCCCTATGGCCCCTGTAACTTCACGATGCTCTGGCACTATAATAGGTTTACCCAAAAGCTGTTCAAAGGCAGCCACTACACCTTTATTGGCCGCAACGCCTCCCTGAAATAGGATGTGTTTGCCTATTTTCTTACTTCCTACTACTTTATTTAAATAATTTTGGGCAATGGCATAACAGAGCCCAGCCACTAAATCCTTCTTAGAAACACCCCTTTGTTGATAGTGCACTAAATCTGATTTCATAAATACAGTGCAACGCTCGCCAAGAGGGGCTGGGCACTGAGCAGACAATGAAAGGTCTCCAAATTCATCCACAATGGATATGCCCAATTGTTCTGCCTGTTCCTCTAAAAAAGAGCCTGTACCTGCAGCGCAGGCACTATTCATTTGAAAGTCTATTACTGTACCATTTTCTAAACGGATAAACTTTGAATCCTGACCCCCTATTTCAAAGATAGTATCTACTTCTGGATAAATTTCTACTGCTGCCTCTGCCTGGGCAGTGATCTCATTTTTTACTACATCTGCACCAACAAAGTCACCTACCAAGAAACGACCAGAACCCGTGGTGCAAGCCCCAAAAATCTCTAATTTATTGCCTAATTCTTCCCCAATTTCCCTTAAGCCTTGCTTTACTGCCTCTAAAGGCTTACCAGCCGTCATCAAATACTTCTTGCACAAAAGCCTCTTTTCTTCATCCAACACTACTAAATTTGTACTTATAGAACCCACATCAATGCCTAAATAGGCCTTGGTCTTTTTATCTACTGACAAAGACGAAAATACCTTCTTAAACAAGCTCTTTTTAAGTTCAAGTGGTGGCCATGACCTCCTTTCCTTGTCCTTTTTTTCAAGGGCTTCATATAGTTTATTTATTCCAGGAAAGACATAATTGTGGTTCTTCTTTCCTAATGCCCATAAGGCTGCTCCAATAGCACCCATAGTGAGGAAGTGCCTTGGGATGATTAATTCTCCTTCAGATAAATGGAGTATCTCACAAAAGGCACGGCGCATCCCAAGGTTTGCGGCTACACCACCTTGAAATGCCACAGGTTTTAAGAAGGGTTTCCCACGGCCTATGTTGCTTTTTAGATTTCTAGCAAGTGCAAAACATAGACCAGCCACAATTTCTGGCAAGGGGGTTGCCTCTTGCTGTAAGTGAATCATGTCAGATTTTGCAAAAACGGCACAACGGCCTGCAATCCTTGCAGGATAATCGGCTTCTAATGCCAGGTGACTAAATTCCTCAATGTTTATGCCCAAACGGTAAGCTTGTTGTTCTAAGAAGGCCCCGGTTCCTGCGGCACATAAAGTATTCATAGCAAAATCCACAATGCGTGGATAACCATCAACAGTGGGAGACAGAAAGATCAATTTTGAGTCCTCCCCCCCTATCTCGATTACTGTTCTTACTTCTGGATGAAAATAGGCTATAGCCCTTCCATGGGCAATGATTTCATTTATAAAACCGCCTCCTAAAATGGGTAGAAATGCCTTACCTCCAGAACCTGTAAGAGAAAAGGAGACAACATCTTTAAGACAGAAATTTGCGCTTAATAACTCTAAGACAGTAGCCACAGTAGCCAGTGGCTGACCGCTGATGTGACGATAATCCTCAAAGAGGATCTTTTTATCTCTATTCAGAATAACAGTGCATACAGTTGTAGAGCCTACATCAATGCCAAGATGGAGATAATTTTCCA
>CAZNJP010000044.1:0-3050 GCA_964573345.1 uncultured Syntrophobacter sp. | reverse complement strand
TTTGTATAAAAGCCTTTTTTTTCATGCACTTGGTAACTTACCTTACCTGAGTGAATTAAATTTTCTAAAAGCTTTACACCTTCTTGCACATGAATACCTGAGCTATGGACAATATCTTCTAATGTGCAAGGCCTTCTACCTAATATATCAAGGATTTTCTCCCTAATATCTATTGAAAACCCCTCTTCTGTCTTTCCTTCAAAATCAGCTATTACACTTGCCTTTGGACCCAAAATTTCTTGAATTTTCATTAATTCCTCTTTGTTTAGGCAGTGGGCTGATTTCTCTGAAGGTGGACGGACAACGGTATTTAAATGAATACAATCTGGTTTAATCTCATCTAACACCTGTTTTAAGGCACGAATTTCAGATATTTTATCATTTATCCCCTTTACCAAAAGCACCTCTAGCCAAAATTTTCCTGAAAAATTCATTCTAAAATGCCTTAGCCCCATTATAATCTTATCTATATTAAGCCTGGGATGAGGGCGGTTTATCTTATAAAAGGTTCCTTGCCTTACAGTGTCTAATGAAGGCAAAATAACATCTGCTCCTAAGAGACGGCTGGCTACTTCCTCCATCCATAACAAAGAGCCATTTGTAAGCACTGCTACTGGTGTGATGTTGAGTTTTTTGACCTCAGTAATGATTTCACCTATATTGGTATTTAGTGTAGGCTCGCCTGAACCGCCAATAGTAATATAATCTACAGGTGGGTGGTCTTTTTTGAAAAATGCCTCTAATTCCTTTAAAACCTGTGAAGCATCTACATAAGCCCTTGGTTTTATGCTGAGGTGCGTAGTTTTCCCTAATTCGCAATATATGCAGTTAAAACTACATGTTTTAAATGGAATAGCGTCTATACCTAAGGAAAAACCCAATCTTCTGGAAGGAACAGGACCAAACAAATAACTCATTTCCCAATTATCTATCTTAGATTAAGTAATGTCAATAGAAATTTGTTTGAGAAATAAAGTAAAGCGGTTTAAGCTAAAGTTTCTCAAGGAATAACCTTTGCCCTCTCCCAAGCCAGCCACCTTTCTTTACACTATAATAGCTCCTATGAACAGGAAATTTGTAAAGCTCGCGTTTAATTTTAAGGGTAGTGGTCTTTTCAAACATTTCAAATCCATCATTATTATAATGGGTAAGTGCAAAATCTGATGGCCATTTATAAGGAGAAATATCCTTAAGGACGGTCTGCATTTCTTTATAGATTACCTTATAGATAGAGTCCCAGTTAAATGGAATTCCATTTTCTTTTAAAAGTTTTGAAAGATTATTTGTATCTGGGCTGATTATGGCAACAACCCTCTCTCCCTGAGAGTCCTTTTTAGCCAAAACCAAGGATTCCTGAATAAGCGGGCTCTGATTTAATACCTCCTCTACCTCTTCTGGGTAAACATTCTTTCCATCTGGGGTAACAATTATATATTTATCACGCCCAGTAATGTAAAAATTTCCCTCATTATCCATTTTTCCTATATCTCCAGTCTTAAACCATACCTCATTTCCAATATGGATAAATGATGAGCTATTGACACCTTCATCCTTGTAATAACCAGGGGTGACCATGGGGCCAAAGACCACCAATTCACCCTCACTACCTAAGTTGGTGTATAGATTTTTTCTAGGACTATCAATCAACCTTATCTTTAAACCCTCTAGTGGTGGGCCAATAGATGAAAATCTATTCTCATAGTATTTACTGAAATAGAAACGCCATTTACTAAATGATAGTGTTGTACCTACTGGGGAAAGCTCTGTCATACCCCATCCTTGAAGCAGTGGGATCCCCAAATATGCATATCTTTTTGCAAGGCCTGGAGGAAGAGGAGCACCACCACTTACAAAAAGCTTGATTTTACCACCCATATTTTTATGCAGACCTCTAAAGATAAGGCGACCAATATTAATGCCTGTAAACTGCTTTACCTTCCTCACAATACTTATCCCCTTTAACCATGCCTTTTCTTTACCTTGTCTTTTTGCCTCTGAGGCTATAGCTTCATAAAGTAATTGAAACAACTTAGGCACACCCAACAGATAATTAGGCCTTCTTTCTTGCATAGTCTTTAATATGCGTTTTTTATTATTTTCTATGATAATTCTTGCCCCTTTATACATAGGGCAAAGTAGACTGGCAGTTAAAGGGAAGGTATGGTGTAAAGGCAATATCAAAAACATTCTATCACTACTTTTAATATTTATGCGGTCACAGGCGGAAATTACATCACTTGCAAAATTTTTATGGGTGAGCATCACACCCTTTGCTGCCCCGGTAGTGCCAGATGTAAATACAATAGAGGCCAAATCATCTTCATTTAATTCTATTGAATTATATTTTCCAATAAAATCCTCTGTCCTCATTAGTGAGGTCAAATTATTATCTTTAGCCTCCTGAGACTTAAGGTCATTTACAAAATAAATACCAAAATGCTTAAGTTTCAAATGCTCTAATTTGTAAAACAGACTGGGTGAAACAAAGATGATTTTTGCATCAGAAAACTTAATCAGTTTACAAATCTCCTTGGGTTTTAACTCCTTATCCAAGGGTACAACCACCCACCCCCCACTTACAATGGCCAAAAAACAGACTACCCATGCAGGTGAATTCTCTGCCAGAAGAACAATCTTTTCCCCTTTATTAATTCCCAATTTAATCAGCCCTGCCCCCAGTCTTTCTATCAGTGCCTGGATATCTTGATAGCTAAATTGCTCATACCCACTCCCATTCCACATCTCTAAAAAAATAGAATCTGGGCTTTTTTTTACACTTTTTCTAAACAGCTCCTTAATGGTGTAAATCATCTTCTTATGTTTAGGGGTGAGCATTTTTAATTGAAATCAAAAAGTTTGAGTATTAAATTCCTAATAGTTGATATATACGTTTAAAATCTATATGCTTGTTTACTAAAGCCAAACCCCTTTCTACTTTTTCCTTCTCTTTCAAGCTCAGTCTAGCAGCAATTTCTTGGATCCTTTTTGCAATAGTGTATGTATGTTCTCTACACAAAACAATAGGAACACTGCGATGTTCTGCCTTAGAA
>CAZNJP010000043.1:0-14406 GCA_964573345.1 uncultured Syntrophobacter sp. | reverse complement strand
ATCGGAGTTATTATCTCAGGAACAAACAAACCTGCCGAGGTGTTGAATAATCTGATCCTCTTTCGCCTGTGTGCCTGGGCTAGATGCTCACAATTCCACGTGACCAAAAAGTCAATCTTATGGAACGAAGCAAGGGCTACATGAAGAGCATCTGGAAAATGAGCTTGAGGAATAACTCCGTGCTTAACGTATCCTTTAGCTATTTCCTCTATCTCAGGAGAAAGTGCAAGTTCGCCAAACTCCTTAACTAATTCTAATAACTCACTCCTTCTTCTTGGTTCTTTTGTTCTCCTTATCTCAGCAATGACTATCTCTGAAATAAAAACATCATATTTAAAAAGTTCATTTTTCCACCATTCTCTTGTAAATTCAAGTCGCCATGGCACTCTCGTATCGTAGTAAGCACTAGGAACAGATGTATCAAGGTATACACTTTCTCTGTTCATCATACATTTATCCTTTGTCAAATCTCGATTGACAACTCTGTCATCTGCCGCTGCTAAATTTTTCTTCAAAATAATTCATAAAAAACTCTACAATTCCCTTTTCTTTTATTAGAATATCCGTATTATGCCATTTTTGAAGAATCTCACAAGACCAATTTGTCGCACCTATAAAGCCCATCCAATGCGAGTTGAAATCTCAATGTTTTCTATTTGAAACCCTACCTGACTAAGCACATAAGGAACACTTCCTTCTCCAATCCCTTGAATTTCACTCCGACTTGTCATATCTAACTCCAATCCAATAACTTCCCCAACCGAATATGGAATCATGGAAATGTCAGCACCAGAATCAAGAAGCATGAAGGCTTTCAGCTTTCGCCTTGGACCAAT
This sequence comes from uncultured Syntrophobacter sp., assembly GCA_964573345.1. Classification (GTDB taxonomy): domain Bacteria; phylum Desulfobacterota; class Desulfofervidia; order Desulfofervidales; family DG-60; genus CAZNJP01. Next base: position 13,570 of record CAZNJP010000043.1, on the reverse strand, counting down.
AATTGTAACTGGAATAATCGGTTTAAGAATTTGACCGAATTTTGGTGATATTACTTTTTTGAATGAAAACTCGATCATACCACCACCAACTTGTCCACAGGAGGAACTTTATAGATGAATGGTTCTTTACCTGTTTTTTCGGATTTTTTCAACACTTCCTTAAAATCTTTACCGTGTGCTACTATTGCATCTTCCACTATTCCGATATACTCTCCAGTATACTCAATTTCTAATTCTGGATGCGATAATAGCCACCTGTATTCCTTATTGAGCATGTTATCACCCCCTTTCTTTGCAGTATTCGCCTTATTTGAACTGGTTCCTTTATGCCTCCCTATAAGATTGAGTCTTGACAATTATATCTACCATAATTCTTGAAAAATTCCAACTGCACATTTAACCCAAAAAGTGTCATAATCGCTACCTGCAAAAATGCAACATTTACTAAGATATGCAGAACAGTTCTATTTTCTCTTGATTAACTAGTAATACCTGCCCTGTTAAATCTTTATTTAACGGGGTAGGTATCTGATGGTTTTGAGTTTCTTCTTTAAAAGGAGATAGATTTTCCCTTCTCTGGCCATATAACCAGCCTTCATTTCAGCTACTTTCCCCCTCCCCCAAAATATATCCACCCGTCCAGGGCCCTTAATGGCCCCACCTGTATCTTGGTTTAATGCAAATGATTGAAATTTTTGCCATTCTAAAATTTTGCCCTGCCCATTTACTATGGGCTCCTCAGTAATGATATATGCCAGGGCCCCTTTTGGAAAAATATTAGGATCTGTTGCAACAGAGTAGCCAGGGGTCAGCACTTCCTCCATACTTCCTATTGGTCCATTTTCAACTACCTCAAAAAATATGTAGCTTTTATTATAAGATAAAATTTCAGGCATCATTTCTGGATGGGCCTTAAGAAATGCCTTAACGTTGTTTCCATTTATGTTATCTAATAAATTCAGTTCAGCTAACACCTTGCCAATGCTTTGATAAGGATGGCCATTTGAACCGCAATAATGGACATTTATTTCTTTTCCATTTTCCAGTTTAATAACCCCTGAGCCTTGGATGTGTAAGAAAAAAAGCTCTACTGGGTCTTTCACCCAGGCAATCTCATAGCCCTTACCACTTAATTTTTTCTGATAATCAATTTGGTTTCTTGTATAAAAGGGCAAGAGTTTATGTCCTGCTACCCGTCCAATTAAAGCCCTATTAGGTAATGTGTCATCAAATGTCTTTAATTTAATCTTTACCCATTCATCAGGCAATCCATAAATGGGATAGCAATATACATTGTTGGCAGTAAGGCTACCTTCTAATACAGGCTGATAATAACCAGTAAATAAAACCTTACCTTTACCATCCACTCCCTTTGATTGATAGAGGTCAAATTGCTCTTTAAGACAATTTGGCCAATCTGGCTGATTCAGACAATCATTAAATATAAGTAGCCCTTCTGTAATCTCTTTTGCACTGTAATAATTTCCATTTATAAAAAAACCATAATCAAGTGGAAGTTTACTGTAGAAGTTAAGACTGCGGTAAAGGGCTTGTCTAAAGCTTAAAATATCATGTGGTTTATTTAAATTAGGCCATTTTTTGGGAGGAATGGGCTCAAGGTGTTTTACTACCGGCCTTTTAGGTGGTAAGCAACTGACAACGAAACAAAGGAATACAAAAATTATACAGCTTATTTTCCACACCTAACATTAACTAACATAATTTATTTTAGGCATCAAGCGGCTAACATTGCCAGTTCTTTCAAAATGCCTATTTGCTGAGTCAAATGGAAAATAGACTTAAAGCGCTAGGGTTTATTGCCTATAGCCATTCTTGAGTTCTTTGTAACGATGGTGGAATTTCCTTGGGATAGGCCCTGTGGAATAAATGTTAGGCGTTTTAAAGAAATACCGGGTTTAAAGCTTGAAAATTGGCTTACTTAAACTGTTGTAGAAATTTATAGCTATGACAGGGATTTTGATGTTTCTTTGGGCCTGGATGGCCATGAGGCTTCATTTTACAAGGCGAAATACTATGGGTACCTCTAATTGTAATTGGGTTAGCTGAAGGCCTTTTGGAAGGGCTGGAAAAGCGGTGCGCCTAATGGTTGCCTCTGCCTCCTTATCCAGGATTTCAAAGCCAGAAGACTGGGTTACCTTAATTTTCTTAAGCCCCCCATCTTTTAATATGGTAAATTTAATATAAACTGTGCCTTCCCGGCGATTTTTTCTGGCCAAAAATGGATAACGTTTCTCTTTCTCAAGCATTAGTCTTATCTGATTTAGATAAGCTGCTAAGATGTCTGCCCCAGGTGTTATATCATTTTGCTCAAAAGTCGCATTTTCTATAGATATAGATGGTTCTTCTAGAGGGATGTCAATAGATTTTGGCGACTCTGTTGCCATGGCAATACCTGCTTCAAATATATTTTCTTTTTCCTTAGGTTTAGGGGCCAATTTTTTCTGCAAAGGCCTTACCGTTTCCTGTTTTTTTATCTGTTTTGGGTTTTTGGGTTGTAATTTATTTATTTTTTTTGATTCCTCAAATTTTTTCCTTTTTACTGGTTTAAATGCCTTTTTCTTCAGGCCAGATGTCCTAAAGCTGGGGTTAGTAAATTGAAAACTCATTACCAAAGGTGTTTGTTTTACCTTAGACTTTGAAAGATTAGGTGCTATAAGTATTAGTGTATGGACAGCTATTGAAAGTAAAAATGCAAAGATAAGTACCTTATTATCTTTCATCTCTTTCTGCAGAAAGCACTATTGCCTTTGCCCCTGCCTTCCTAATTTCATCCATCACAGAGACCAGGATTTGCACCCGACAATCTCTGTCTACTTTAACTATAACCTCTTTCTTTTCCCTTTTCCCAAGAATTGGTATTAGGCGGAAAGAGAGCCTTTCTATGCTTATTGACCTTTCGTTTAAAAATATGTTTCCCTTTTTAACGATGCTTACCACAATGGGTGAGGCCTCTTTAGAAACTGCTGTCTTTGAAGTGGGAAGCATTAGGTCTATTCCTGTCTCTTCAATAAAGTGAGATGTAAGCATAAAAAATATGATAAGAAGTAATACCACATCTATTAAAGGGGCAATGTTCAAGGTAAGGCCTCTTTTATTCACCAATACTCCTTAGTGCAAATATAAATTCAGTTGCAGTTTCTTTTATCTCTTTGGCAGTATGCTCTACTTTTCTTTCCAAAAAATGACAACAAAATGCTGTAGGGATAGCTACTATGAGCCCTGCTGCAGTAGTAATCATGGCCTCCCAAATACCGCCTGCTAGCACTAAGGCATTTACCTTCCCTCCCATTCTTTCAATTACTTGAAAGGCCTTAATCATACCAGCTACGGTGCCAAGTAGCCCCAGGAGAGGTGCCAATTGATATACCATAGGCAAAAGATTTAGATGTCTTTCCATGCGAGAGATTTCTTTTGAAGTCACTAAATTTGCTACCTCTTTTAGTTCCTTTTCTCTTTCCCCCTCTCTATGTCCTTGGGTCAAGGCAAACAACAATCTGGCCAAAGGGCCTGACTCTCTTTTTAAATGGTCTTCTACTCCCTTCCAGTCTTTTTCTTTAATAAAGGAAATGACCTTTGGCAAAAGGGTCTGTGAGCAGCTTCTAAAACGCAAAAAATGATAGGTCCTCTCTATGATTACAGTTAAAGAGATAAGCGACAGAATACCAATAGGATACATAAATGGCCCACCTTTTATAAAATAATCAAACATTGCTTATACCTAAATTGGCTATTTGACTTCAAAGGTAAATGTAAAAGTCATCTTTAGTGATCTTCATCGGCTGTTTTATTATTAAACAATTATCACAATTATTAAGACTTGTAAACAAATAGGGCTGGATTTGATGTTACATATCTTTTCCTGAAAAAAAAGCCTTAAAAACTTTTTCATATTCTTGAGGCATGGGAAAATAGCTGGTGTTTCCTTAATATAGCGCCTATGCTCATCTCCGAATCTCTCTATCAGCTCCTCATCCTCAAGCCTAATCTCAAGAAAGATTATAAAACAAAAAATAACAGCAACAATAATGACAACCAAATTATTTCTTAATAAAGCGAAGCCTAGAGAAAGGTAAATACCCATAGCATATCCCGGATGTCTAATGTAGGAATAGATACCTTTGCTTATTCTTGGTCCTTCTTCTGGGAAAAATAGATAAATGCTAAGACCATGGGCAAGAGAAAATCCGCTAAGTATACCTGAACGTCTCATGAGTAAACTTAAGAAGATGATCACTAAGCCAAGCGACGTAGTGATCCACGAAGGAAAAAGGAGATGCCCGCTAATCAAAAGAGGATGAATACACAAGGCAAACCAAGGGGCAAATATAAGACTAAACTGACCTAACACAATATCATCAGGCAAGTTGCCAGTTTGTTTGCATTTCACTCGAACTTCATAAATAATGTACTTCTGTGTAATATATGTTATGGCCTTTTTCTTTTGCTTTTTTCTTGGCTATTTCTATCATTTTAGGAGAAATATCAATTCCAGAAATAGAGCCCTTATTTAGACCATCAACAATCATTAAATCCAAATTTCCTGGTCTACAACCAACATCCAAAACTTTTTCATCACTCTTTAAATCTGCTAACTCAATCAGTTTCTTGTAAATTTTTCTTAAATTATGGCTTGCCCACCTATGGTAAATGCCCGCACCAAGGTTAAGGATTTTTGTTATTGAGTATTTCATAGGTTATTTAAAGCTTGACATTTTTTCTAATGTATTATAAATATAACATTGTACTAATAGTACAACAATGGTTCTTTTGTAAAAAATATTAATAGGAGGTAAATCATGGCAAAGGCAATTTTGGTTTTTGGATCAAGTTCAGGAAATACAGAGGTTCTAGCCGAAAGTGTTTCTGAAGGACTAGAACAAGGAGGTTTACAGGTTACAGTCAAAAATGTGACTGACGCAATGACTGAAGAACTCAATGACTATGATTTAATTGTGCTAGGTTGCCCCACTTATGAAGAGGGAGATTTACAAGAAGATTTCATTCCCTTTTATGAAAAGATGGAAGGTTTGTCCTTAAATGGAAAGAAAGCTGCGGTATTTGGCCCTGGTAGTGAGGACATGTATCCTGAAACATTTTGCAAGGCAGTTGATACTTTAGAAGAGAAACTTAAGGCATGTGGTGCTGAAATAGTTACCACCTCTTTAAAGATTAATACCGGGGAAGTAGGCGAAGAAGTTGAAGATGAGGCTAGAGAAGAGGCACAGGCTTGGGCTGTAGATTTAGTCAAGTCTTTGTAGTTTTTAGAGAAGAAGTATCATGCCTAGCAACAGCTTACGGATAATTGCTCATCACCTTTATGAGTATAAGAAGGGGGTAAGGCAACTTATCCTCCACACTACTGGTGCGGCTCATCAAGAAGCCATTGAGAATATACTGAGAAAAAAGAAAGTGGGTTACTGGATTCAAAAAGTCAATCAAAAAAAGATAAATGTCTTTTTAGGCAAGAGCGAGTGTATTGATATTGTTAGACAGATGGATTTTAAATCGCTGTCAGAACTTACGGATGAACAAGACTTTATGCTTGGGATTATGTTGGGGTATGACAGATTAAAACAGTGTAGGCGCTATCTTAGAAGAAAAAATGGTTTTTTGAGAAAATAAAGCTTCGATCAGATATAGGCTTCAGGTCTCAGGCTACAGTGCACGGTTTTTGAACTCGAGTACCCGTTCACCATTTTTCTATTTACCGCAGATTCACCCTGTTAAGTATGTGCTGGCAAGCAATTTAGTTGTTTTTTATTAAAACTTCCTTTTTACAAACAACATTGCTAGTATGGAATTACTTAACAGGGGAACCACAGAGATCACAGAGCACACCTGCCCGCCATCGCTCTCGCCCGTGTGCCTTGCGGTGAACGCTTACAAATTTTTCAATGCCTGGTGAAAATTCCACAGAATTTTGAGCAGGCGCAGGAAAGGCTCAACGCAAAAACAATTCCTCCACCCTAATCTTAAAACCCGGGACAATCTCTGAGTTGGCAATCTGGGAAGTGTTATATTTACCAAGCAATACATAATCACCGTTTCTCAATGTATAGACTTCAACAGTCTTTTCCTCAGGATATATTAGCCAATACTCCATTACCCCTGCCTTGGCATACTCTGCAAATTTCTCAACCCTATCAGTCTTTTGTGTACTGGAAGAAATCACTTCTACAACAAGATCTGGAATCCCACAGACCTTTTCACTAATGCGGTCAGTGTGCTCTTTAGCTATAAAGAAAATATCTGGTTCTCGGATTTTGCCTGGCCAAAGCCTTACAGGCAAAGGAGCTATTCGAACTACTCCTAACCTATGGATTCTTACAAAGGCATGCAATTGCAAGAAAAAATTTTGTAATGTCACTTGATGGCTGTCCGTTGGATGTGGTGGCATGATAAGTCTCCCTTCAGATAGTTCAACATAACGGTTTGTGTCAGGTAAGGAAAAATAATCATCCTCGGTCCACTCTCCTTGGGGAGGATACAGATCGGCTACTTCTACCGCTAGACCTTTCTTTGCCTCTATTTGCATATATTTAGCTTAGCCCAAAACCTAAAAACTTGCAAGCACATTTTGAATTCTTTGGCTAATTGATATATAATGAATATATGGAAGGTATCAAGCGTATTATACCTAAAGTTGAGGCTACTGTAGAAAGATACAACATGTTTTTGCCAGGTCAGAAGGCACTGGTGGCAGTCTCTGGGGGTCCAGACTCTGTTGTCTTATTGTATGCCCTATATCATTTGAAAAAAAAATATCAGTTAGATCTGGGTATCATCCATTTTGAGCATGGCATTCGAGGAAATGCCTCTTTGGAAGACGCTAAATTTGTTGAGAAGTTGGCCAAAGATTTGCATCTACCATTTTATTTGGGTCAAGGGAAGGTAAGGGCGTTTGCAAAGAAAAATAGGCTTTGTTTAGAGGCAGCGGCTAGGCAGCTTCGCTATAGATTTTTTGAAGAGATGATGGAAAAACAAGAGGCTGATAGGTTGGCCTTGGGTCATACCGCCGATGACCAAGTAGAGGAAATTTTAAGGAGATTTATCAGGGGTACAAGCTGGGTAGGCCTAGCTGGTATGCCAGAAGTTCGGGGAAAATATGTACGTCCTCTGATTGAAATTACCCGTACAGAGATTGAGAGGGCCTTAAAGGAAAATGGGATTTCTTACAGGATTGATGAATCCAACAAAGACTTAAGGTTTTATCGCAATAAAATTAGACATAGGCTCATCCCCCTTATGTCTGAATTTAACCCCTGTTTTAAAAAAGAAGTTTTAGAGATGGCAGAGATTTGGCGTGAAGAAGATGCCTTTATAAAAAAAATTACAGATGCTGCTTATAAAGAAAGTGTGATAAATAAAGATAATGGTTTGATGCTTGATTTGAGGCAGTTTTCTAAATTTCAGCCTGTTTTGCAAAGGAGGATATTTTGCAAGATTTTTAAGACCCTTTGTATCAATTTTACCCGTAGGCATTTAAGGGTTCTACTTAAATGGGCTGCTCCTGGTGGTGTGCATAAAAGATTCAGTTTACCTGGTAAATGGTGGGCTTATAAAGAGGGTGAAAGCCTGTTTTTTACACGTAAAATCTATGATTATCCTGAATATAGACATCTTGTTTCTGCCCCCCAAGATATTTATATTGAAGAGATCAAAACCCTGTTTAAAATACAAATAAGGACAGGTTCGCTGAAGGATATTGATTCTTCTCCCAAAAAGGCTTATATTGATTTAGAAAAGTGTAAATTTCCATTAGAGATTCGTCCGCTTAGGGCAGGAGATAGGTTTTGGCCTTTAAATGCAAGAGGTTTTAAGAAAGTAAAGGATTTTTTTATTGATAAAAAGATTCCTTATTCTTTAAGGAGGGAATATCCAGTGTTTGTAAGTAAAGGGCAGATTATTTGGGTGTCTGGCCTTAGGATAGATGAAAGGGTTAAATTAGACCAATATACATTTAGGTATCTATTAATAGAGATGATAAGAGGAGATAAGATTGAATCAAATTTATAAAAATTTAGGTATTTGGTTAATCATTGGCATAGTGATGATCTTGCTGTTTAACTTGTTTAGTCATCCTCCAAAAAAGGGAGGTATGAGTTATAGTGATTTTTTAGATAAAGTAGAACATGAGGCGGTAATTGGTGTTAGTATCAAGGGTAGCCAAGTCCGTGGAAATCTTATAAACGGTGAGGACTTTCAAACCTATATCCCTAAAGATGCACAGTTAGTCCCATTACTCAGGCAAAAAAATGTAAAAATCAGGGTGGAACCTGAACAAGAATCTCCCTGGTATATGACTATCCTTATTTCTTGGTTTCCTATGATACTTTTGATTGCTGTATGGATCTTCTTCATGCGCCAGGTCCAGGTAGGAGGCGGAAAGGCGTTCTCCTTTGGGCACAGTCGAGCAAAATTGGCTACAGATCGAGGCAAAAAGGTTACCTTTGCCGATGTGGCAGGTATAGAGGAAGCAAAAGAAGAACTTCAAGAGATTGTAGAATTCTTAAAAAGCCCTCAGAAATTTACTAAATTGGGGGGAAAAATTCCTAAGGGCGTATTAGTGGTGGGGGCTCCAGGTACTGGCAAGACCCTGTTATCACGCGCCATTGCCGGTGAGGCCGATGTCCCATTTTTCAGCATCAGCGGCTCTGAGTTTGTAGAGATGTTTGTAGGGGTAGGGGCTGCTCGTGTAAGGGACCTTTTTATTCAAGGTAAGAAAAATGCTCCTTGTATCATCTTTATTGATGAGCTTGACGCAGTGGGACGTTATCGTGGGGCTGGACTTGGGGGCGGACACGATGAGAGGGAACAAACATTAAACCAATTATTGGTAGAGATGGATGGGTTTGATGCCAGTGAAGGTGTTATTCTTATTGCTGCTACAAACCGTCCTGATGTGTTGGACCCCGCCTTACTTCGGCCAGGGCGCTTTGACCGTCAGGTAGTAGTGCCCATGCCAGATGTAAGAGGTCGTGAGGCCATTCTAAAGGTTCATATAAAAGGGGTTCCCCTGGAAGAAAATGTAGATCTATCTGTATTGGCCAGAGGTACACCAGGTTTTTCAGGTGCTGATTTGGCCAACTTGATAAATGAGGCGGCTTTATTAGCTGCCAGAGAAGGAAAAGGGAAGGTAGAAATGGTAGATTTTGAGGCAGCAAAAGATAAGGTGCTTATGGGAAAAGAACGTAAGAGCATGGTCATTAGTGATGAAGAAAAGAAGCTTACAGCCTATCATGAGGCAGGGCATGCCTTGGTAGCCAAACTTTTGCCTGGTTCAGACCCTATCCATAAAGTGAGCATAGTTCCCAGGGGAATGGCATTAGGGATTACACAACAACTACCAGTAGACGAAAGGCATACTTATCCCAAAAAATATCTCTTGAATAAGCTGGCTGTTTTATTAGGAGGGCGAGTTGCAGAAGAAATTATATTTAATGATTGTACCACTGGAGCAGGCGTTGATTTGGCCCAGGCAACAGAATTAGCTAGAAAGATGGTGTGCAACTGGGGGATGAGTGATACTATCGGCCCACTTACCTTTGGTAAACGCGAAGATCACATCTTTTTAGGAAAAGAGTTTGCACAGATTAGGGATTACAGTGAAGAGACAGCACGTGCCATAGATAATGAGGTCAAGAAGCTGGTTACACAAACCTACAAACAGGTTAAGCAAGTCCTTACTGACCACCTTAATTTATTGCATAAAGTGGCTGAATTACTCTTAGAGAAGGAAACCATTGATGCAGCCATGTTAGATAAGATAATTGCTAAGGGTAGTGCATAATACCCACGGTGCTAAATACTAGATACTCGCAAAACCAAAATCGAGAATTGGGCATCGAGCATCGAGAATCATGAAAGTTAACAAGATAGTGTTGGCCTATTCTGGTGGTTTGGATACCTCTGTCATATTAAGATGGTTAAAAGAGACATATAATTGTCAATTAGTGGCCTTCATTGCAGATATAGGACAAGAGGATTTATCAAGGCTTAAAGAAAAGGCATTAGCCACAGGGGCAGATAAATTTTATATGATAGATTTAAAAGAGGAGTTTGTGAAAGATTTTGTCTTTACAGCCTTTCGTGCTAATGCTGTTTATGAATCTGGCTACCTCCTAGGTACTTCCTTGGCCAGGCCAGTAATTGCCAAAAAACAAGTAGAAATTGCCAAAGAGGAAGGCGCTGACGCAGTAGCCCATGGTGCTACTAGTAAAGGGAATGACCAGGTAAGGTTTGAATTAACTTATATGGCCTTGGCCCCCCATTTAAAGATTATTACCCCCTGGAGGCAATGGCCATTTAAGGCACGCAGTGATTTAATGACTTATGCAAAAGAGAAAGGTATTCCCGTAGAAGCTACTTCAGAAAGGCCATATAGTATAGATAAAAACTTACTCCATGTTAGTTATGAAGGTGGCGACTTGGAAGACCCTTGGAAACCACCAGAAGAAACCATGTTTAAGCTTACAGTTTCGCCTGAAAAGGCCTTAAATGAACCAGAAGATATTACCATTAGCTTTTTAAAGGGTGATCCAGTGGCTGTAGATGGGCAAACTATGTCACCTGCAAGCCTTTTAGATTGCCTTAATAAAATTGGGGGTAGGCATGGAATAGGCCGAGTTGATTTGGTGGAAAACCGATTTGTAGGGATAAAATCAAGGGGGATATACGAAACCCCTGGTGGGACACTGATTAGAATCGCTCATCAAGCCTTAGAGGCCATTACCATGGATAGGGAGGTGATGCATTTGCGTGATAGCCTTATTCCCCGTTATGCAGAGCTAGTTTATTATGGATTTTGGTTTTCACCTGAAAGGGAGGCACTTCAAGTATTTATGGACAAAACTCAAGAAAATGTAAGTGGCGATGTAAGGATGGGGCTTTATAAAGGACAGTGTACTGTTTTGGGAAGAAGGTCTCCTTATACTTTATATAAGCCTGAGTTGGCTACATTTGAGGGCACCAAGGATTATAGTCCAAAGGATGCAGAGGGATTTATTCGATTGCATGGATTAAGGCTTAAGACCTGGTATCAAAGGAAAAGTAGTGAAAAAACCTTGGGCAGGTAGATTTAGTAAAGACACATCACACCTGGTAGAATCATTTACGGCCTCTATTAATCTAGACAAACGTCTTTATGCCTATGACATTGAAGGGAGTATTGCTCATGTAAATATGCTGGCCAAACAGAAAATTATTAAAAAGGGAGAAGCAAAGAAAATTATTCAAGGTTTAAAAGAAATAAAGGGTGAAATAGACAGTGGGAAATTAGTATTTGATATTAGTGATGAAGACATTCATATGGCCATTGAAAGGGCATTGGAGAAAAAGATAGGTAAAACAGCGCTTAAAATCCATACTGCCCGAAGTCGTAATGACCAAATAGCCTTAGATGAGCGTCTTTATCTAAGGGATGAAATTAAAGATATTATTAAATTGATTCAGGACCTAAGAGGTAATTTGGCCAAATTGGCAAAGGTGTATATAGATGTTATTATGCCTGGCTATACCCACCTCCAACATGCACAGCCCATCCTATTTTCCCATTATTTGATGGCCTATACAGAGATGTTTAAGCGCGACATGGAGCGCCTAAAAGATTGCTATAAAAGAGTGGGTATCTTACCACTGGGTAGCTGCGCCTTGGCAGGCACTAGTCTTCCTATAGATAGGCATTATGTGGCAAGGCTTTTGGGCTTTAAGGAAGTTTCAGAAAATAGTATAGATGCAGTGAGTGACAGAGACTTTATATTGGAGTTTCTCAGTACAGCCTCTATTTTGGCTATGCATCTAAGTCGTCTTGCAGAGGACTTTATATTGTGGTCTAGTCAGGAATTTAATTTTATAGAAATCAATGATGCCTTTTGTACAGGTAGCAGCATTATGCCTCAGAAGAGAAACCCTGATGTATTAGAACTAATGAGAGGCAGGGTAGGGGATGTTTATGGAAATTTATTTAATTTGCTCACTGTGATGAAAGGAATCCCTTTATCTTACAATCGAGACATGCAAGAGGATAAAAAGCCACTGTTTAGTACCATTGATACCCTAAAGCCCATTTTAAATATTCTAGCAGTGCTTTTGCAAAATATAAAGATTAATAAGGAAAAGATGAGAAAGGCTGCTGAAAAAGGGTTTCTATTGGCCACTGATCTGGCAGATTATTTGGTTCTTAAGGGGGTGCCATTTAGAGAGGCCCATGGAATTGTGGGAGAAATAGTGAAATACTGTGAAAAAAAGGGCAAGACATTAGAGGAATTAAGCTTGGAGGAAATGCGTGGTCTTTGTGATTTAATTGGTAGTGATGTAAAAAATGTATTAAATGTAAATAAAGCCATTGTTAGACGTACATCTTTTGCTGGAACAGCACCAAAAGAAGTAATGAGATTAATCGAAAAGGTGGAGAAAAAAGGACCATAATTTTTTGAGTAAAATGCGTGAATATTGGACTCCTTCTGGACCTGCCAATAAGATACCTAACCCCAACATCCCCCAGCTTAAGGCGTATGCCCCTATACCTAAAAAGTAAAAAATTTTCCTATTTGTCTTTACAGCCAGGGCACTACACATTAACATAATTCCCCAACCAAGGGGTTGATTGGTTATTAACATAATAATGCCTATCCAAAACTTAATGCTAAGCTTCATAATTTATCCACCCACCGCCCAGACAAATGTCTTCCTTATAAAATACAGCAGCCTGTCCGGGTGTGATGCCAAATTGAGGTTCTGTAAAGACCACTTTTATTGCATTATCTGTAGGGGGAAATAGTGTAGCCCATGCCCCTGGATGTTGATAACGTATTTTTACTATTGCCTGAACAGGTCTTTGCAATTTTTGGAAGGCAATAAAATTTGCATCTTTTACTGTCATTTCTGAAGAGTATAACTCTTCCCGTTTGGCAACAATCAGTCGATTTTGCTTTATATCTAGGGCTTTTACATAATAGGGTGTAGCCTCTGGTATTCCTATACCATGTCGCTGTCCCACGGTATAGTGCCAAAGTCCCTTGTGCCAACCTAGATGCTGTCCTTTTGTATTTACAATTTTACCAATCTCATTTGACTTTATATACTGTCTCAAAAAATAGTCATAGTTTCCCTTAGGAACAAAACATAGTTCTTGGCTCTCTTTAACATTTATATTGGGCAAATTGATACTTAGAGCAATTTTTTCAACTTTTACTTTAGTTAAATCTCCTAATGGCCAAATAATATGAGATAATTGTTCTTGATTTAGGGCAAATAAAAAATAAGATTGTTCCTTTTCTTTATCTGTGCCACATAAAAGCAGATAACGTCTGCTTTTTTCATCCCAAGATTTTCTGGCATAGTGCCCAGTAGCTATGTAGTCAAATCCCATTTTTTTTGCCTTCTCCAAAAAGAGGCCAAATTTGATCCTCTGGTTGCAAATGATACAAGGATTAGGTGTCATTCCATTGAGGTAAACATTAATAAAGTAATCAATTACTATCCGCTTAAAGGCTCTTCTAAGGTCAAATTCAAGGTAAGGAATGTCCAAAAATTTGGCAATGTTTAGGGG
>CAZNJP010000042.1:3403-14628 GCA_964573345.1 uncultured Syntrophobacter sp. | reverse complement strand
CCAGGGGAAATTTAACAGGGGAACCGCAGAGATCACAAAGCATACCTGCCCGCCAATGCCTGTTTGCCTCGTTCTCCTGCACGACGGTGGGCCCGCCTGCCATCGCTTTGCTCAGGCAATAGCGGGCAGGCTTGGCTGTGGCAGGCGGGAAAGCAAAGTTTTTTTAAATTCTTATTTTTCTCTGCGTCCTCTGTGCACTCTGCGGTGAACGATTATCTATTTCTAATTTGTTAAAATACCAGTCCAAAACAAGTAACCGGATATTCATCAAAAATTTAGCTTTGTAATTCCAGTGCCTTTTTTAATCCCTCTTTAATAAATATCTGGACCATATTAACCCCTGTTTCTGCTCCTACACCACACTCCCTGGTAATGATCTCTAGCCCCATATTCTGTTGAGCCTTGACGACTATAAATTTCCTATATAAATTATGAAATAACTTAGATTATTAAAGGTTTTAAAAGGCTGAACAATGCAATATAAAATCGCACCTTCTATACTTTCAGCAGACTTTACAAGGCTAAAAGATGAGATAGAAGCCGTTAAAGAGGCTGGTGCAGATTTGATCCATATAGACGTCATGGATGGCCACTTTGTACCAAACTTGACTATAGGTCCACCTGTAGTGGCCTCTATTAGAAAAATAACAGATTTACCTTTGGACGTACATTTAATGATTGAGGCGCCAGAAAGGTATTTAGAGGCATTTGCCAAGGTAGGGGCAGACATGTTGACTGTTCATATAGAGGTATGTCCCCATCTACATCGAACTATCGAAACTATTAAATCTCTTGGTAAAAATGCAGGTGTAGCATTAAATCCTGCTACTCCTTTGTATTTTTTAGAAGCTATATTGGAAGAGATAGATTTGGTGTTGATTATGAGTGTTGATCCTGGTTTTTCTGGGCAATCCTTTATTCCCAGTACATTTAAAAGGATTGAAATAGTAAGGAATATGTTGGATAATGTTAAAAGGGAGATTGACCTGGAGGTAGATGGGGGAATTAGTGAAGGAAATATTAAAAGTATCGCAAGTAAAGGGGCAAATATATTTGTGGCTGGCTCTGCTATCTTTGGTCAATCTAATTATAAGGATATAATAAAAAAATTTAAGGCTGCTTTAGATGAACATTAGTCCTCACATAGCAAGGCGTATTATTGAAACAGTTGGGGCCTATGGCACTCCACCAGAATATGGCTTTCAATTTTTTACAGCCGGTCTAGATGAATACCTTAATATAATTCACCAAGAATACCTCAAAACATTTATTAAAGAAGAAGGTGGAGCAGCGATTAAGATTGTTATAGGTACCTATGGAGGGGGAAAGACACATTTTCTCTATTGTATAAGGGAATTGGCCTGGCAAGAAAATTTTGCCATTAGCTATGTCTCTTTAAGCCCGGAAGAGACACCCTTTCACCGTTTAGAATCTGTTTATCGCTCTATTATAAATAATTTAACATATCCCCTAAGTTCGACAGAATTGTTAAAAGGTATGGAGAAGGGTATTGAGCCATTTTTGGTAGCCTGGTATGAGAGGCAAATAGGTCTTTTTAAGGAAGCAGGGATTAATGAAAAGCAATTAGAAAAGGAGATTAAGCAATATCTGCATTCTATTGAGAGAAATATTGAGAATATAAACTTTTCTAAGGCGGTAACCAGGGCATTTTTGGCACTATATCGTGAAAAGGAAGAGGATTTTCGTCAGATTTTACAATGGTTGAAACTAGAAGGTTATGATAGAGAGATGCACAAAAAGTTTGGTATTTTGGTGCCCATTGATAGAAGCAATGCATTTTCTATGATACGTTCCCTTGTGCAATGGGTAAAAGGCATAGGTCATAGTGGCCTTATTATCCTCTTTGATGAAGTAGAGCAAATCTCTAGCCTCAGCACACGTCAAAGGGAATTAGTATTATCAAATCTAAGGGAACTTATTGATGCATGTGTGCACACATCCTTTCGCCATGTAATGGTACTTTATGCCTTACCGGATGAGCGCTTTTTTGAGGGTCCTTCTCATGTATATGAGGCATTGAGGCAAAGGATCTCATCTATATTTAATTTTTTTAACCCCTCTGGTGTAAAGATTAAATTAGAAAAGACAAAGGATGACCCCATAGGACTATTAGAAGATATAGGGAATAAACTAAGGAATATCTATGAAATTGCCTATGGGATACGTTTTGATGCCGAGATTAGCAATATAATTAGCCTTATTGCCCAAGAGGCATATGAAAGGCGGTTTGGTGACATTGGATATATGCGCCTTTTTGTCCAGGGCATTATAAAGGGATTTCATCTTATAAAACACAATCCAAAAATAGCCTCTGATGCAGAGGCTGTTTACAAAATGCTGGCTAGCCCAGAGGGAATATGATGAAAAAGGTCAGGGTAAGACATCCTACTTTAGGTGATGGGGTAGTATTAGATACTAGACACCGTGGCCATGAATATCTGGTGAGTTTTAAGAATAGGATTATGATGTGGGTAAAGGGCCGCCACCTTATCTTTTTAGAAGAAAGGCCACCTTTGCCAAAATCTGTGTTTGTTCCACCCACTTTCAAAGTAAGGCCTATTTTTTCTCCTGAAAGGGGAAAGAGGGAGGTAATAGAGGCCTTTAGGTCTGGCATTGTTCCAACACAATTTATTAAGGGTTGGACAGTAGGGAGGGCAAGAGAGCTCTCTAAGATTGATACCTGGCTCCATGATCAGACCTCGGGCACATTGGTAATAAAGGGGGAATACGGGGCAGGAAAGACCCATATAATTGAGAATTTAAGGGCACATGCATTGGAACTAAACTATGCTACGGCCTCTGTAGGAATTGACCCTATGGATGCCCAGGCAGGATTCCCAAAGAGGGTATACCGCCATTTGGTGCAGAATTTTAGTGTACCTTATAAAGAAAAGATATTGAATTTTGAGCAGGCACTGCGCCTGTTGGCCAAAAAAGATGCATTAAATGACCACCCTATTCTAAAGGATGTCTTAAAATGCATCAGGGAAAAAAATGATACAGAGGAGATGTGGGCATGGCTTGAAGGGAAAGATAGCAGTTTTAGACAGTGGGGAGTGCTTTATGATCACAGCACCGCTGCCAACATATACTGCTTGATCCTTTCTGGCCTAAGTCGGGCCTTGGAAGAATATCTGGGTGCATGTGGGCTTATATTGCTTTTTGACGAAACAGAAAGTGCTAGAATTTACCGATATAGTTATGAGTGGAAAAGGGCATTAAACCTCTTTAGGGCACTTATATTGGTATCAAATGATGAGCCAGACCTATTTGAAGAAAGGGTATTAAAGGAAGAAGATTGTTACAAAGGGGAACGTACTGGCTTGGTATATTCGGGCCATCGTCCTTTACCCTACATACATCAGTTGCCTACATATTTTAAGGTAGTATTTGCCCTTACCCCTGATTTTTCTATGGATTTAGTCTCTGAATACAATATCTATCAAATTGAATTAGAGCCCATTCCCCCAGAATATTTAGAATACTTTTTTTATCGCTTTGTAGATTTATATGGAAAGGTATATGGGGTGAAATTAACACACCAGCAAAAAAGGCAGATATTTGATCTCATCAAAGGCTATGCCTTTATCTGTACTCGTACCTTTATTAAGGCTATGGTGGAGTGCTTAGACTTTAAACGTTTCTATCCTACACTAGAGATTGAAGCACTTATGGAAGAATATGGATAATTATTTAGCCACAGATTCACCCCGTGAAATGACCTGAGTCTCACTCACAAATTCCTCCCCTTTGATGGGGCTGACACTCGGACACACTTGACACGGGGGTGCTGAAATAGTTTGACATAACAGCAAATTAGCTATGTTTTATTATTTGTAACTGTTCAGCAAACTGTCAAAACTAACATTCCTCCCCCTTGATGGGGGAGGCTAGGTGGGGGTGGAAAATCTTAATCTATCTCCCTCCCCTAGCCCCTCCCACCAGTGGAGGGGAAATAAAAGGCTGAAAAGATAAATATAGTCACGGTCTCATGTGTGGGTAAAAGTCAGCCCACTAGGGGAAGGAAGATGCGGGTAAGAGTTAGGTGAAACAAAGATAATCAGCGTAAATCTGTGGCCGAATGGTTACAAATATGGATAAGGTAAATATGAAGACACATCTCCGCAATATACCTCAAGTCAATGAGGTATTAAAATTTGAAAAGGTAAATGGGTTACTCAAAACATATCCCAGAAGGTTAGTAGTAGAGGCCATAAGAGAGGTTTTGGAGAAAGAAAGGTGGAAGATATTAGAAAATAAAGGATTAGTAAGACTAGAAGAAAGCCACCTTTCAGAAGGAGTAAAGAAAAAACTAGAAGAAAAATTGGAAAATAGGCTAAAAAAGGTCATTAATGCGACTGGAGTAGTGATACATACAAATTTGGGCCGCTCACTACTTTCAAATTCGGCTATTTCCCATCTAATAGAAGTTGCAAAACATTATAACAATTTAGAATTTGATTTGGAAAAAGGGAAACGTGGCCTTCGTTATAGCCATGTGGAACCGCTTTTGTGTGAATTGACCAGGGCAGAAGCAGCTATGGTAGTAAATAACAATGCAGGGGCGGTGTTTCTTATTTTAAACACCCTGGCATATGGAAAGAAGGTCATTGTTTCACGTGGGCAGTTAATAGAAATTGGGGGCTCCTTTCGAATTCCAGATGTTATGAAAAGCTCTGGGGCTATCTTAATAGAAGTGGGCACTACTAATCGCACCCATCTTTATGATTATGAAAATGCCATTGATGAACAGACTGCCCTATTGCTTAAAGTTCATATGAGCAATTATAAGATCGTTGGGTTTACCAAAGAGGTTTCATTGGAAGAATTGGTAGAATTGGGGAGAAAATATCATATTCCTGTAGTAGAGGATCTGGGGAGTGGAAATCTCATTATGCTTTCTAAATATGGCCTGGAAAAAGAGCCTACAGTGCAAGAGGTGATCTCAGCAGGTGTGGATGTAGTGAGCTTTAGCGGAGATAAGCTTTTAGGGGGACCCCAGGCAGGTATAATCTTGGGGAAAGGGGAATTTGTTGAAAAAATCAAGAAAAATCCTATAAATCGTGCACTTCGTATCGATAAATTTACCTTGGCTGCTTTAGAAAGTACACTGAAACTCTATAAGGATGAGGAATTGGCTATAAAGAAAATCCCTACACTCCGTCTTCTTACAACCTCTCCAAAAACCATATACATGCGTGCAAGGCGCTTAAAAAATAGGCTCAAGCACATAGAAGGGCTTACTATTCAAATAAAAGAAAGTATTTCACGTGTAGGTGGAGGGGCATTGCCCATTCAAACACTGCCTACATTTGTAGTAGTTATTAAGCCCATGAATATTTCTGTGACTAAATTTGAAGAAAGATTGCGCTATGGAAGCCCTCCAATTATTGGTCGTATTGAAGAAGATGAAATCTTACTAGATATAAGGACAGTACAGGATGAAGATTTGCCTTTGATTCCAAAGCTGATAAAGCAAGCACTGGAAAGAAGTCAGAAGACAGAAAACAGAAGTCAGAATAGAAGGTAAAAGGATCATTTTCCTTTACCTTAAATTTGGGAGTTATCCTTAAGTGAAAGAAAATATTAAGGTGCATATAAAAAAGGCCTTGACCAAATTACCTCCAAATTTAAGACATGAGGTAATTATTAAGGAGACCATTAAATGTACTTTATTTAATTTTCTGATGCAAAATGGTCTTATCCCTGTACCTTGCTATAGACCACCAAGGAGGCCAGAAGAGCCTATTGCACTTATTGGCCTAGATAGAGAAAATGAAATTGTTTGTGCTATTGCTATTGACCCAGTTATTACCCTTTCGGGTATAAGGACATTAAAGGTCATTAATGCAAAAGAAAAGTATTTTATCACATTCTCTTCTTTTAAAAAGAAGGTAGAAGAAAGTGTATTTTTTCTAGAACCTGGGGTGGTGCACATTTATGTATATGAATAGAGATTTTTTAAAAAATAAAAAGGTCTTGTTAAGGGGCTAATTATGTTTGTCAAAAAATATAAAAGCCTTAAAGAGGCAGAGAAACTAGTGGGTTTTCTTTCTAAAATATGCAAGGTATTAAAAAAAAATAGGGTTAAATATATAGTTATAGGTGGTATTGCCATAAAAATGGCTACTGCTCTTCAACTTTCTGTATATACAAATTTAAGTCACTTAAATATTCCTCCATTCCGTCAAAGTTTAGAGTTCCATCATAGTAACCTTCTATATGAAGACTTTCCCTTAAGGATAAATAAAATCGCCTAAGTTCCTTGTCACTATATCTAAAGACAATATACCTTCTTCCTCTATCTGTCTTTGGTAATTCTTTTTCTTTGACCCCCTTTTTGATCAAAAGGGTATTGGTTGCTTCCATAGCAGAAAGCCATCCCTTTGCACAGGCATCTCTTAAAACTATGCCATCTTTTTTCTCTTTTGCTTTTTTAAATCCCTCCAGTGCCTTCTGATAGAGCTTCTTTGCTTCTTCTAAATGATTTTCCCTGCCCATTGCTGTGATATCAGCACCTAAGAAAATTTTTGTCAAATTAAGGAGAAGGTATATGGACCAAAAACAGGACTGATTGTAGCAGAAAAAAATGATTTCATTTGGCACTTAGATTTTGGCATTTGGGAATTACTATAAGCCTACCCCTGATATCTTGGCGCCACAGTTTGGGCAGCGTCCTTCTTTGATGTTATATTGTGGGATATAGTATCCATAGCGTTCAATAAGTAATGTGCTGCATTTAGGGCAATAGGTATTCTCACCCTCATCCCCTGGCACATTCCCACTATAGACATAGTGTAGTCCTGTTTTTAGGCCAATTTCCCTTGCCTTATGGATAGTAGATATAGGGGTAGGAGGGACATCTGTCAAGCGGTATGTAGGGTAAAAGCGGCTAATGTGCCAAGGAATATCAGGATTAAGCTTATAAATCCACTGAGCAATGTCCTTTAATTCTTCTTCAGAATCGTTTAGTGTAGGGATGAGCAAGGTGGTTACCTCTACCCAAATGCCCATCTTTACCATATTGGTAATGGTATCTAGCACTGGTTTTAATCTTCCACCACAAATCTCCTTATAATATTTTTCTCTAAATGATTTTAGGTCTATATTGGCTGCATGGAGATAAGGTCTAATAGTCTCTATTGCCTCTTTGCTCATAAACCCATTGCTTACAAATATATTATTTAGCCCTTTTTCTGTTGCCAACCTTGCAACATCATAAGCAAATTCAAAAAAGATAGTAGGTTCTGTATAGGTATAGGAAATAGAAGAGGCACTTTGCTGGGTGGCCTCATTCACAATCTCTTCAGGAGTAGCAGGCCAACCCAAAATCTCCTCCTGGTCTTCAGGTATTTGGGAGATATCTGCATTTTGACAAAACAGACACTTGAAATTACAACCCACGGTACAGATGGAAAATGATAAGCTTCTTGGGTAAAAGTGGTACAATGGTTTTTTCTCAATGGGGTCATTATGCTTTGCCACAACCTTTCCATAGACCAAGGAATATAATTTTCCATCCGTATTTTCCCTTACTTTACAAATACCTCTCTTCCCTTCCTTAATTAGACAACGATGACCACATAGCTTACAACGCACCTTCTTGTCTTTTAATTTCTCATAAAGCACAGCCTCTTTCATAATTTTCTCCCATTCCTTTGTAAAAAGACCATAAGCGTTCAGAGGTTTAAAGGTTTAAAGGTTCAGAGCAGGGGTTCACCGAAATCTAAACCGTCCTACGAGCAAGCTAAACAAAAGAAAGGTAACGCTGAACCTGTGAACGCTTACCACCTTTCAGGCTTTTTGTCTTCTTTATCTTGGGTTCAGACGGTAACAGGCGATCTAATAATTTTTCTGCATGGATTAATATGTCTTTTAGAGCCTTAATAACAGCCCTTTTCCCTGTAGGTAGATAGGGGTCCTTTTCCATATTTTCTAGTTTTGATATCCAACTTTCTATCTGATGATGCATGTCTTCCACAAGCTCCTGCATACTTGGTGGTAAAGAATGACCTTCATTGGCAGATACTAAACCAACTAAATATGTAAATAAGAAAACAAAGATAAGAAAAGTAATTTTAACATTTTTAAGCATCTTCTGTTTCTCCAAAGGGTTTTTTTAATAAAATTGTTTCTTCCCTCCTTGGCCCTATGGATATTATACTTAAGGGTACGCCTGTAAATTGATTAATGTAATCCAAATAATCTCTTGCTGCCTTTGGCAAACTATCCCAATCTGCCTGTAAATCCTCTTTCCATCCCGGCAGTGTTTCATAAATAGGAGTGTATTTTGCAGAGATATCTGTTTCTACAGGCAGAAACTCCATCTTTTTTCCATTATATTGATAATCTATACAAATCTTTATTTTTTCAAGCCCGGTGAGAACATCTAATTTTGTGATGGCAAGCTGCTGGACACCATTCAAACGTATAGACTGCTTTATTGCTACCAGATCTAACCAACCACAGCGCCTAGGACGACCTGTAGTAGCTCCATATTCTCCACCCCTTTCCCTTAAGGAGTCTTCAAAGGTTCCTTTTAGTTCGGTAAGGAATGGTCCACCGCCTACGCGCGTAGTATAGGCCTTACACACACCTATAATTGTATCAATGGCTGTAATAGGAAACCCTGCACCTGCACATATATTCCCTGCTAGTGTATTAGATGAAGTCACATAAGGATAAGTGCCATGGTCTATATCTAGATGAGTGCCTTGTGCCCCTTCAAAAAGTATATTTTTTCCTTTATCCTTGGCCTGCCAAAGCAATTGGGTGACGTTTCCCACATACGGTCTTAATACTTCACCATATTTAGTATATGTATCTGCAATTTCTTTAAAGGAAACAGGTTCATCATGTAGGTATTGGGTCAAATAGAAATTTTTTTCCTCTATTCTTTCTTTTAACTTTTTAAGAAATGGCTTTTTATCTATGAGATCTATTATCCTAATGCCTGTTCGAGCTGCCTTGTCCTCATAACAAGGGCCAATTCCCCTTCCTGTGGTTCCAATCCTCTTTTTCCCTTTTTTCTTTTCCCTTGCTATGTCAATACGCTTATGGTAGGGCATAATAACATGGGCCCTTTCACTTATACAGAGTTTGTGTGGACTTATCTCAATGTTATAGGCCTTTAAACGGTCTATTTCTTCAAGCAAAACCTTTGGATCTACTACTACACCATTGCCAATGCAGCACATTTTACCATCATGGAAAATGCCTGAGGGAATCAAATGAAAGATGTATTTTTTCTTATTTACTACAATAGTATGGCCAGCATTGTTTCCCCCTTGAAAGCGCACAATTATATCAGCCTTTTCAGCCAATAGGTCAATAATCTTTCCTTTACCTTCATCCCCCCATTGCATCCCTACTACAACTACTTGACTCATTCATTCCTCCTATTTTCCAAGGGCCTTTAAAATGGCCTCTCCAAACCCCTTTGCCGCGCTTGGGCCTGCTGCTGTAACTATTAGACCATCCACTTCTACATCCTTTCCTGTGTAAATGCCCCCTTCCTTTGCTAATTTATTTGCTACATCATGCCAGGACGTTACCTTTTTACCTTTCAGTATACCTGCCTTTGCCAGGGTCACAGGTGCAATACAAATAGCAGCTATTACCTTTTTCTTTTCTATTGCCTCCTTTATAATCTTATGGGCCATAGGATTTTCCCAATACTCTGATGCACCTATACCACCTACAAACGCTATAGCATCATAATTTTTTACATCAATCTGGTCAATCAAGATATCAGGCTTGACAGTTCCTCCCAGCATACCCCTTGCCAAGCTTAAGGCAGATGAGGCTATAGTCACCTTTATCCCTTTATCTTCTAAAACGTCTTTGGTTTTAAAGAGCTCTTCATCACGAAAATTACTATGGGCAATAATCATCACTACTTTATCACTTGCCGATGAAACTATATTTACCCACAACACAAAAAATAACAAAAACAAACAAATCTTTTTCATTTTAACCCCCTTTTTAAAACTTGATTCATTTTAGCAACTTTAACAAGCTTGGTCAATTTCTTTTTTTTATCACTATAAATAAATGGCAATTGCCTGATGGCAATTTTCATTATATTATGATTTCATGGGTGAATGCCGCTATTGTGGAAGGTCGTCAATAACTATTTCTAACACCCTAGGATATTGTTACCACTGTATTATAGAGCATTGGAAAGAGATATCTCGAGAGATTTTTAAGGTCCATAAAAAAAGTAGAGTCAATTTTGGACTACCACTTTCCATTCCTAAAACAGAAAATGGCCATATCTGTGAGTTGTGTGCCAACATGTGTAAGATAGGCAAGGGTGAGAGGGGATTTTGTGGAATTAGAGAAAATAAAAATGACAGAATCATTGGGGGTGTCAGTAAGGGTAATTTGAGCTTTTATTATGACCCTTTGCCTACCAATTGCGTTGCAGACTGGGTATGCCCAGGGGGAACAGGTGCAGGCTATCCAAAATATGCCATTAGGCCAGAGGCAGAATATGGCTATTATAATCTTGCTATTTTTTATCAAGCATGCAATTTCAACTGCCTTTATTGTCAAAACTGGACATTTAAATATGGTATAAAGCGACCAAACTGGGTAAGCATTAAAGAATTAACAAATGCTGCATTAAGAGAAAATGTAAGTTGTGTTTGCTTTTTCGGAGGAGACCCTACTCCCCAAGTTATCCATGCATTGGCAGCAGTAAAGGCTGCATTAAGGAAAAAGGGAGGGCGCATTTTGCGTATTTGCTGGGAGACAAATGGCTCAGTAAATCCAAAGGTTTTAAAGAAGATGGCTCAGTTTTCTTTGGAGACAGGGGGATGCATTAAATTTGATCTTAAGACCTGGCATGAACCTGTACATAAGGCATTATGTGGTGTTTCTAACCAACAAACATTGAATAATTTTAAGTGGCTCTCTGGATTAATAAAAGAGCGTAAGGAGCCACCATTTCTTGTTGCCAGTACATTGCTGGTCCCAGGTTATGTAGATATAACCGAAGTAAGGAAGATTTCCTCTTTTATAGCCAGCTTAGACCCAGAAATTCCTTACAGCTTATTAGGCTTTTATCCCCATTTTTTTATGAAAGACCTACCCACTACATCTGCTGCCCATGCCTTTAGATGTTTAGAGGCAGCTAAAGAGGCAGGATTAAAAAGGGTTAGAATAGGAAATCAGCACCTTTTAGGCCATGATTATGAATA
>CAZNJP010000042.1:0-3303 GCA_964573345.1 uncultured Syntrophobacter sp. | reverse complement strand
TGGGGTTATATAGTTTCTTGGGTTAAACTCAAGAAACACAATAAACTCAATAAACCTAACAGAGGAAGCGGTTAACAATGAAGGGTTTTACTATTTGACGAATCAACGAATAGACATTTAGGCTTTAAAACAGAGTAAGAAATGAGAAAGAGCATTGTCGGTGTTGTTGGAGGAGGAAAAGCCAGTGGAGAGGATGAAAGGTACGCCTATGAGCTGGGTGCCTTGATTGCCAAAGAAGGTTGGATTCTTTTAAACGGAGGTCGGTCAGCAGGCATCATGGAGGCCTCGGCAAAGGGGTGTAAAGAGCATGGGGGAATAACCCTGGGAATACTTCCTGGTAAAGATGCTACCGAGACTTCAAAATATATTGATATCCAAATACTCACTGGAATGGGTGATGCCAGAAACCTTATCCTTGTGCTCTCAAGCGATATTATCATTGCATGTAGGGGCGGAGCTGGCACCATTTCAGAGATTGCTCTGGCATTAAAGAATAAAAGAAAAGTAATCCTATTGGGTTTTGATGTGGATATTATATTTGAAAACTATAAAAACAAAGGACTCTTATTGAAAGCAGCATTACCTGAAGAAGCCATAAGGCTTACCAAGCATATATTGCAGAGTGCTATTTAGCAGGGAAAAGGTTAAGGTTGAGTGGTAAATTAACCTTCTCTTTCCTTAACATCAACCTTCCTAGTAATCAGCGTAAACCTGTAGCTGAATAGTTATGCTAAATGCTAATTTTCATAAAATCTTCTGCTACTTTTAATGTGGGATAATCTTTTATTCGCTTTCTCAAATCATATAGGTCTTTATACCTTCTGCTAATATGTGTTAAGATAACCTGTTTAACATTTACTTTTTTTAGCATTTCTATAACATCCTTGAGTGAGGCATGCCTATACCCTTCAAAGTTTTGGTTATCAAAATATGTGCAATCTTGAATTAATAAATCTGTATTTTCAGTTAGCCTGATCAAATTATCACATATCTCTGTGTCCCCAGAATAGACGACTTTCTTACCCCTTTTTATTACAGAAATATCTTTAAGTTTAATTTCTTTTCCCTTAAAAACTGCCCTACCCTTTTCTTTTATTTCTTTGTAAATTAATCCTTCAACTGGTAACCCTACTTTTCTTGCCTTTTCCCTGTCAATATTGATTCTGTCCTTCTCTATTAAGCCGTAGGCAACAGCGGGTATGCCATGTTCTACAGGTGTTGATACAATTTTAAAGTTATCTGTTTCTAGGAGATTTGTTATTTCAAGACCTTTACTCGGGACATTTTTTGATATGACGTCAAACCTTTTTGCAGAATACCCTAAACTTAAAAGGTTTTTAATTCTTTTTGCCTCTGGTGCATAAATACTTAAAGGTTTTCCTCTATCTTCAAAACCCATGGTATCTATTAACCCAGGTAGACCAAGATAATGGTCTCCATGCCAATGGGTTATAAAAATCTCATTTAATTTCATATGGTTTAATTTAGCCAGAAGCATCTGCCTTTGTGTTCCTTCCCCGCAATCAAATAGATAGCAAAATTCATTTCTATCTCTATAGCTCAGGTATATAGATGGATGCGCCCTTTCTTTTGTTGGAATACCAGCAGTTGTTCCCAGAATAGTAATTTCAATCTTGGCCATAAATATATATAATATATTACGTTAGCTGGATGTGTTGCTCAAGTAGGCAAATTATCACTCATAAAATTATCCGCCATTGACAATATAAATTGTCTAAGTAAAATATATTAAATTTTTCCTGTAGGATTACTAAGAGCATTGAAGATGGCCAAATATATAATTGATGTTGATGAGTCCAACTTTCAAACAGAAGTAATAGAAAGGTCAAAACAAGTTCCTGTAGTTGTGGACTTTTGGGCACCATGGTGTGCGCCCTGCCGTCTGTTAACACCTATTCTTGAAAAACTTGCTATTGAAGCCGGTGGGGCATTTATATTGTCAAGGTTAAATACTGAAGAAAGCCCAAATATAGCTATGCTGTTTAATATTACAAGCATTCCTAATGTAAAAATATTTAAAGATGGAAGGGTTATAGATGGATTTGTAGGTGCTTTGCCAGAATCAAGCATAAGGGCAACAATATCAAAATACGCAAAAACCGAAATAGATAAGCTTTTTGAAAAGGCCAAAAATAATGAAGAATTTGGGAAATATGAAGATGCTAAAAGAGTTTACACAGCCATTTTAGATATACAGCCAGCCAATACAAAGGCCAAACTCTCTTTAGCCAAGATATTTTTAAGAGAGAGCAACGTTAACAAGGCTGAGGATCTAATTGCGGCCATTAATGAAGATACCAATGAAGTTATAAATATTAAGTCATTTATAAAATTTGCCAAGAACTGTGGTAAAGAAGGTAATAAAAATTTGGATAAAAAGTATTCAAAGGCCTCCTGCCTTGCTTTAGAAGGAAAATACGAAGATGCCTTAGAACAACTTCTAGAGATTGTGATGAAAGATAGAGGCTTTAGGAATGATGGTGCGAGAAAGGCCATGTTGAGTATATTCAACATCTTAGGTGATGGTAACGAGCTAACCAAAAACTATAGAAAAAAATTGGCTCTGGTCCTTTTCTAACTTATAAATTAGGAGGAAAAAATGAAGATTACTTTAGTTTATGACAATGATGTTTATACCAAGGGGCTAAAGGCTGATTGGGGCTTTTCTTGTTTGGTAGAAATAGAGGACACTCCAAAGATTCTTTTTGATACAGGTGGAAGTGGGACTATACTACTTTACAATATGGAAAAGCTTAATATCGACCCTGCCTCCATTAGTGAAGTAGTCATCTCTCATTCTCATTTTGACCATAGTGGAGGGCTTTCAGATTTTCTAAAAAAGAATAAAGAGGTCAAACTTTACCTTCCAAGCTCTTTCTATAGGCCATTTGAGGCTAAAGAAGTAATCAGCGTTAAGGAACCCCTTCAAATCCATGAAAAGGTATTTACTACCGGTGAGCTTTTAGGAATAGAACAGTCTCTAGTAGTCAAAACAGATAAAGGATTAGTGGTAATTGCTGGATGTTCCCATCCTGGTGTGGGAAATATCCTTGAAGCAGCCTCACAATTTGGGAAGGTCTATGCGCTTGTTGGAGGATTACATGGATTTAGTGAGTTTGATTTGCTTAAGGATTTAGAATTAGTTTGTGCCTGCCACTGTACAATGTATAAGTCAAAAATAAAATCTTTGTATCCAGAGAAATGGGTGGAAGGAGGAGCAGGTAAAGTAATATCTATATAAGGATTACTTTAATTTCAGAGATCACGGTAAATCCGGGAAAC
>CAZNJP010000041.1:0-15221 GCA_964573345.1 uncultured Syntrophobacter sp. | reverse complement strand
TAAATAACGTGGCCCATTTACCCATTTACTGGGTATATACCATGGCCCGTAACACAAGGAAAATTTTGATAGGAGAGGTAATGGAAAGATTTTTTCCATTACCTCTAAAGTCTAGTCATTTTTCTGGGTATGGCAGTAGAAGCAGCCTTTATCGTTTCCGCCACCACCTGCAATCTGTTCCGTATAGTCCCACCTTAACAAATCAGGATAAGGACTCCCATGTGGTCTGTGACAGGAAAGGCACATGACCATATCTGTGCCAGGATTGACGGTTGTATCAGGTGTAGTATCCACGGTAGGCTTGGCTACAGGAGAAAGTGGATCATATAAATGACTATCACCACCTACATATTGATATTCACGCTCATTTGGTATCACTGCATCTGAAGGGTGGCGAATCCAACCATTATCATATTGGTAATCGTGAAACACACCATGACAGCCGGTGCAAAAGGCAGTGGTAGTATGACCAAGGGTAAAACCATAACCAGTAGTTTTTGAATCATCACCTAAATACTCATTGTGGTCAGTAGCACCTTGGTGATCTCCACCATCATGAAGACCTGCCTCCCACTCGCCATGTTCATAGCCTTCAACTCCATGTCCATCTCCGGTCATATGTCCTGATAAGAAGCGATACCAGCCTTTATCAGCAGAATCTACTAAACCTGACTCACCATTAGGATGATCATTTGCGTGGTGTTTTACATTAAGATGACATCCCTCACAGCCATATTTACCATCAAGCTCTGCCATCCCTGAAAAGGGTTTACTTAAATTTTTGTGGCAAGAATTAGAACCACAGCTGGCAAAACCTACATCGCCAGGTGCCTTCTCAAGGTTATCATCATCCTCATCAAGAAACACATTGTGTCCCTTTGTGTCATCATTACCAAGTCCCTCCTTTACCCACCAAAAATTGCCACCTGCAAGATAAGAAGTAGGGGCTGAACTGCCATAATAAAAAACAATAGGGACTTTACAACCACCTAAGTCTTCATAAGTGGAAGAGGTTTGAGAGGAATGACAGGTTACACAAGCGCTAGAATGGTGGCCCCCTTTTTTTTCAATGAGTAAATACTGATGAGGACCATCAGTGCCTAGTGGCTGTCCATCCTGACTATAATGCATTGTGTGGCAGTTTGAGCAAGGCCCTGAAACATAAGCAAAAACAGAAGGGGGAAAGAAAATCAGACCAATAAAAATACCAAGAAAAATAAGCTTCCTTCTCATCACTTCACCCCATTTACCGTTTTAGGGTTAATCCTATTACTTTGTTGTATGGCAGATAAAGCAACCCTCATTAGGTGTAGGAGATTGACCAGCGGTCATTGTACTATAATCCCATCTTAGAAGGTCATCATATTCAGAACCATGGGCACGGTGGCATGAGATGCAAAGGACAACGGAGCCATCAGAGCCTGGGGTAATTGTAGCATCTGGATAGCCATTAGCAGGTAGTATGTCTCTGCCTACAGGGGCAACTACACTATAAGGATTGTCTGAACCAGTACCGCCATTATATTTGTAATATTCTTTACTTGTATCAGAGGGTAGATAGATATCTGTTGGATGCCTTAACCAAGGGCTACTAGTTCCGCCTATATCGCTATGAAACTGACCATGACACTCAGCACAAAGGTAACTAATTGTGGTCTTCTTAGAATAGCTAGAATTTACATTCACACCTTTATATTCATTGTGGTCAGTTGTTCCATCAGTAGCTGTCCATTCCCAGTCATCGTCTTCAATACCATGGATACCAGCAAGAAACCTATAGCTTGTTCCAATATCAGCCCCTTGGGCTGATTCATCTACTGAGCCTGGTTTAAGACAACTATCATCAGCGTGATGGGCACCCCTTATCGCTGCGTAATCATCATCGACATCATGTCTGCCATGACAACCATATTTACCTGCACAAGTAAGCTGACTGCTCCAATTGGCCTCACCACCTGCTACCTGGCCAAAGGCAAGACCAGACGTAGCAGCCGGGTCCCAACCAGGTGGATTGAGATTAGGCATATTTGCATCCTTTCCAGTGATATTTGGCAGATTTATCACATCATGTCCCTTTGTTGGATTGCCAGCATCAACCCAGTAGAAATCACCACCTGCAAGGCTCTTTCCAGGTCCAGTCCCCGAAGGTTCAACTGTCCTTAATACAACTGGTATTTCATTGTTATCTCCTCTGCGTGCTTCTGCACCACTATGACAACCAACACAATCTCCAATTGTTAATGCCCTAAAAGGGCCTCCAGAGGGATATCCAGTACTAACCCCATTTTGACTATAGTGCATCGTATGGCAGTCTGCACATGGACCCGTTACCTTTGCCATTGCTGGACTCCCAAAGACCATAAGAAAAGCAACAATAATTCCCACAAATACCACTGCTCCCCTTTTCATCCTTCTCACCTCCTTCCCCTTTTTTGCCTTTAAAAAAAATTAACTTATATTACTCCCTTTCTTGTTTTATAACATTTTTCCCATATATTGTCAATTATTTAATCTTAAATACCTGAACCCTGTTATTTCCTGTATCTACTACATATAGGCGATTTTCCTTATCAAAGAGGAGGTAGCGGGGGTAATAAAGCCTTCCCTCCTTCCAGCCACCTCTTCCTATTTCCCCTATAACCTCACCACTTTCCTTAAATATAAATACCTTCCCTTGGTGCCCATCTAATATGTAAAGGCGACCATACCTATCCAGGGCAAGGCTCACTGGAAATCTTAATGATCTAAGGGCAATAGAACGGACAAGACGGCCCTCCTGATCATAGACAAAGACCTTTGCCAAAAGGCTATCTAGGGCGTATATATGCCTGTCAAAGATTTTTATATCGCTAAATCCAGCACACTTTGGCTCCTTTATGGCCTTTAAGAATTTATAATCACCATTTTTGGGGGAAAAGATCAAAATCCTCTTGTATGCCTGATCCAGGATGTAGAGACGGCCATCCTCATCAAGGGCAAGATAGGAAGGGACAGGTCTTGGGAAAATCCCTTTAAAGTCAATGGTCTTTATTAATTTCTCCTTAAGATAGATGATCAGAACACTCCCCTCTCCCTTATTTGTCACAATAAGATGCCCATTTTTGTCTTTTAACATAGAGACAGGCACCTTCAGCCTACCCTCGGCATTAAATTGGGAGAGAAACTTATAGTTTTTGTCATATGAAATTAAACGGTTATTTAGCGTATCCACCACATAGAGCCTACCCCTCTTCTCATCAAAATATACAGATTGGGGTTGATTAAAAGCACCTATTTTCTCCTCTCCATAGATTACCGTTACTACCTTGGCCTTGAGATAGGCATGGGCAGAATGAAAATTCAAAATTAAAAATGAAAAATTCAAAATTAAAATTAAAAATGAAAAGTAAAGCTTCTTCATTATGGCTCCAAATATAATCCGTTTTATGTCTTTATCTTGTGGCACTGGATGCAGAGCTCCTTTCTGTGGTCAAATATAATATGATAGATATCCTTTGCCCCCATAGGGTTGTGGCAACTAACACAATCCATCTCTACCCTACACCTTGGGTCAATGGCCTTCTTACCTAAAGGATGTGTAAACTTGGCCTGCCTCTTGTGACAACTGGTACAGACAGCAACTACCCTTCCTTTAAAGAAATAGAGGTAATTGCTGGCATGGGCACTATGGCAATCTAGGCAATTTCCCTTTAGTACCTCTGGGTGCTTATACTTGTAGGCCTTAGATTTGCTTAAGATGCGTTTTCTTGCATCTCTATGACAATTGAAACAGAGCCAACGCAAAGTAGCCTTTAAGTTTGGCTTTTCATCAGAGAGGTGGGGACTGTGACAATCAAGGCATACATTTTCGTTAAGGCCTGCATGGATATGACTGTAAATAGATTTATCCTCTTTTTCCATAGGATGACACCTTAGACAAAGGGAACGATCTCTTTCTTTTATGCCCCTTATCTTCTTTCCTTCTAGGATATGGCACTCCCCACACTGCCTTTTGGCATAGGGGCGATGGCTTATTCTGTGGAGCAGATGGGCACTTTCTGAGGCATGGACATTGTGACAAGAAAGACAGACAGTTCCTTCCATATACAGGGCATTATGAGAAGTAGAGACTTTTTTCTTAACATGACAACCAAAACAGATTTCTTTTAAATTTCTATTAAGTAGCCACTGATAATTGCCGCCATGGGCCTTATGACAGGAGAGGCATCCCTTTTTGATCGGGGGATGAAGGTGTTTACCAGTGACGATTTCCTCCTTTTTATGGCAACTGAAACAGATTTGATTTTCTGGTTTTCTAAGCAATGCAACATATATGGAGGCGTGGGGGTCGTGGCACTTCTCACACTCCCCTTGAACTACTGGGAAATGGCTATATTTGGTACTAAATTTCTCCTTGTGACAAGATAGGCAAAGTCCTTTTACTGGCCTCCTTAACAGGTGGGGCTGATCAGAGGCATGTATATTGTGGCAGATGGTGCACCCCTTTTGTTTTAATGGGGAATGGACCTTGCCCATGCTCAGGCGTGCCTTTATCTTTGGATGACACCTGAGGCAGTTTGTATTTTCATTGGCACGGACAAAACTAGAAAGAGAGAAAAATATGAAAAATGTAATACAAATAAGAGCAGTTTTAAGTTTTCCTCTTTTTTTCGGAACCATTAATATTTTTATCATTTTTAGTCCACTTTTATCCTTCATGGCAGTCCTCACAGTGACCCTCGGCAAATGGCTTATGGAGAAAGTGACGAAATAGAGACTTTGAGGTAGAGCTATGTGGAGTATGGCAGTTTGTGCACTTTGTATTGTTAAGTGGTCGATTTAGGTGCCTTTTTACCAGATTTTCATCACTTAAATTGTGGCAGTCTTGACAAAGCCTTGCACTGGAGATTGAGGTCAAAAGGAGTTTAGGAAAATTGCTGTAATGAGGGTAATGACACCTTCCACACTCACCCTTTTCTATGGGCTTGTGGGTAAATACCCTTTTTTTCTCTTCCTTTTTGATTATATCCTCATGACAGGAGAGGCAAAGCCCCTTCCAGGGTCGATAGAGCTGGCCAGGTATCTTACTGCCATGGGGGTTATGGCAGGTTGTGCACTTTCCTTGGATCAGTGGTTTATGGACATATCTCTTACTTTCTACCTTCCTTTCTATTGATGTATGACAGGGATAACACCCCTCAGCCCCCAAGTGGATAAGCTGAGATGGATTGTTGGATGCATGATGCTCATGGCACCTTTCACAATCTCCCTTAATGAAGGGTGGATGGAGGATGGTCAAACCCTGTTTCATCTCCTTATGGCAATCAAAACAGAGTCCCCTTCGGCTGGTGGGGAGAAAAAACCTATAGGATGAGGAGTGGGGATTGTGGCATCTATAGCACTCTCCCCTTTGTGCTGGGGTATGGACATTTATCTTCCCAAACTCATCTTTCATCTCTTTGTGGCAATTGTAGCAGAGTCTTGGTAGGGCCTGTGTCAAATTCCATTTCTGTGAGGAGGCATGGGGGTTGTGGCAGGTAAGGCATTTTTCTTGAGCAGCCGGTGAGTGTTGATATAGCTTTTTAAAATCTTCTCTTTTATGGCAATCATAACAAAGTCCTGCAATGGGTTTAGGCAGAAGCCCCTCTTCTGGGGCCGAATGAGGATTGTGACAAACCACACATTCCCCTTTGGCTACAGGATTGTGGACAAATGGTTCAGCCACCTTTTTTTTCATCTTCTTGTGGCAGCTAAGACACAACTGCCTCTCTGTGCTTATAGCAATGCCCTTAAAGTCACTGGCATGTGGGGCATGGCAGGTAAGGCATTTTTTTTCTTTTAAGGGAGGGTGGATATAATGGGCATTAAATGGTGGCCTTTCTTTTTTGTGACAACTATAGCACAAATCATTACCTGCCCTTTTTAGAGAGAATGGCCTCTCTTTTTTTGGGCCAAGGTGACAGAGATCACAATCCTTTATGGGCTGATGGGAGTAGAGCCTAAAAAGGCCTTTTTCCTTACCACTATGGGGGCTGTGACAATCTGTGCAATAGGTACCCTTTGGATGATAATCTTTATGGGCCTTAAGAAAGACCCCATTTTCTGTCTTATGACAATCAAGGCATACTGTATCTTTTTCCTTTTTTAAAAGGTAAGGAAAATTACTCATGTGGGGAAAGTGACAACTCTGGCAGTCTTTTGCTGGTTGATGGACAAATTTTTGGTTAAATCTTTCTGATGTATGGCAGACAAGGCAAGTTACCCTAGGCCCCTTATTCAAAAGAAATTTGTAATTAGTACTATGTGGGTTGTGACACTTCAGACAATTGCCCTTTTTAAATGGTGGATGGATATTTTTACCCTTAACTTCCTGTTTTTTATGGCAAGAAAGACAAAGCTGTGGTAAGGCCTTTTTTAGATAAACACCACCAATAATCCCATGGGGTCTGTGGCATGCCTCACACCTCTTTTCTCTTATTGGGGCATGAACCCTTTTATTGGCAAGAAATGCCTTGAGCTCCTTTTGATGGCACTCTACACATGGTTTGATGGCAAGGCGCCTCTCGGGCGGTCTGGCACAACTAAGGAGGCCAATAAAAATAAATAGAATAATAAACCACTTTTTCATTTGGCCTCCCTAATATTAAAATCTCTTTCTACACTCTTTAGTGTGCTTTTGTCAATTTTTATCCTTGAAAATTTTTTTAATTTTTTTAGATATGTATTTAAAAATTCATTAAATTTTTGCCTCCATAGATCCCTTTTTACCCTCTCTTTTACCTTCTCAAATGGAAAGGGGCTGCCTCTTTTCTCCCCTTGAAGGAGAAGGATTGAATAATGAGGGCCATCCTCTATTATTGGGCTAATCTGCCCTGGTTTTAACTTTGAGACTGCCTCTTTAATCTTTGTAGGCAATCGATCCTCTGGGACCCAGCCCAATGCCCCTCCGCTTTTGGCCGAATCCGAAATGGATTTCTTCCTTGCAAGTAGGGCAAAATCTGCCCCTAAAAGGAGCTCCTCCCTAATAGACCTTGCCTCCTCTTTTGAATTTACCTTAATTAACCTCAAATTATATCTGTTTGGACTTAAATAGTCCTCTTTGTGTTTTTCATAATATCCTTTTAACTCCCTTTCAGTCAGGGTAATTTGGGGGGCAATGATCTTACGTCTAAATTGATCAACAAGGAGTTTTCTCTTGTATTTAGCTAATTCTCTTTTGAGCTTTTTATCTTTCTTAAAATATCCCCGCCTCAATGCCTCCTGTTCAATAAGATATCTGTCAATTAATTCTTGAAGTATCCCATTTTTTATCTTTTCTAAGTCAATATCAATATGCCAACGCTCTTGCATGGCCTTATAGCCCCATGTTCTTCTTTTAAAAATGGGGAAGAAGTCCTTTACAAAGATCGGTTCATTGTTGACCCAGGCAATAACACCACTTGGTAATCCCTCCGACCTTATCTCCTTAAGCAATTTTTTGTTGATCTCTATCTTTGCCTTTTTTCTAAGCGAAAGTTTTAAGGCACTTTCTATCTCCTTTTTCTTTTCCTTTAAAAACCTTCTTTTTAAGGATTTTTTCTTTTCCTCAAACTTTTCCATATCGGGTAGCTTTATCTCCTCAAGCTTAATAATGTGAAACCCGGCATATGTCTCTATAATATCACTAAACTGCCCAGGCCTTAGAGAGAAGGCAACCCCTTCCCACTCCTTGACCATCTTTCCCCTTTTGATAAAACCCAAGTCCCCTCCCCTTGAGGCATAAGGGCCCTCTGAAAACTCCCTGGCCACTTTTGAAAAATCCTCCCCTGCCTTAAGACGCCTTAAGGCCTCTTCTGCCTTTTTTCTCTCCTTAGTAAAGATCTGCCGAACATGCCATTTTGTCTCTTTATCTTTATAATAGGCCCTCAGTCTTTCATCGCTAGTATCTATCTTTTTTAACTCTTCATCCCAAAGGGCCCTTGTAGCCAGACGCCTCCTGTAGTAATCAAGTCCTTTAAGGTAATCAGGCTCCTTATCAAGGCCCAGTCTCTTTGCCTCCTGGGCCAGCAAATAGTGATTAATAAGGTTATCTAAGGCATCTTTTAAATTTTTCTCAGTCAACCTCCCGGCCTTCTTTTGACGCATCTGGATATAAGAATGGAAACTAGAAAGGGCGTCCTTAAAGTCTTCAACCTCAATTAATTCATCATTTACCTTTGCCAGATAAGAAAAGGCAATTGAAGGCATTAAAATAAAAAAAATAATCCATATGGCCTTTTTCATCATTTTCCTTACACCTCTTAACTCATAGTTTCTATCAGCTCCTTAATAACACGCTGTGTTAGCTGATTTAATGAACTTATCCTACCTATATTTAAGACCTTAATATAATCTTCCCCATTTCTTTCAATAGAGGCCTTCCAGATGATCTTGCCTGTATCAGTAGATACCATACGGGCTGTCAGGTTTAGATATGGCACGCCCCCTCTTTCATCAAAAACCAATATATCCCCCAAAATTATTGCATCAACCTTATACCTTCTCCTTAAAAGGAGCAAGCTGGCTTTGTCAAGGCTTGCACCTATTCTAAGCCTTTTTTCTACCATAAAGTCAATAATATTTCCCAATTCCTCTATATTAAAAAGGTTTGTCTTAGTCAATTCTGCTAAAAATATTTGGGTGACAATTTCTCTGGCTTGAGGGGTCTTTGAGAGGTTGTGAAATGGAAAGATAGCTACCCTTTTTATTTTGTGCACTTCATTTTTGTCCAAATAATAAGAAGGATGAGCACAGGCTATCAAAAAGAAAATAAACAAGTATAGTTTAATTTTCCCCATATGATTTAAATTTAAAAATTATAATCCCAACCGATAGGCACCTTCTCCTTCTTTTCTGGTTTTGTAGTAGTTATCTGTTGTGTTATCAAAGGGCCTTTATACTCTGCCTTATTCCCAGCAAGGTCAAAGGCCTCAATTATAAAATAAAGCCCTTTCTTACCAAACAATGGGGACTCAAGCATAGGAGGGGGCTTGCCCTTTCCCTCTAACATCTTATAAATATTTTCGTCTTTATCCATGATGGTCAGTTGCCATTTATCAATACCATTCTCTTCTTGGCATTTTATTTCAAATTTTGCCTTCTTTTTTGCTATATTTACTGATATGTTTAATTGGGGCGCAGTATTATCCACTACAATCTCTGTTTTCTTACTAATCAGAATATTTCCTGCCTTATCCTGACATCTAAATTCAAGGCAATAAATACCATCATCAACTTTTCCAAACTCATCATTTTCCCCATGCCATGCCAGACCGTGGGGCAGGTCTCCACTGCCTTCAAATTGCCTTACAATTTCACCACTTTGGTTATAAATATGAAAACCCCAGAGTTTTATGTCATCTGGCACCAACAGCTCAGGGAAGACAATTAAAACATCCTTTATTCCATCCCCATTTGGAGAAAATACCTTATTTTCAAATGATAAACGCACCTGAGGCGGGGTGTTGTCTACCTTTAGAGAAGTTGCTGTATCAAGAAAAGAGAGCATGCCATTTTTCATAAAAAGCTTTAACCTAGCAAAATACCTCCCCTGCCTTTTTGGTGCCTCAATTTCCCCCTTCCACCAACCATTACCCCTTTTTTTAAGTGGCCACTCCTTACCACCCAAGAGGAGGGCAACTTCCTTTGGGGGCTCTAAAAGTGAAACAAGGCGTAAAGAGGCCACTACAGGCAGGCCCCCTTGGGTAACCAGAGGACTTAAGGAAAATCTCTCAATGGCAAATGATGTCTTTTCAACCCTGCTTGCTGTTTGAATTTCAAAAGAGGAGGGGAAATTTTTGATTAGCCTTTTTATAGCCTCATTTGACAACTGTTTAATTGATGTAACCTTCCCCAAACCAAAAAAAGAGGTAAAATCTTGCCCTGTTAAGGAGACATAATTACCCCATACTACGGTACCAGTACTTGTCTCAATCACCTTAATCCCAATCCCTATCTTTGGATTTTCACCTTTATCATAGAGGTCAAGCCAGGTAATTATTGCCCCATCCACACCAAACTGCCTCATAAGCCCTTGGGCCTGGGCCTGGGTAATAACACCCATCCTCCTGACACGGTTCCTCAAAAGGAAGTCCTCTAAATCTGAGGGTAGGACTGCATCAAAGTGATGTTTTTTTTTAAGAGCCTTAGCAATGCGGTTGACAATATCTTGAGGTATATTATTTGTTCCACTTATATTTTTTAAGGGTAAAAAGGCAATCTTTCTAAAATAAAATTTGGCACAGAACCCTTGTGTTGTAAAAAACAGGTTCAATATCAGGTAAATTAAGATAGTGTTTTTAAACATCTCCTTATCAAAATATGGCTTACTTCGGTAAGGCTCCTTTCTCCTACCCCAAAGAGTCTAGTAAGTGCCCCTCCCCCCTTCTCACTGGCAGTGATCTGCCAGATGACCTTTCCAGATTGGGTATCAATGAGCTTAAGAGAAATGGTAACAATTGGGAGAGAAAGCCCACCAGATTGTTCCCTTCTATATTCATCCACTGAGCCAGTAAAGATTGCTTGAACAAGGAGTTTTTGGGAGATCCTCTTTATAATTTTTGGGTCTATCTCTGAGGGGGATCTAACCCTTAGCTCTCTAAGGGTAGCATCTATCTCTCCTCGATCAACTACCTCAAAGATCCCAAGTCGTAGGAGCTCTGTCTCCAATATGTCTCTTATCTTTTCATGGGCTAGGTTATCTCTAGTAAAATTTTGGAGTGGCAAAATAGCTACCCTTTTTATGTATGAGAGGTTTGCCTTTGGGTTTATATAGTAATGCAGTCCGCGGCCACAGGCCAAAACAAATATTAAAATTGATAA
Organism: uncultured Syntrophobacter sp.; assembly: GCA_964573345.1. Classification (GTDB taxonomy): domain Bacteria; phylum Desulfobacterota; class Desulfofervidia; order Desulfofervidales; family DG-60; genus CAZNJP01. Next base: position 4,403 of record CAZNJP010000041.1, on the reverse strand, counting down.
AGGTATAAATTTTTTCATAGACTTTCCTTAAAAGCTTGATGAATACCTAATATAAAAACTAGTACTTTTTTCCTCTGTCTCATTTGTTGATTTAGTATATGTATATCCAGTCCGAATACTCGAGTGCCTCCCAATATTCCAGTTAAGGTCAACACTGTGGGTCATCTCATCTGTCTCTGCCTCTGTAAACCTGCTCACCAAATTCAATTGCACCTTTTGCGTAAGGAAGATGCCAACTGCATATTCATGAGAAAACATCTTTTCTGCCTCTGTCTTATTATATTGTAGAAATATCCTTCCGTAAAGACGGGGAGAGGGGGTATAGACCAAAGTAGTATTAATATTTGTATAGGTAGTTTTTTCTGTCTCCTCATTTGTTGTCTTTTGCCAACTCTGGTCATAGCCTATATCCCATGAGAGGTTTCTAGTCAATAGGGCCCTTAAATATAAATCAGAAAAGATAAGCCAAGACTTGGTTCCCATTAGGGGATTGCGGGCACGTGATATATTAATATCCCAGTTGATATCCACCCCTTCCCATACAGTCATTATATTATTAAGAATAATGCTATCTACCTTTGAAAGCGTCCCTTTTTCTCTTGTCTTAGAGTAAAGCAATTTTGTTATAGTATGGGTGAATGATAAGGAGCTTGTCAGGGTCTCTATAGGGGATGAACGAAGGTTTAGGGTATATGAATCAACACGTGTCTTTTCTTCTGGCATGACACTTTTTGTTGTCTGATAGCTCAAGGTAGTGGAGAGGTATTTGGAGATATCACCTGTAATGTTGGCCCCTTGACTCAGGGTATAGGTAAGGATTTCACCAGGGGAGGTCTTAGTACGGTAATAAGAAATATGATAACTCGTTGTCCACTTCTGTAAGGGACGGGCTGAAACATTAAAATTTCCCATCCAGACCCTTGAAAGGGTCTTTGCTGTCTCCTCTACTCCATATACCTCAATTTCAGTTATGGAAAAGGGATGGGTTAGTGTCCCAGGATAATAGACTACCTTAAAGTACCTTGCAGTGGTCTTTGAAAAAAAAATCTCAAATCTGTGATAGATTGGACTAAAAGAAAAATTGGCATTTGAGGTGATAAGTGTCCACTGTTTTTCCTCCCCCTCATCATTGCTCCAATATACTGCCCAGATTATCTTCTCTGCTGGGATGGTAGGTTGGTATATATAAGAATTTTCCGTATATATATACATAGTATCCACATCTTCCTTATAATAGAGGCCAACCCCAATATTTGTATATTCTTCCACCTTTAAGGCTATAGCCCTCAAATTTCCATCAACCAAGTCTGGGGCAGGGGTAAGTGTGCTGTACTCAGGTGTTGCATCTATACCATAGAATCCCTGTTGTGGTGTACGTTTTTGCTCTCCAGAGCCAGTACTCTCAAAATAGTTAAAACCCCCTTCCCCAAAAAGGGTAAGGCGATTATTAAAAAAACCCTGATGCAGACCTAAACGGGAGATATGATTATTGCTTACCTGTTTAGTATCATTTACCAGGTCTGTAGAGCTTGTCCGCATATAATTATACATCATATCTAAAAATTTATACTCATGGGTTATTCCCCCAATAAAGCTGCTTGATTTTGTATCTGTTTGGTGTACCTCCAAGTGATCCTTTTCCCTTGAACGTGTATACTGTATATTTATCTTGGGCCACTCTTCTAATTGGCTTATCATATTTATGTTCCAAAATGAGGTACTAAACCCAGGGGTTCTATTCCCAAATTGTTCTATGCGGTCATAGGAGATGTTTCCAGAAAAGTATTCATTCATAGTATTAAGTGATAAAGTTGGATATAGAAGGGTTTGGTCTCCATAATTGCTATCCCTCCTGTTGACCCTCAATCCAAAATCACAGCCCAGATTTGCGGTAAGGTAGCTACTGTAGTCCAAATAGTAGTTTTGAAACAGGCTCCAGGATGATTCCTTTCTACCATCTACCTCTGTTGTGCTCTTTTGATAAGTAATGTCTATGTTCCCAGTTATCTCTTGCCCAAAAAGTTGTGTCTTTAAAATAAAGAAATACATCATAAGCATTATCAAAAACAACACCAACCCAGATGTCCTCACAGATCCACCCTTTATCTAGTTCCAATCAAGGCAAGGTCATAAGGCCTATTTCCTACCGCAATCCTACCTATTTCTCTCTCCCTTAATAAATCTATAATGCTAACTGTATCATCCTTAAAATTGCTTACATATAATAATTTTCTATCAATATCTAGGGCCATGCCTGAAGGATAATGCCCTACACGGATCTTTCTTAGGGCTACATTTACAAATGGATCTATAATAGATATATCATCACTCCTTTCCCCTGTAACATAAAACCGGCCCTTTAGCCCCTTAATAATCCTGCCAGGTTGTAAGGGTGTAAATACAGTAAATGATTTCCTTAAGGAAAGGCGATTCAGTATAATTGTGGTATTTGAACCGCTGTTTGAGACCAGGATGTATCTCTGAGAGACCTTAACATATCTAGGCCTATCTCCTACACCTATATTACCAATAACTTCATTGTTGAAGGTATCAATAATGGAGATATTATTAGAATAGCTATTAGCTACATAAACATACCTCCCATCAGGATCAGCAGCTATCCCTACAGGCCGCTGTCCCACCTCTATCTTTTTAATAATGCTTTTGGTTAAGGCATCAATTACCAAAATGGCATTAGAATCTGTGGCAGTAACATAGATACAATCACGGTTATTGACTGTTAACACTACTAGCTCTGTAAGGCCAGTGCCCATCCTGCATGAAATGGTATCTATTACCCGATTTGTCATAACCTCTATAACCGATATGTCTCTAGAGAGAGAATTGGCCACATAAAGATAATTTTTATCAGCAGAGAGGGCCATACCTTTAGGGGCCCTTCCTACAGTAATGGTATCAATTACCTGGTGAGTCCCACGATCTATTACTGAGAGGTAATTGTTGCCAGAGTTACTGACATAGAGCAGCAGGCGTTTTAATCCCGCCCTTGCCTTTAAGACCTGAATAGATGGAGAAAATTGCTCCTTGTCTCTTATGGAATTGGCTGGTTGCCAGTCTAGGAAGAGGCTAACAACCCTTTGTGGAAAAATACCTAAGCGGATAGGTGCCTCAAAAATGCCTTGATTGATTAAAGAGAGAGGATGTCCTTTTAGGGTAGCCCCCTTTATCTTAAGACAGAGCCTATTATAAAAGCCTGCGCTTAGTGAGCCTTGGGCCAAAAGGCACTGGTGTCTGATCAAAGATAGGGCATCAATCTCCTTTTTCTTTAAAAGGATAGGAAATTTTGCACCATATGCATCCTCTAGCCAAATCTCATCAAGTGTAAAAGCTAGGTCTACAGGGGGGCCAGAGGCACTTAGATAGATGACTACCTGCCCTTGTCCCAGCCCGCTCTTTTTAAGGACAGGGGCACAGCCCAAAAGAAATATGGCTAGAAAAATTAGTATCTTTTTAAATATCATTGCATTAAGTTTAAAAATTACCGCTGCCGTGATAGTGGCATTGTGAACAAGACTTATTAGTATGTTCTCTATAATGACAACGCAAACAAAGTGTTTTCCAGTCATCATGAGTATCTGCTGTAACATTAGTAATATTACCATTCACTTCTTTCCTTATTAAATACCTATATGAATAAGAACCATGAGGTTCATGGCAATCCAGACAGGATAAGACATAATTAGATATAGTTACATCATAAGGAGGCTTTATTATAGGTTGTCCCATACGTTCGTTTCTACTTCTTATTGCATTTCCATGTTTATCTGTATTCCAATTTATAGGGGTATGAGAAAGGCCATAACTGCCCATATTATAAACATGACAATCTTGACAGAAAGTAACATAATCAGGTGTTTTTTGTGCCTGGCTAGTTAAATCACAACTAGCACCATCTGGTTCACAAACAGTGCTATTATGACGATAAGGTGCCTGATATTTATTGGGAGCATAGTCATTCATTGTTTGGGTCCAAAGCTCATTATGAGCAGAAGGTCTAGATATGGCTGAATAATTAGGGTCACCAGGATTTTCTTTATTTCTTTTAGCTAAATGCACATTGTGACAGGCAGAGCAGGGGTTTGAATCTTCTTTAAAAAAAGAGGAAAAATATGTTTTTGAAAAGTCCCAAATATCATAGAGATTATGATAAGAATTCTGATTAAATGCTTTATAAATACTGTAAATGCTAGAAGTAGTATATCCACCAAAGGTGCGGCTATAATTATAATTGGTGAAATTTGGTGTCTGTAAACTACTTGCATCAGTATAACAATGACAATAAAAGCAAAAATCATCAGATTGTTGATATGGATTTGCTGTAGTCCCACTAAAATTATCTGCAAATAGACAAAATGGTGAGGCACTCCCAGAGGCAGGCTCTG
>CAZNJP010000040.1:0-15486 GCA_964573345.1 uncultured Syntrophobacter sp. | reverse complement strand
GAGCGGGGCTCATAACCAGAAGGTCGGAGGTTCCAAGCCCCCGCTACCAGAAAAAGCCAAAATAGGCCAGTTAGGAAGATTCCCTACCTGGCTTTTTTGTTATAGAAAGGAATGATGGGCTAAAATGGTAATGGCCTGCCATGAAGCCAGGAGCTATAAAGAGCCATTTTGGGAAGTCTTAAAAGACTTTTGCAAGGAGTAGGAATCATGAAAAAGGTATTGCAATTCATGTTGGGCTTTGTCCTTTGGGCTTCTCTCTGCTGGGGAGAAATGGCTAGCATTGCGAAAGACGGGGTTAATATTAGGTCAGGCCCTGGTACTAACTACCAGGTTCTCTGGGAGGTCTATAAAGATTACCCCGTTAAGATTTTAGAAAAGAAGGGGAAGTGGGCAAAAACGGTGGACTATGAAAATGATGTTGGTTGGATTTACCGACCTCTTCTATCAAAGACCCACACGGTTATTGTTACCGCAGATAAAGTGAATATTCGTACCGGGCCCGGAATTCAATACGGGATTGCCTTTAAAGCAGAGCAAGGTGTAATTTTCCACCTCGTGGGCTGGAAGGGAAAATGGTTAAAGATAAGGTATCTTGATGATTATGGATGGATTCGTAAGGATTTGGTCTGGGGGGAATAAAAAGATGGACGTAGTTCATGTTGAGTAGAGAAAGGTTTGTCAAGAGTTTCATGAATACGAAAAAGAAGATAATAGAAAGCGCCTATTTTATTTTCTTTAAAGAATATTGCAGGAATTTCAGGGGAATCGGGTCGATTATGCCTGATTCGAATGTATATATTTGTCAACTCACAGGTATCCGTTTGCCGGAAGAACCAAAATGCTTTGCTTTTGTGCTCTGTGATCTCTTCAGTTCCCCTGTTAAATAATTCCATACTAGCAATGCTCCTTGTAAAAAATAACTTTCAATAAAAAAGCAACCAAACTGCTTATTAGCACATACTTAACAGGGTGAATCTGCGGTAAACCCCCACACCAAAAAGTTTGGTGTGGGGGTAAATAGAAAAATGATGAAGGTTACATCTCAATCTATCTCTATCATTATTTCACCACCATTTTTACCAAAAATAGGCTTAAATAGGGGACATAGGTAATAATGATTAGGGCAAACAAACGGATGGCAAGGAATGGAAGTGATGCTACATACAGCTTTAAGATAGAGCGTTCAAAAAAGAGGCTAGAGATAAATAGATTTATGCCTACAGGTGGTGTGCAGTAGCCTATCTCTAGGTTTGTTAGAAAGATAATGCCTAAATGGACTAGATTTATCCCATAAGCTTGGGCTATGGGCACTATAAGAGGGCCTACCACAATTAGGGCTGAAAATATATCCATCATGCAGCCCACAATTAATAAAAAAATATTAAGTAAAATGAGGAATAAGATTTTACTGGTGATGTGAGCCTTAAAGAAAGAGAGCATCCTCATAGGTATTTCTGCATCTATAAGATAGTTGGTAAAGGCCAAAGCACAGCCAAGGATGACTAAGATACTGCCCACTAGAACCATACTTTGCTGCATAATACTGAATAGCTGTTTAATTTTTATGTCACGTTGAATAAATACCTCTATAATTAAAACATAAAAGGCAGTGATGGCCGCTGCCTCACTTACTGCAATATACCCACTATACACCCCACCCAGTACAATAACAGGTAAGGGGAGTTCCCATATTGCCCCTTTTATGGCACTTCCCACTTCAATTGCTGAAAAACTGGTGCGGGGCACTTGGGTAGTAAAACCCTTAAACATACTAAATAGGGAGAGCAGGATAATGATAAAGATACCCGGTATTATACCTGCCAAAAATAGCTTATCAATGCTGATTTTTGCCACTATTCCATAAATGATCAGTGGTAAACTCGGAGGAAAAAGAAGACCTAGGCCACCTGAAGTGGTGATAAGACCTAAGGAAAACCTTTCTGGATACCTTTCTTTTAATAATGAAGGTAGGAGCAATCCTCCAAGGGCAATAATAGTTATGCCAGATGCGCCTGTAAAGGCTGTAAAAAAGGCACAGGTAATTAAGGATACTATAGCCAAACCACCTGGAAACCAGCCAAAAATTGCATTTGAAACCCTTAAGAGCCTTTTTGGGGCATTGCTCTTGGCAAGGATAATCCCAGCAAAGGCAAATAAAGGGAGGGCCATAAGCATAGGTGTATTGGCTAGACGGTAGATCTCTATCATGATGGCTGAAGAATCAATGCCTGCTGTGTAAAAATAAATAAGCGTAGCTGCGGCAATAATTATAAACAGGGGTGTACCAATAAGGGCAAAGATAAGGGTAAGGATACGAAGGAAAATCATGAGGATGTCCCTTTGATTACAGCAAATACATTTGTTATTGTTTTAGCAAAAAACCTGATAGCCATAATGCCAAAGGCGATGGGAAGGATAACTTCTAGTATCCAGATAGGTATTTGTAAGAATAAGTTAGTTGCTGCCTGATATTCATCTTTAATGAACTTTATTGCAGCATAGGTGAGAAAAATGCAGATAATAGTAGAAAATAGATTAATTGCTATCTGTAAAAAGGCCTTTCCTCTTTCAGGCACTATTCTGGGAAGGATATCGATATGGATATGCCTATCTTGCTTAGTGGCCAAAGTGGCCCCTAAAAGCCCTGTCCAAAGTACTAAATGCCTTAGCAAAGGGTCGGCATAGCCTATACCGGTGGCAAAAATGTTTCTTAAAACTATCTGTAAACAGGCAATCAAAAGCAGACAGGTAAAAAGGAAAATTAGGCCACATTCCTCAATTTTTTCAAAAATTCTTATCAATTTATTTATTTTTAACTTCATTGCTTCTATATACTTTTAAATGGAACATGAGTTCATCCAAAACCGCTTTTGAGAAAACCCGGCCTTTAAGCTCTTTAGCCGTTGTGTCACAAAGTTTTTTAAACTCAACTACCTGCTCTTCTGAAGGTCTTGTTATTTTTATGCCATGTTTGACCATCACCTGGATGGCCTTTTCATTGTCTTCTCTGGTCCTTTGATTTAGTTCAGAGAGGTATCTGGCAGCACAGTCTTTAATAACCCCTTGGTAGCGTAAGGGAATTTTTTGAAATACCCTTTTATTTATCAATACTGCCCCAATGGCATAGCTTAAGGGCAAATCCATCATATACTTTGTCTTTGTAAACCACTGCAGGGCTATGGCCCCTAAAGGTGAGGAAAATGCTACATCTATTAATCCTGTTTGCAGGGCCATCAATACATCAGGAAGCCCTAATGGTACAGGTACAATACCCAATTTTTTGAATACAGCACTTGCAACCTCATCTCCTTCCCAAATCCAAAACCTTAACCCTTTAATGTCTTCTTTACTGTTAATGGGTGCATTGGATAAGAGATAAATAAAGCCTATATCTGACCAGCCCAACAGGACAAAGCCATTTTTTTCAAATCCCTGTCTGAATTGGCCTCCCATCTTGCTTAAGATATAGTCCACCTCATGATAGTTATTAAATAAAAAAGGAAGTTGTATTATTGATACATCTTTATAGATCATACCAAGCCCTAATCCAGTAAATCCGCCACCATGGATTTGACCTATGCGTATTTTTCTAAGCATATTTATTTCATCTCCAAGCACACCACCAGGGTATATTTTAAATCTCACCCTTCCATTTGTCTTTTTCATTACCTCATTGTTTAATTTATAAAATAAATCCATCCACACACTCCCCTCTGGGGCAAGTGTAGCTAGTTTTATAATAAATTTATCGCCCCCGCCTGCTTGAGCCACAGAACAAAACAAGAGAAAAAGTAGAAGATATTTGAATGCCCTTTTAAAAATAATCATCTACACGACTTAAAAGTATTTTTGCCCTTTCTTTGGCCAAAGTATTGGCTAGCCTAAGTTCAGGTAAAATATCTGCCCTTGCTTCAATAACCTTTTTTAAGGTAGATATAAAAAGTGCCTTATCAAAGACTTGCCTGGCATAATACCTTGCATAAAGCACATAGGCCATGAGAAATTTTCCTTCACTGATTTCAAAGGCCCTGTTAAAGTGGAACGCTGCTTTATTGAGGTCCCCGCCCAATGCATGTGACCTGGTGTAGTATATGGCAAAAAATAGGTGCGCTCCGCCATAATAAAATATTTCATCTAAGGCTAATACCCTTTTCATGATATTTACTACCTTGGGTAAATCTGCTAAGACCTCTACAGAATCCTGGCTTAAATTTATAAAACTTGCCCAGCAATTTGCTGTCCAGAAGAGTGCAGGTACATCCTTTTTTCCAAATGAGCCCAAGGCCTTATCAAACTCATTAAGGGATTTATTAAAAGCATTCCTAAACTTTTTATTTTTTGATAGTGCCCTTAGCCCATAATCTCTTCCCTTTTTATACATCTGTTTAGCCAAATCTTTATCCTTTTCCTCCACAAAAGCAAAGGTATAAGATGAATATGCCTCTGCCCCGGCAATCAATAAACGTTTATTATCAGGATAGGCCTCAATCAAACCATCAATAAGCATCAGATAGGCAGGGGTGCCTTCCCTAATTATTTCAAGATTCTCAGTTTTATAAGAGGCCTTATTTACATCTTCCATAATTAGACCTACTGTAGCAACACCTATTCTTTTACTGGGAAAACAGCCACTAAGTATCAAAATTAAAAATATTCCTAATATTTTAAGTTTCATTTAGATTAAAGTTTTATTCATTATTCACTCTAAGGTCAAGTCATAAATTCTTGACATTTCGTCTCTTTGATTAAGAATTAGAATATGGCAAAGGTGGGGCCATTTGAAGACTATCCATTTCAATATGAAGATTGGTTTGAGAAAAACAAGTTTGCCTATTTATCAGAGCTTAAGGCCATAAAGGGGAAATTGCCTCATAGTAGAAATGGCATTGAGATTGGCGTAGGAAGTGGCAGATTTGCGGCACCATTGGGCATAAAAATGGGAATTGAGCCCTCAAAAAGGATGAGGAAAATTGCAAAAAGGAGGGGGATTATGGCTATTGGAAGTGTGGCTGAATTTTTGCCCTTTCATAATTCACGATTTGATTTTGCACTAATGGTCACTACAGTCTGTTTCTTAGACGATATAGAGGCTGCATTTAAAGAGGCATATAGGGTAATAAGGCCTAATGGTCAATTGATAATAGGGTTTGTTGATAAAAATAGCCCTATTGGAAGATTATATCAGAAAAGAAAGGATAAAAGTGTATTTTATAAGATAGCCACATTCTATTCAGTAGATGAGGTTGTCTATTATTTAAAAAAAACTGGTTTTAAAGAGTTTGATTTTAGTCAAACTATATTTCGTGATTTATCAAGTATAAAAGATATTGAACCTGTAAAAGATGGCTCTGGTGAAGGATCATTTGTGGTACTTAAGGCCAAAAGGGGCTAATCAGATAAGGAATCTAAATAATATTCAGCTAGCCTTAAATCGTCGGTACTTGTAATCTTTATATTTTGATTTACACCAGGAATTACTTTTATTTTTTTGCCCAGCCTTTCTACCAGGGATGCGTCATCTGTAGCTATTATATCTTCTTTTTTTGCCTTTAAGTATGCCTCTTTTAATAAATAAAACTTAAAACCCTGAGGCGTTTGCACAAGAAAGGTATGTTCCCTGGGAAGTGTCTTTATGGCAAATCCATCTTCTACCCATTTTATGGTCTCTTTGGCTGCTAAGGCAGGAATAACAGCACCCCAGATTTTTGTTTCTTTGATTACTTGAGAAATCAAGGCCTTAGGTACTAAAGGTCTTACGCCATCATGTATCAGGACAATCTCTGCATCTTCAATTATATTTAGCCCTTGCCATACCGATTGCTGGCGTGTATTGCCTCCTATAGTTATTTTTCTTATCTTTTTAAATCCTTTAGTAATTTTATAACAGGAATCTAACCAATCTTTGTGTATTACTAAAATAATACCATCTATTTCATCGCATTCATTAAAACACCTAACAGTGTACCACAAGACAGGATGCCCTTTTAATAATAGAAATTGCTTGGGCACAGGGCTTCCCATACGTTTTCCTAAACCGGCTGCCACAATGATTGCAAAAGTCACATCAATTCCTTGAAGGAGACAATGGTAGGAAACCTTTTTGAAAACTTAGCAGGCTCGTTTAAATTTGACTTCGCCTTATAGATTGCATATCTGATTGATGCTTTTTTTGCTGTTTCTAAGACTGCTTCATTGTCATCAATAAACATAGTGCACTCAGGGGAAAATTTAAGTAATCTTTTCAAATTTTCCCAAAATATCAATTTCTCCTTAGATTCTCCAAGATCAAAGGCAGTTATTATGTAATCAAAATAATTTTCCAAATTTGTTTGTTTTAGCTTTAACTCTAAGGACTTGAAGTGCGCATTGGTAATCAAAGCTATCTTTTTCCTTTTATCCTTTAAAAATTGTAGAAAATCCTGGGTATAGGGTTGAATTTTTATCAAGTGGCTAATACTTTCCTTTAATGCAAAAACATCAAGGTCTAATGCCTTTGACCAAAAATCTAAATCCGTCCAATTGAGTGTCCCTTCCTCCTTTTTATAAAGGCCAAGCAAAGACTCTTTTGCCTTATCAAATGGAATACTGTGCATTTGTGCATATTCTTTTGGCAAAAGTACTTCCCAAAAATAATCATCAAAGTATCTATCCAAGATTGTACCATCCATGTCCAAAAGCACCCAATCTATCTCATGCCAATTATTACTAAAAGTTCTCATCTAAAAAGCCCCTTGCTTAACTAAACAGTCAATCCGTTGATTCGTTAATTTGTTGATTCGTCAAATAGTAAAACCGTTCATCATTGAGCGCTTCCTCTTAAATTTAACTATTTCTCAAATATCTTATTCAGTTCCTTATCCGGTATATCAAATACTGTATTATGAGGAGGAAATGGCTCATTATAAAAGAATTCAGGGAGTCTATTATCTACATCTGTAAAACCTACCTTTCTGTTAAAATCATGCTCTATTTCTAATATCTTCTCCCCTAGTTTGAAAAACTCATACCCTTTTAATTGCCAGCCATAATAGGCATTAATCATCTCTACTAAATCATCCCATGTATCAGGATTTTCTGCCATCATTAGTGTACAAAAGAGGCAAAGTCCTGTGCAGTCTAATGCAGCAGTAGTTACCTGAATCTTTTTAGAGAGCTCTACCTGTCCTTCAATGGCCAAAGCGTCTACCTTGCCTCCAATTCCTAAGATATTTGCCCTTACAGTATAACCTCCTGTATGGTCTGCCCCCATAGGGGAAGTGGCATATGTTACCCCTATACCCTTTACTGCCCTTGGATCATAGGCAGGCAGTGCCTGCCCCTTTACTATGGCAACACGCGATATCCCAAATACCTTGGCAGTAGTGGCTGCACCACTTCCTAAGATGCGGCCCAAGGAAGTACCCTTTGAAAGTTCCTGATAAAGGCCTATAGCCCCTTTTGCATCCCCAAATGGAATAATACCTGCCTCCATAGCCACACCAATGGCATTTCCCATCTCAATGGTATCTACTCCATAATTATCTGCCAGATAATCCATTTTTGCAATGGCATCCAAATCGGATATTCCAAGGTTAGGGCCATGCGCCCAAATTGTTTCATACTCTGGCCCTTTGGTGATATAGTTTCCATTTTTATCTACATAAATTCTAGAACAACGAATGACGCAGCCTGCCTGGCAGGGATGCCCTATCTTCCCACCCCTTTCTCTAATAATCGCGGTTTGCCTTTCACCACTTACATCATCTACTTTTTCAAATTGCCCTGTCTTAAAATAGCGGGTTGGGAGGGCACCTGCCCCATTGATAATCTTCATTAAGGAATTTGTGCCCAAGGTAGGTAAAAGCTGACCAGTTCCAGGATGTTGCCTTAGTGCTTTTGAAAACCTCTTTGCTGCCTCCTTAAATGTTTTTTCATCTTCATAACTGACACCCTTTGCCCCCTTTGGGTCAATGACTATGGCCTTTAGGCCCTTACTGCCCATAACTGCACCCAGACCACCACGGCCTGCGTGCCTGGTAGGCCTTCCATCTATATCAGTAATTGCAACAGTTGCTGCACAAAGACACATCTCACCTGCCTGACCAATAGAGATAATGGCTATATTTTTACCGTGCTTTTTTCGTAAATAGCTTACCGTATCATAATTTCCCAATTCTTTTAGATTATTTGCATCTATTAATTCACTCTTTCCTTCTCTTAAATAGGCATAATAAAGCTTATCTGCCTTCCCTTCTATGACTATGGCCTTAATCCCTAACTTCCCCAAATACTGCCCGGCCATCCCACCTGCATTACTCTCTTTAATCCCGTTGGTTAAAGGGCTCTTTGCCCCTACCGATAGCCTCCCACTACTTGGGGCCGTAGTCCCAGCCAAAAGGCCAGGGGCAAGGATTAACTTATTTTCTATCCCAAGAGGATGGCAAGTGGGTGGAATCTCGCTATTTATTATTAGAGAGGTGAGCCCCCTTCCACCAAAGCCCTTATATGCCTCAGGCAAGTCCTGAGATTTGATATTTAAATTGAACATATCAATACGCACAATACACATTTTTTCCTCCTCAATCTTGAAAAACTAAGCTAGAATAAATGGTTTGTCAAGTATTATTGGGCTTTTTGCTTTTACATTAAGGATACGGTGTAATTGAAATGATTGTAATTTGATTTTTCTTAGGGCCAATCGTCTTTGTTATTTTTGAGTCCAGTTAAAGTTTTCTTAGTGCCCTTAACTTACGTCTTTCACGTTTGGAAAGGCGATGAGCAGGTCCTTTTTTCTTAGGAACAATTTCAGATGGGCGGGTTTTCTTAACTGTTCTTTTGCCATAAATGGCCATCTCCAATTTTGACATAAACTCAGTAGATAAAACAGCACTTGCATTGTGGTGTTCTGCAAATAATATAATCTCTTTATCTGAGCTAACTACTATCAAATTAGACTCTCTTTCTATAATCTCCTTAATCACATCGTCTGCCTTTTGCCCCCTTGCTGAGTAGATAACAGAAATACCACCAATTTCTTCCTTTTGTAAAGAGAGGTGCTCACCGTGTTCACTATCAAATACCACAGTAATGTCATATCTTTTAAGACGGCGATAGGCTTGAAGATATTTAATCAATATTGCTCTACCAGCCTCTAAACTCTCTAACTCGGCCTCACTTAAGGCAGGAGATTGGCGAATAAGGTTATAACCATCAATGATTAGTTTCATCTTTGCTAATAATTGGCTTATAAAATCTCTCTTTTTCACTATAGATACACCCACAATACTGCTGTCTATACATGTTAAGCCTTTTAGAGTTCTCAATTCCCTCCTTCCACCCTACTCTAAAGTCTTCATATAAAAACGAAACTCCGTACTTTTTAGCCAGGCCTTTTCCAATATCGATAATCAGTTCATGGTCTTGAAATTTGCTATAAAGCAAGGTAGTGGTAAATGCATTAAATTTCCCTTTTTTTGCAACCTGGGCCGTTGCCTCAAGGCGAGTGTGATAGCAGAAGCGGCAGCGATTTTCTTCTCTGAACACTGCCCCACGCAAAAATAGCTCTAAATCATATCTATCCCGCCAAATCATACGCAAATTAATGCTATTTACATAGTCCCTTACTGTCTCAAGACGGCGCCTATATTCAGTAAAGGGATGGATATTTGGATTGTAAAAGAAACCAAATACCTCTATACCTTTTTCTTGCAGTGCCTTTATAGGATAAATTGCACAAGGAGCACAGCAAATGTGTAGCAGTACCTTCATTTTTTTATCAAATGTAACCTTTCTCAAAAACTGAGTCAACCTAAACCTATAAATTGCAAAAGAAAAAATGTAAACTATCTTTCTCTATGTCTTTAATTAAACTATTGGTCATATTCTCTGGCCTAATTTTTTTGCTCAGAAGAAATTGGCTATTAGGGCACTGTTTACTTTTGGCCTCATTTACCTTGGGCCTATTACAAGGTCTAAGCCCTATCCAGATTTTCCTTATATTCTTAGGGGCTATTAAAAATAGCCAAAATCTATTATTAAGCTGTATTATTTTATCTATCCTCATATTTGCTCATAGTTTAAGTAAAACAGACCAATTGGAAAAAATAATTCAAGCCTGTCAAGGTGTTTTTCCTTGGCCTCGTCTTAATCTCATGATGTTGCCTGCCCTTATTGGTCTTTTGCCTATGCCAGGAGGAGCGGTTTTTTCTGCACCATTTGTAGAGGGATTGGGTAAAAAGTACGGCATTTCTCATATACGTCAGGCTATTGTAAATTATTGGTTTCGCCATGTTTGGGAGTATACCTGGCCTTTATATCCAGGCCTTATCCTGGCAAGTTACCTAGGCAAAGTAGAGATTTACCGTCTCATCTCTATCCAGTTTCCCCTTACTATAATGGCCTTTTTATTGGGCTACTTATTTTATCTACCAAGGCCGTTAAATATGCATTTATCCGAAGCAAAAGGTAGTTTCTCGCTCTTTTTAAAAGAGATGGCACCTATATTGATAGTAGTTATCCTTGCTATCTCCCTTGAGACAAAAATACACTTTTTGCCCAGAGAGCTGGCAATTGCTGTAGCTGTTTGGATAGGGATTCTTTGGGTGTGGTTAAAACAAAGGATAAGTATTTCACAACTTAAGGCCATTTTTAAAGACAGCACTCTAATTAAGGTGGTCTATGCAGTACTTTCTATCTTTTGTTTTAAGGAAGTTATAAATGAAAGTAACATTGTATTAGAACTTAGCCATTTATTGACAAAATATCATATCCCTTTATTTCTTGTCGCCTCAACTATTCCTTTCTTAATAGGTCTAATCATCGGCCTTACCTTTGCCTTTGTAGGCACTACATTCCCACTTATTATAGCCCTAATCCAGGCCATCCATGCACCTACCTTGCCTTATATATTTTTGGCATTTGGTTGTGGTGTAGTAGGGGTATTGCTTTCTCCAATGCACCTTTGCTTTGTCTTAAGTTTAGAGTATTTTCATGTACCTTTTGATAAGACTTACCATAAACTTTATCTTCCCTGCATTATTATGGTTGTATTTATTGGCATATGGTTTTTATATCTAATTTTATAAGGATTTCATTTATGTTTTCCATTATTTCATCTAAGTCCAAGGTATATAGTTTTCTGTTTTCCATAAGTATTTTACCATTTACTATGGTAGTAATCACATCTGCCCCTGTTGCTGCATAAACAAGATGAGAATAAGGATTATAAATGGGTATTAAATTGGGTCTATTGAGGTCAATAACAATTATATCTGCCTTGTTTCCTGCTTCCAATGCGCCAATTTCATCTAAACCCAGGACATTTGCTCCACCGATAATAGCCATTTTTAATAGTGTTTCTGCTGGCATAGTAGTAGAATCAAGATTGGTAAGCTTATGCAACTTTGCTGCTGTGCTCATCTCTAAAAACATATCTAAGTCATTATTGCTGGAAGGGCCATCTGTACCTAAGGCAACAGTTATGCCTCTAGATAAAAGCTTAGGGATAGGGGCAATGCCAGAGGCCAGTTTTAGATTACTTTCTGGATTGTGCACTACCTTTACTTGATACCTGGCCAAAAGTGAAATATCTTCTTCTGTAAGTATCACACAATGGGCAGCAATAAGTCTATGGCCTAACATGTCTAGATTATGCAGATGCTTAACAGGGGTGCAGCCATATCTCTTTCTTATCTCCTTTACTTCGGTCTCTGTTTCTGAAAGGTGGATAATAAGCAAAGTAGAGTATTTTTCTGCTAAGACTTTTGCCCTTTTGAGCAAATCAGGTGAACAGGTAAATAGGGCATGTGGTTCTACTGCCACATTTATTAAGGGGTCATCTTTCCATTTATCAATAAGCTCCTCTGTATATCTAAAGCCGTTTTCTAAATTCCCATAACTTGGAGAGGAAAAATCATAAAGCACTTCACCTACAACAGCCCTCATACCTGCCCTTTTTGCTGCCTTGGCCACCTGATCAGAAAACAGATACATATCACAAAATGTCGTCGTGCCAGAAAGTATCATCTCTGCACACCCAAGCAAGCTTCCCCAATAGACCATCTCTGCAGTCAACTTTCTTTCAGCAGGAAATATATGCTCATTAAGCCACTCCATTAAAGGAAGGTCGTCTGCTAAACCGCGAAATAGGGTCATGGCAATATGGGTATGGGCATTTATAAACCCTGGCATAATGAGTCCATGACTATATTCCAATTTCCTTTTTGGCAAATATTTCTTTTCTAATATTTCTTTTTTACCTATATCAAATATGGTGTTACCTTTAATGGCTATTGCACCATCTTCAATTATACCTTCATCTGTTAAGGTAAGGATAAAGGCACCTGAAACAAAAAGGTCAACCTCTTCCATCTGAAATAGCCTCTTGTTTAAGCCTAAATCGTTTATCGACTTTCAAATGAGATAAAATTTGCATTCGATAGCCAGTTGTATTTATCTACATCGCAGGTAATGACAATAATTTGTAGTTCGTTTGCCCTATCTTTCAAAATTTGCAGTGCACGATACATTTTACCTGGATCTGTATTTGCCAGAGGGTCATCAAGCACCACAAGTTGTCTTTGTTTATTACTCAGCAGTTTTCCCAGAGCAAGTCTAAAAAGACACCATATCTGTTCTTTTGTGCCAAAAGACAAATCGCCTATAGGGGCATCGGTTCTCCAGGTAGGTACTTCAACTGACACAGGTCTTATTTTCTCGTCAAATTTAATGGAGGTGTATTTCTCTCCAAAAAGCGCTTTTAGGTCTTCTGTCAATATCTTTTGGATAGGTTTTGTTAAACCCTCTATGGTTTTGTCTCTATAAAAATGCATCAAATCATACAATAATTTAACAGCATGTGCATCGGTTAGTAATTGCCGTTCTCGCTTTTTAAGATACTCCAATTCTTCCTCTATCTTGTTTGTGTCTTTCAGACTACTAAGAACTGTGCTCAACTTGCCATTCATTTCGGCAATTGCCTTTTCCAGGTCTTTAATATCTTTCTGAAATCTCTCAATACTTGTTTCGCATTCCTCCCATGCCTTAAAGGGTCTTTCCTCCATTTCTGCAATTTCACTTTTATATTCTTTCCATGCCCTTTCTTTCTGATCCAGTTGCGAAGCGATTTGATTTAATTTCCCTTCCCGCTCTTTGATATTAAGACCATCTTTCTCCAATTTTTCTAAATTTTTTATGATTTCCTTCATCCGTTCCGAGTTACCATGAATCTTTTTTTCTAATTTCTGGATGCTGCTTTTAATTCCTTCTTTTTCTTTTTCTAAATTAGAGTGGTTTTCATTATATTCTTTTTGTTCCTTTTTTAGATTTTTTAAGTTGATTTCAAGTCCATCTATTTCTTGCCAGAGTTCTTGTTGAGCAAGACTTTTATCTTTGAATTGCATATATTTTTTGGGTTCTGAATCTTCTGGTATTTTATACCAATTGGCGGCTATACTCCTTTTTAATCCAGCAATCTCTCTATTTACTGCCTCTTTCCCGCCTTTGGCCCGTCCTTTGAGTTCCTTTCCCAATCTCTTAATTTCCTTATCTAATTCCTCTTTTTGATGTGAAAGCTCTCTCAATTTCTCTATATCTCTTGTGACATAAGGCGATACTGATTTTACATACTCAACTTCCAGTTTTTCCAGGTCAGTGCGCATCTCTCTAATGTCTTCACTGCCACTTTTGATTTCAAAATCTCCTATTCTATCAATCTGAATTCTCACTGTCTGATGTGATCTCCAGGCATTTTGTTCCCCTGCCTTTAATTCAAACTCCCTGCTCTTTTCATCTAAATGAATTTTCCCAGAAATATTTGACCTGGCTATTATCTTTGTAGTTAATCCCATAGCATCTAATTTTGTTTTGAGATCATGGATTCGTTGATGAGTTAACTCTATTTGTTTTATCTCCTGTTTTGATGGGGCCTTTAATATTTTATTCTGTTTTTCTGATAATTCTTTCTCTAAGCCCTCTACCTCGTTCAACAACTGCTCTTTCTCTTTTAGTTCTCTTTCCTTTTGCATTGTGTCATAAGCGATACGAGTATATTGGAGCCTGTCCTCATTTATCTCAATGCATTGGGCTTTGTTTTCAATTTGTTCAACAATTTTTTTAATCTTTCCTTCCAATTCTTCTAAAGCATCCTGATATCTATTTTTTTCTCCATTCAATGAATGATTTTCTGACTCAATATCACTTATTTTCTCTTTTCCCTCCTTTATATTATCTATTTGCGTTTTGAGTGTTTTGTATTCTAGATTGATTTTTTTGATCTCTTCTTCCAGCTTTTCTCTATTTCTTTTATGCGTGTGGGCTTGTTCTACTTTTTCCTTTAAGTCTTTCTTTTCTGCCAAATAAACATTGAGTTTTTGCCTCTTCTTTTGAAGGATTATTTCTTTGTTATCCATCTCCCTGATGAGCCTTTCCTTTTCTTCTTTAGCCCTATCAGCATTCTTCTTAGTTTCTTCTAATTGAGAAATTCCTTCCTTTAACTTTGCTATTTCACTATCTTTTTTGAAATCCCTCTTGGTCTTGGTGAAAATACTAGAAATTTTTTGGTTTACTCTATTAAATATCTTTCTTTCCTGCTCTGATTCAATGGCAGCACCAATTAATTTCTGAAGCGATGACAAGGTCTCTTCATTTAAATCTTCTGAGATAAAAGGTTCTCCTTGAACCATCCAGAGCGCCTGGCCTATTCCCCAGAATTCTGGCCTGGTATCTCCTCTTATGGGCAATTTTCCCCCAACCAATTCAGTCACTTTTTTGTCAGCACTGTCTCCTTCCGCAATGCGCGCCCATTTACCATTAACCTGTTCTTCTAATAAACTCATTTCAGATGACATAAATCTCTTTGTAATCCTGTAATGGCCATCCTGGCAAAAGGTAATGGTGGCCTTTGGAGACAATGTAGAACCCCAGGGGACTAAGGCCCTTATCTTTTCAGAATGACTGGTATGCTTTGTAAAGAAAACAGTTCTTATAACATCAATCAAGGTAGTTTTTCCAATATCGTTTGGTCCATATAGGATATTTAGACCATCAGAAAACTCAATTTCAGTAGGCTCTCGAATGATGCCCCAATTTTCAAGGTATATCTTGTTGACAATCATTGTGATACCTCTTTTGCCATGCGGTAGAGCTCAAGAAGTGCCCTTTCCAAGGTTTCAGGTGAGGTATTCATGGCTGAATCTATCTCTCTAATTTCCTTTAATATCCCTTGGGCCTCTTCAGGTGATATTTGTGAATATTCTTGCAGTGTTGGCTGACACTTCATCAGGGCCTGGATTGCCTCAATAGTTTTGCCAAATATAGTTCCTTCAGGTATCATTGCCTTGAGTCTTGAGAGGCTTGGTCTTAAGTAAAGGTCTTCCTTGATGAGATTAAAATATAAAAATCTTTCTGCATATTTATTTTCAAATAAGCTTAAATAATCTGCCACTTCTTGATCTATAATGCCTTTAAAATAGAAGTTTATTATCCTGTGCTCAGGGTCTTCAATTTCAG
>CAZNJP010000039.1:0-15541 GCA_964573345.1 uncultured Syntrophobacter sp. | reverse complement strand
AATCTGCGGCTAAATAATTACTTGTCAAATATTGTTTGAGATGATAATCCTTGACACCAATCTATCCTTATGGCAAAAATTAGATAAATTAAACAAAAAAATTGGAGTGAGTAAAAATGCAAATTAAAAAAACCGGTTAGTGGTCCGATTTTAATTGCAATAGCAGTGTTTTTTCTATTAGTAGCTCTGCTGCTATTTCCAAGAATAAGACTGGCTAGTGCGGAAAAAAATACTAAGCCAGCACAAAGGAAATACTCACAGATGTCTCCTAAGGAGGCAAAAGAGCTTATATACAAGAAGATAAAGAAGGTTCCACTTCCTTCATATCAGAGGTGGAAAGTAGATTTAGAGGGAGAGACTGACGATGTCTGGATCAATGGAAAGGATTACGTGCTCTTTGAATTAGCAGGTGGATACATAACTACTCTGTTTTCTGAAGGGCACAAAAAAATAGATACTTATGCCCTAGCTGGTGCGTTCATTTCTACCGTTGATCTTACGCCGTTAAATTGTAAATGTTACCACTATGATTCCTCAGGACAAAATCCCATAGATTCCATAGAACAAGGGTATTACAGAGTCGAGATTAGTAAGAATCATATCCGTCTACTAGTGTATCGTTCTTTAAATAGATATACATATTTTTGGTTAGTAAGTTAGTAAATGCATTATACAATAAAAGCAAATTATTTGTCTATGTGTCTCAAGAACGCTCTACTAGACCACGTAAGTAGTTCATCAGGTATTATTCTTCCTTTTAAACAACCCCTAAAAGAAGGGGAAGAAATAGTGTTCTCTGGCAAAGTGTTTCTTCCTGTAATTACTATGTTAGCAATACCCAATGGAATCCAAATCAAAGTTGCTGGAAGAAGTATTTTGCTGAAATAAAAAATTTGATAAGGAGGTTACCGTGAATAGTAAGAAGGTGGGAGGAAACTGTAAGCACTACGGAGATTTATTCACCTACCAACCTTGCAAAAGAGAAAGTAACCCAGGTGAAAGAGGTTTTTAGTTGCGCTTTGGGGCTTTTTGAGAGTTTGAAAGGTAGGGGTGATGTAAGAGTATTTGTTGTTCCTTACCAAACTTATCCTTACCGAGAGGTAAAGAAATATTTAATCAAAGATCAAGTTAAGGTCTATCGCACTATAAGCAATGTCCTGCGGCTGCCCATAGAATTTAAAAAATAACCAAGAGATAAGGTAACCGTTCACGGGTTTAAAGGTTAAAGAAAAGCTGCAGGACACAAGCTACAGGCTACAAAAAATAAGCCTGAGGCCTGCAGCCTGAAAAGCAACCCTGAACCTGTGAACGCTTACAAAGATGCTTACAGCCCAAATAGTCACCATTAGTGTTCAGGTTGGATTTTCTCTAATGAGCCTCCATTTTACAAATTCCAAAAATTCTTCAACAGCAATTATAGGATCATTACTTATATAACTTTCTTTACCTTTGTCTTCTGAGCCATTATGAAAATGTTTAGGGAATGTCTTTATGTTTTTCCATTTTTTATGCGGTGCATTATTATGACGATAGATAGATCCATCTATCATGCTTCTTTCCCAATGATAAGAATATTTTCCATGTACCGAGTAGAAAACATCTACTATTGAACCATCGATTATCTGCAATCTAAGTTTTAGTGGTTCACCACTTTCTGAACGAAGAATAACGCCCTCATCCACTACATCACTAAATTTCTCTCTAGCCCTCTTAAGTTGCGCTTCATAGATTCTTAAGATATCCATCTATTCTTTCCAATTCTGCCTCCAGATTCTCAAGCAAAATAATATCCTCCCATGTAGGATGTTCCTCTATTTCTCCCTTTTTGATTTTATCTTCCAATGCCTCCCTAGATGAGATCCTATATCTAGAAAGAAACTTAAGTTTTTCAATCATAATCTCTCTTTTTTTCTCCCTAAGGAGAGATTGAATTCCTTTTGTAACTAAAGTGTCTCTATCTACATTGATATAACGGCTTATTTCATCAATCATTTTAGGTCTCATTTTTTACTACCTCTCTATGCTTAACTCAATATTTTATTCGATTTAGTGCCTTTCATAATCTTTATTTTTTGTGGAGCCCAACCTATCCATTGTTGCTTTTATAAAACAATCCAAGCTTTACTGCAAGTAGAGGAAGCCATGAAGGATTTTTTTATTTTAATTGGTATATTCGAAGTTTAAGTAAAAAGAAGGTAAGTGTTCAGTCACGGATTTACGCTGATTACCGCTTATATAAATTAAAAACCCTTAAATTCCTAAGCACTAAATCCTTTACCCCGTTAGATAAAAGATTCACATTTTTAATTAGTCCTATCGAGTATCTACTCCTGGGAAATTATGAGTCTCGCCATATTTACTATCTAACAGGGTGAATCCGTGTGAATCTGCGGCTAAATAATTACAAAAGAGAGACTAATGAATTTTTAAAAAATATGGATAGCGGTGGTCTTAAATGAAAGGTAGATGGGGACTCCTTCTGTAAGTCCTAATTCAAAAAGTGCCATTTTGGTTATTAAGGCCTTAAATATAATTTTTTCTATTCTTATATGGATTTCATAATAAAAACCTTGATTCAAAACCTTTGAAACAATGCCTTTAAAGCTGTTTTGCATGCTTGAAGAAAACCTTTCCTTACTAATAACTATATCCTCTGGTCTTATTGCTATATATCCCTGAGAATCTTCTACACCCCTTCCTAGCTCCAATTCCCAATCGGAAAGTAAGGCCTTGGTTCCGTTAAATTTAACTTTAAAGACATTTTTCATCCCTACAAATTCAGCCACAAAAGGAGAACGGGGTCTTTGAAAGATATCTGTCACTTCTCCTACTTGTTCTATTCTTCCCTGATTTATTACTGCAACCCTGGTGGCTAGCGACAAAGCCTCACTAAAATCATGGGTCACCATTAAAAAAGTGACATTTATATTCTGATGGAGCCCTTTTAATTCTACCTGCATTTCTCCTCTGAAATTGGGATCCAGTGCACTCAATGGCTCATCCAAAAGCAACACAGAAGGTTTTACCATTAAGGCCCTGGCTAAGGCCACCCTTTGTAATTCACCACCACTTAAATTTGTGGGTAGACGTTTTATGATGGGACGGAGGTTTAATTGATCCAGAAGTTGATTGAGTCTCTTTCTGGCTTCAGTTTTTTCAATGTTATGAAAATGCAGGCCATATTTAATATTCTCAAGGACTGTAAGGTGAGGAAACAGGGCATAATCTTGGTAGACAATGCCAATCCCCCGTTTTTCTGGTGGCAGATGGGTTACCTCCAGGCCCCCAATAAAGATTCTTCCCCTCTTTATGGGTATTAATCCAGCTATTGCCTCTAGAAGCACTGTCTTTCCTGCCCCATTTGGGCCTAAAAGAACAAAAAACTCCCCTTTGCCAATAGAGAGATTAATGTCTTGTAGGCAGAATTTTGGAAACTCAACCCTTAAATTTTCTATGTTTATCCCGTTAGAAAATACCCTGTGGCTTGCCACAGGGTTATTCCAAATTTTACGAACACGGGGTTTAATACCCCGTGTGAGTTTTCTAACGGGATTTATCATGCTCGTCTTTTCTGTGGTATGGATATAATACGTAAAATCAAAAACAAAACCAGGCATACCAGAATAAGCCACACTGCAACAGGTTGTGAATAACTTAGACCATAGGACTCAAATCTCTCATAGATCAAGACCGGGGCAATCATGGGATGATAGGCCACAATTACTACAGCTCCAAACTCGCTTATAGCCCTGGCACAACACATGATCATACCAACTATCATGCTACGCCAGGCCAGAGGAAAGGTAATTCTAAAAAATGTGCTTATCATAGATGCCCCTAAACTGCGGGATATGTTTTCTAGTCTTG
This sequence comes from uncultured Syntrophobacter sp., assembly GCA_964573345.1. GTDB lineage: Bacteria > Desulfobacterota > Desulfofervidia > Desulfofervidales > DG-60 > CAZNJP01. The sequence goes on along the minus strand of CAZNJP010000039.1, from coordinate 11,674 downwards.
GAGAAATACTTTTAAAACCTTCTCGGGCGGTATTGATATAAAATGGCATCCCTACAAATACTAAAACAGTGACAATTCCTACAGTACTGCCCATAATGCGAATGCCAAGTTCGTGGAGAATTTGGCCAATCCAGTAATCTTTCCCTGTAACACTTAAGATAGCTATACCCACTACTGGATGAGGAATGACAATAGGTATATCAATAATGCTCTCCACAAAATTTTTCCCAAAAAAGTCCTTTCTGGCTAGAAGATAGGCAAATGGAGTTCCAATTACAAAAGAGATTATGGCTGCTAGTCCTGATGTATAGATACTGAGCCAAATGGATCTAAAAACATCCTTATCCTTGATAGTTGTGTAAAGTTTTTCCATTGATGGTGAGATGACCATCTGTATCAGAGGCAGTAATATAAAGGCCATAATCATTACACCACAAGAGATAGTCACCCAGAAAAATGCCTCTTTTTTCATTTATTTAACCTCAACCAGTCCTTTAAGTTCTTCAGGAAGCCTTGCCTTCATCTCCTCAGTAGGCACCCTGGCAGGAATAAATGGGGGCTGCCCCATTTCACCTAATATTTTCAATCCTGCATTTTTATCTAAGAGATATTCAAGAAAGGAGGTGGCTGCTTTCCTATTAGGTGAATTTTTAATAAGTGTGATGCCATAAGTGCAGGATTTTCCCATCTTCCAAATAAATTCTCCAGGTCTTTTCCCAGAGACCTTTACTTTAGCCTGTTTGTAAAAATTATCTAAATGATAATCAGAAAGGTTAATTTCATTTGGAAGTTCAATGAATTTTAAACCATGCTGGATTGCTACAGAAAGATATTCAAAGGCATAGTCCATGTGGCCAGTTTGAAGAAGGGCTACTAACTCCACCGATTTTGGCCTTATATTTTCTTTGGGACGGCTACTGGTAAGCCTTTGATAAAGCCCTGGTTTTTTATAGTATATCTCAGCCAGCCGAAGCACCATTAGAGATCTATAACCACATGGATCAGCATTTGGATCAGAATGTCCCCATATTACACCCTTTTTTATCAGGATTTCATACCAGTTTTTTGCATTGATCTCATTGACATATCTACTTTTTTCCGTATAACAAAGAACCAGACGATTTGAAGCAAACCTGATATTCCAGTCTGCATACTCTGGAATGAGAAGTTCATCTATAACGGTGTAATCTGCTGAGGCCATAATATCACAAGGTTTTTTAAGATCGCTTATCTTTCTTGCAGCCCTTCTACTGCCCGAGGCCTCATGAATAATATCTACATTGGGGTATCTGGCCTCAAATTCCTTTTCCATCCTTTCAAAGGGGATACTCAAGCTCCCTGCATGAAAGATTATTATTTTACCTGAAGGTTCTTCAGAGGCTTGAGCAAAAGCTATAAAAAGAAATACAAGCAAGGAAACAAAGGTCATTCTTAAGCCTGTATTTTTCATATTCCCCCTATTGCTTTATCACATCGGAAAAATAGAGTGCCTTCCCATACTTATCCTTACCAAAGGTAGCGATGATTTTCTGTCCTTCAGACCCTGTGACAAATTCAAAGAAGGCCTTTGCCAAATCATGGTTGTATAAGATATAAGGATGCTTTTTGGGATTCACCACGCAGATTTCATATTCATTTGGTATTACAGTTAGCAGCAACTTCAGGTTTGGTATCTCAGGGCGATATTTTATCCATGTGCTTGAGTCTAACATATAATAGCGGTTTTCCTTATTTGCCTGCCTTAAGGAGGCCAGCATAAATTTTCTACTTTCCTTGTACCAGCTCTTTCCTATGGGATTTAGTCCCAATTCCTGCCAGACCCTCTTTTCTAAGAGGTTAATACCTCCTTTATCTCCTCTGGAAAGATACAATGCCTTCTTTTCATAAATCAACTTCTGGGCCTCTTTAAGCCTTTTATATGGGTCTTTAAGGGCTGCAAGCTCGCTTATCCCTATGGGATCACTAAATGGGCCTACAATTATTGTATAGTTATGCATAAGTTTAGACCGATAAGCGACGTGACCTTCTTTTTCAAATTTATCGGTGGCAGCCCGGTTGTGCCCTATGGTTATATCTACCCTGCCATACCTTCCAAGGTCCAAACCAGGCCCAGTAGGGGTTTTGATACATCTTACCTTGCAGTGATACTTGGCCTCAAATGGTTTGACCAGTGCATCAATCAATCCCAGCTCATAAGGACTCCCAGTAGCGACTATAAGTTGCCTTGTATCTGCTAAGGCTAATTGATACGCAAAGGTTACACTAATTAAAAGAAAAACCTTAAGTATTTTTAGAGTTTTTTTCATTTGATTCACCTCCTAAAATTTATAAAATGTTTGAAAAATCATATAGCTGCTCTTTTCATGAAAGCTCGATTTAGCAATCACTGCCCCTGGCAGAAAATGACAATAGCCAAATTGAAATTGAAGTGCCTTGCACACATCGTATACAGCAAAGGCATCCCATTCTGTTCCCAGGACATAACTGTTTGTGGCCATAACCTGACTGGCAGTACGGGCAGGTCTGCCATTGCCGTAATACCAGGCATCTTGATTTTTGGCCACACGGAGCCAGTGATAATCCAAAGTAAACCACCCCACCCTTCCGGGTGGGGCATTGTTAAAGGTATTGATTCAATTATATACCCCTTCATCCCCGTGCTTCCGCACGGGGCATTCTGGGTGGGGTGGTAAACTTTAGCCCTTTTATAGGCATTATTTCATAGGTCAATTGGTAATCTTCCAGGTTTTTCCAACAGAAGATGTTCATTCTTCCATAATACATATCAATGGCGCCAAATACCCCATCAAAGGTTCCTACTTTGTTATCATGGGGATTTTTGTCACCAGAGGCATAACTATATTGGGCAGCAAGGCGACTGTTAAATAAAATGGGAATGGTATAACCCAGACGGGCATTGAGGTCATAGGCCTCAATACGCTTACCAGGATAACAACCTGTCTGATAGGCAAATGTTCCACCATAATCTATGTCCCCTTTTTCTCCACTAAGATAGAAACCAAATGTGTGACGCTGTTCTTTTTTAAAACTTGTGCTATATTTTTCTTTATCTTTTCTATTGTTTTTAAAGACATAGAAGAAGTCAATTCTAAATGGCAATTTCTGTATCTGTCCGTAAACGGTATATGCATCATAGGGATAGTGGTCATCCCAAAATGCACGAGGACGATAATAAATACGCTTTCCATAAAAAGCGTCCAACTTTAAGTAAAGTACCTCATATTTCAACATGGCAACATCCCAGGTATATCTTCCCACATTGCCCCAGTCCCCTGGGCCAAAGATGCGCCTATCCCCATAGCTAATCGATTGACGACCTATGAGGAGACCAAAAGGCGAATTCCTTAAGTGTTGCCATTCCACATAGGCCTGACGTACATCAAATTCATTTATATAAGGACAGGATCCCTTAAAGTCACTTGCTCCTAAAGCACAGTCTATACAATGCGCATCCTGGAATTGAATAAATGCCCTAAATCCTTGTTTGGTTTTTAAAACAAAATCCCACCTAAAACGCTCTAAAAGGTAATTATCTTTAGTATTTTGGTAATTTTTGATATTAAAATTGTTCTCATACTCATAACGAAGGCGTAAGTTTCCTTTAATGTCCAGATTAGCTTTGTTTAAATTTATTGTCCTGCTTGGCATGGATAAAAAAGATATTGGCAAGGCATATGAACATCCATCACTAACCAGATTGAGTATTAGAACTATTAGCCCACCTTTACAGAGGATTTGCCACATAATATCCTTTTTAGAACGTTTAAAGGTAAATAAGTTATTTTTTGGCATTCTTATAGCATTTTAGTCTAAATATATCAAGCAAAAAACTAAATCGGTTCTAGGTTCAGGGTTCACGGTTCAGGGTTGGCAACCCCTGGCCCAGACCTGGCTTATAAGCTTAATGGTCTTTTCCGAGCACATAGCTCCTCATAGACCTAGCATGCTGACTAGGGCATGTCGCGCCAGGGCAGGCTTTGAACCTATGAACCTTGAACGGTGAACTTTCTTTATTGACGCGTCCTTTTGTTAAATAAAAGGGAGAATAATGGAGGTTGAGCCTCCATCACTTGAGCACTTTTGTTTGAATCATGGATATGATATAAAGAAGTTTCAGATACCTGCTGCAACGAGTCATAAAATTTTCTGTAAAAGAGGTCAATAGATGGGAATGGTAAATATCACAAAAAAAGAAGTAATTTATCGGAAAGCAATAGTTTCTGGTAAAATATATCTAAAAAATGAGACTATAAAGTGTTTAAAAGAGAAAAATGTAAAAAAGGGAGAGCCTTTGCAAGTTGCAGAGGTTGCAGGGATAAATGCATGTAAGCAAACACAATTTTTAATACCATACTGTCATCAAATTCCTTTAGATAATGTAGATTTTAAATTTGTGATAGATAATAATTCTATTGAGGTAACTTGTAAGGTAGAGGCAAGGTCAAAAACTGGAGTAGAAATGGAGGCATTAATAGGGACATTAATAGCTTTAGGTACATTACTTGACATGGTAAAATATCTTGAAAAGGATAAAAAAGGCCAATATCCTGAAACCAGGATATCTGATATCAGGATTTTAAAAAAAGAAAAATATGGAAGTTGTTAAAGAACATAAGAAATTTGCGTTAAAAACAGTAAATATAGGTATTATAACTGTATCTAGTTCTAGAACTATTGAAAGTGATAAAAGTGGAAAGATTATAAAAGAAATAGCAATAAATTCTGGGCATAATATAGTAAACCATATAGTAGTAAAAGATAATAAAGAAGATATTAAAAAAGCTATTTCTAATTTAATTCTAAATGAAAAAAGTCAAGCTATTATTATAAATGGTGGTACAGGGATTTCAAAAGATGATATTACTGTTGAGGCAACAGCACCACTTTTTGAAAAGGAACTTGTATCCTTTAATGCCTTATTTTCATATTTGAGCTTTAAAGAAATAGGCTCTCCTGCTTTACTTTCAAGAGCTACTGCAGGAATTTATAAAAATTCAGTTATTTTTTGCCTCCCAGGAAGTCCAAATGCTGTAAAACTTGCCATGAAAAAATTGATTCTTCCTGAAATAGGGCATATTCTTTATGTATTAACTAGATAAAACCTTTCCTGTCATAGATACATCATATCCACCAAGTTTTATGACCTTTTGTTTAAAAGACTCTGAACATATTACTTTAATCAAACTTTGAATCTTTCCTTCATTATAAAAGACTTCAGGTATAATCAAATCATATCTTTCCTTACAAATAGGTATAAAATCTAAATTAAGGGCCTTTGCTGCTGCATATATTCCTAAACCTACATCAGCAGCTCCACTTAAGACATTTACCGCTACTGCCATATGGGTATATTCAATATTTTCATAACCCTTTATATCAACTGAATCTATACCTAACTCCCTTAGCTTATAATCTAATAATATCCTGGTTCCTGAACCAGGCTGGCGGTTTATAAAAACTATATCTTTTCTAATTAAGTCCTCTAAACCTTTAATATTTTTTGGATTTTCTTTAGGAAAAATCAAACCTTGCTCTCTAAATACTAAATTTATTACCTTTAAAGGCACTTCTCTTAAATATCTTCTTATATATGGAAAATTATATTGGCCTGTTTCAGGGTCAAACAGGTGTGAACCTGCAACATGGGCCTTTCCCTTTTTTAAAGCCATAATCCCGCCTAAGCTTCCCACATTACTAGAAGATATATCCAAATTATACTTTCTTATTTCATTTCTTAATATGTCTAAAGTATTGTCATGACTTCCAATAATCACGATAGTATTCAATATTTCAGAAATTTCACTTAAAAGTTCAACCTCTACTTCTTCATCCTCATCTATTCCTTCTATTAAATTTTTTATTCTTATTATTCCGCAAGCCTTGGTTAATGAAGTAATTGCCGCTGATTTTCTTGGAAGTAAGATAGCAACAAACTTATCATTAACCTTTCCCAGTCCTACCCTAATAAATTCTTCCATACCAACCTTAGAAGGAATCTTTTGAGAAGGTATAGCCATTATCTTCTTAGGCTCAGGAACCTTTATACCAAGCATCATACATAAAATAGGTTTTATAATCTCATTAAAGGAAATAACAGAAGCTACAGGATAACCAGGGTTTCCTATAACTGGAATGCCTTTAATCTCTCCAAGTATAGTAGGTTTCCCTGGCATTATAGTAATACCATGTACTAAAACCTCACCTAATTCAGAAATAACAGATGCAGTATAATCTTTAGAACCAGAAGAAGAGCCAGCATTGATAATTACCATATGACTGCCCATATTAACTGCCTTAGATATATTATCTTTGATCTTTTCATATTCATCAGGGACAATATCAAAGACAATAGGTTCTCCTCCAATTTCTTTTATAAGATTTGAAACTACAGCCGAATTACTTTCAATTACCTTTCCTTCCTCTATATTATAAGAAAGTTCTGAACCAGTAGGGATAATTGCTACTTTAGGTTTTTCTTTAACAGGAACAAAAAATATACCAGAAGATAAAAGTGCTCCTATATCAAATGGTCTTATGATATGGTTTTGTGGTAAAATAAGCTCACTGGCTACAATGTCCTCTCCTACTTTTCTCACATTCTGCCAGGGATAAGAAGATTTATAAATTTCTACTGTATTTTCAGAAATTCTATTTATATCTTCTATCATAATTACAGAATCAGTTTTGGGAGGAAGCGCTTCTCCAGTATTTATAAAAAAAGCATCCTTATTTATAGTTAATCTTTTAGGAGAATTTTCTTTTGCTCCATAAGTTTTTTCAGCAAGAACGGCAATTCCATCCATGGATGCTGAATGAAAAGAAGGTGATGAGACTTTAGCAAAGATGGGTTCAACAGTGACCCTGCCTAAACTTTCGCGAACTCCTATATCTTCTGATTTTAAGAAATTTGAAAAAACAAATCTTTTAAAAAATAATTCCTTTGCCTCTTCCAATGTCTTCATTTTAAAATAAATATGCCTTTTCATTGTAATTATTTAGCCTTATTGTTTTTCACCGCAGATTCACCCTGTTAGATAGTAAACATCTAACAGGGGAACCGCGGAGTACGCAGAGAATTAAGATAACATCTTATTAGGACGCAGATTTCCGCAGATGCACGCATTTTTTCATAGTAAGCACTAAGCAGTAGCTGCTTACTCCTTACTGTTTACCACGTGAAATGATTTACCTATTTCACTGTGGCCTACTCCCTACTTCAATCTTGTCATTCTGCGTTTACCTGCGTCCCATTGCTTTTTTACTCTGCGACCTCTGCGGTGAATAGTTATTTCAGAATAAAATGACTTCTACTTTTTCTCCTGCCTCTATTCCTTCACTATTCATATCAATTCTTATAATCCCATCAGCCTTAACCATACTAGAAATAAGCCCTGATTTCCCTAAAATTGGCTCAGCATAAATTATACCATCTTCTCCTTTAAATAATTTTACCCTGGTATAATCTTCTCTTCCTTGGGCCTTTGCAATATTTTTAGTCAAAGTTGCAAAAGTTGACTTTTCTGAAATATATTTATATTTATAATATCCACCTATTTTCTTAATCATAGATTTGATAAAAATTAAAAAGACAATCATGGCAGACACTACATGTCCTGGCAATCCCCATACTGCTTTATTGCCTACTTTAGCAAGTATAGTGGGCTTTCCAGGACTGACAGATATACCATGAACTAAAATTTCTGAATAAGGAAAGGAATTTATTACATCTAATGTAATATCCATGGTGCCTACTGAACTTCCCCCTGAAATAAGGATTATATCTGCTTTATTTAAGGCCTCCTCACATTTTTTCTTTAAATCTAAAAATTTATCCTTAACAATCCCAAAACATATTGATTCTGCACCTACTTCTTTTATCAAACTACTTAATGTATAAGAATTGACATCCCTTATCTTTCCTAAGGGAATTTCTTTATCAATCTCAGAAAGCTCATCTCCTGTAGAAATAATAGCAACTTTGGGTCTTTTATATACAGAAATAAATTTTTTACCTATAGCTGCTAACATCCCTATATCTTGTGGTCTTACCTTAAAACCTTTTTTAATAACTAACTGCCCTTTTTTGATGTCATCCCCAACTTGAATTACATTTTCTAAAGGAGAAACAGATTTTCTTGCTTCAAGAGTATTTTTGTCCAATTCATTTGTATACTCTAACATCACTATTGCATCAGAGCCTTGAGGCAGCATACCTCCAGTTGATATCCTAATTGCCTCACCGTCATTTAATGTATAATCAGCCTTTTCTCCCATCTTTATTTCACCTATAATCTTAAAAAATACTGGAGTGCTCTCTGAAGCCCCAAAGCTATCCTTAGCTTTTATGGCATATCCATCTACTGTTGAACGATTAAAATTAGGTAAATCTACATCTGAATAAATATCTTTAAAACACATTCTATTTAAAGAATCCTTTATATTTACTATTTCATTTCCTAGATTAGAAAAAGTCTCTATAATTTTATAAACGTCTTTTGGTGTCTTTAATTTAAAGAATCCCTTTTTCATCCGCCAATAGAAAACATAGGCCTATTGCTTATAGATTTATTACAATTATAATTTTTAGGCTTATTTATAATAGCTTCCTTAATAATTGATTTAATTACCGAATTATTTTCTCCACTCCTTAAAGGGGTCTTTATGTCCCATTCCCTATTGGAAAAAAGGCAAGGACGTAAATGGCCATCTGGAGTCAAACGTATTTTATTGCATCTATCACAAAAATGGTGACTTATAAAAGCAATTAAACCTATTTCCCCTAAGGCTTTAGGGAATTTATATCGCCTTGCCGGCCCATCTAAATCACTTAAGGGAATTTCTTTTAATTTACCTAATAAAGAAAGCCTTTTTTTAACTATGCTTATAGGTAAAAAATAATCCTTATGACTTAGTGTTTCTAAGCTAAGGGGCATATATTCAATAAATCTCACGCTAATTGGATAATCAAAGGTCAATTTTGCCAAATCCAAGATTTCATCATCGTTTAAACCTTTAAGTAGTACTACATTTATCTTTACTGGAGAAAAACCTATTTCTAATGCCTTTTCAATGCCCTTCCAGACATAAGAAAATGCATCAACGTGGGTAATATATCTATATTTTTCAGGTTTTAGTGTATCCAGGCTGATATTAATCCGATGAAGGCCTGCGTCAAATAAATCCTTGGCCATTTCAGCCAAAAGCGTTCCATTAGTGGTAATACTTAAGTCTTTTATGCCAGGAATTTTGCTTATTTGTTGAATAAGTACTGTAATGCTACTTCTAATTAAAGGTTCTCCTCCTGTAAGACGTATCTTATAAAAACCCATAGAGCTAGCTATTTTAATAAAATGAATAATTTCCTCATAACGCAGGATCTCTGAATGAGGCAATTTTTTAAACCTATCTGGCATACAATATCGGCACCTAAGATTGCACCTATCTGTTACAGAGATGCGCAGATAATAGATTGGACGGCCATAAGAATCATAAATCATTCCCTTTTCCTTCTAATTGATAGGTCAATGCTCTTTGGTTCTTTAACCCCTCTAAGCGTTGAAACCATAGCCTCTAAGGTTTTTGAAAAGAGGTTCTTAAGGAAGGGATTGAGCATAACATACTTTCCACTTACAAAAAGTGAAACCCTTTCTTTTCCTTGATTTTTGAGAATTTTTTTTTCAATAAATGAACTCAAGCCTATTATATTCTCTAAAGAAAATTGAGGAATATTGATGTCTAAAGATTCATCAGTCACCAGGGCTATGACCCCTTTAGCACCAGGGGGCTCAAAACCTTTTCTATGAACCTCAATTTTTGGCCTCTTACTTTTTCTAAAGCCTTCAGCAAGTATAATATCAAAGTCCTCACCAAGAAATTTAGAGATCTCTTCTAGACTCAGATCATGGTCTACATTTTTTATTAATGCTAGCTTTTCTGGTGAGCTAAGCACCAGGGTATCAACACCTGCCTTAGTATAACGCCAAGAATCCTTACCAGGTTTGTCTAAATCAAAACCTTGAGGGGCATGCTTTACAGTAGCTATTCTATAGCCACGCCCCTTAAGCTCAACCAGTAATTTTTCTATCAGTTCTGTCTTTCCTACCCTTGAAGGGCCCACAATGCAAAGAATAGGTAGCATTTTTAATCCAAAACCCGTTGTTTATAAGTATAGACTGTAAAACGGTCTTCCTTAACAAATCCAATAAGGGTTATGCCTATCTTTTTTGCAAAATCGATTGCTGCATCCGTACTTGCTGACTTGGAGATAAGGATGGGAATGCGGGAGCGATATGCCTTTATAACTATTCCTTTGGATATGCGTCCACTGATAACAAGGATGGTTTTAGTTAAATCAATTCCTTTAAGACATGCATACCCAACAACCTTATCAACAGTATTATAACGGCTAATATCCTCAGAGGATTTAATCAATTTTCCTTTAGCATCAAAAAGCAGGGCAATATGTAACCCACCTGTCTTTTTCCAATTTTCAGCCAGATGGTAAAGTTTTTTAGCATAGCTAATTATCGATGACTGAGAAAGTCTTATGTTAGAAGTGATAAGGTCAAAATTGGTTTTTGGGCGCTGTATTTTGCAGGTGGCCAAAACTTTAATGACATCATTTTCGATATGAACGCTTGAAATGTCCTTTGGCATCAAAAATCCCTCTGAGAAAAGATAGCCTATAGCAAATTCTTCTAAATGTGAAGGGGAGAGCACAATGTCTGTCATAAATAAATTGTTGACATAGAATTTGTATGAAACCTCACAGGCTACCAGGTCATTTATAACCTTTATACCTTTATCATCAACTCTAAAACCTTTGCATTCTTTTAACAAATTACTAATTTTTGTCTTTATTTTTATAAAAATCAAGGGCTTGCCCTGAGTATTGGACAAACCCTTTTAAAAAGATAGCCTTTATAAAGGCAATACCAGGCTGTTATGTGGGGAGCCCATACTTAGCAGGCTCATCAGTAAGTAGCCATAGTACATGGGTCTCAGTGCCAAAGGCCCCTGTGTAAATATAGGCATTGGGGTGCCCATTAGACTTTACAGCAGCCAATCTTTTTCTAGCCTCCTCAAGTATCTTTTTAGCAGTACCAGTAGATATAGCCCCAGAAGGGCAGGTGAGCTCACAAGCTGTTTTTCCACGAACAATGGGATTTGCAGAGGACTTAAACCTGTCATAGCAGAGATCACACTTTACATATCTACCCTGTCCATTCAAGCGTGGTACATTGTAAGGACAAGCATCTTCTAAAGGTATTCGACAATTTTCAGGCCTAGCCTTATCATTAAAGAGGACAGCACCGGTATCTGGGTCTATTTCTACTCCCTCAGGGCATGCCTCTTTACAGCGTGGCCTTACACAGTGTCTGCACTGGTTTTTAAAGAAGAGCCATTTTAGTTTACCGTTATCTTCATGCTCATTAAACCTGATTACCGTCAAATTTTTACATGAGAGATCAGGGGGATTTTGATAGCTTCCAGTAAAGACAGTCTTTTCTGCTTCTAGCTTATGCCACTGTTTGCATGCCACTTGGCAGGCCTTACACCCTATACACTTTGAGGTATCAATGAACATCATTATCTCATTGAGATAATGATGTTCATTGATACCTCAAAGTGTATAGGGTGTAAGGCCTGCCAA
>CAZNJP010000038.1:0-15628 GCA_964573345.1 uncultured Syntrophobacter sp. | reverse complement strand
AGCAAATTTATAAAAAAATGGATTTTTGTTCCATCTTAATGTTTCCATGACTAATTCTTGTTTTATTTCCTTTACAAAATTTTATACATCTAAATTATTATAAAAATCTTTATTTGTCAAGATGCAAGGATCCACGGTGCTCATAAATGACATGCTCAGCCTTTAAATTTTGTTCTTCATTTTGCGATCTACAGAACCTATTAAGAAGCCCCTAGCCTATTTCTTTTAGACTCTTCCCTGGTTTAAACCTTACCACCTTCTATATATTCAATCTCTCCTAGAGGCTGAACCTTCTTTCCCTGAACTTCTCCGGCTACGGTCACCTTTCTTCCCCCTCTATAAATGGCCACATCGAGATAATTGGGGTATAAGGCAAGGAACCTGCCTTCTGATTGGTCAACATCTTTTGGTTTTCCTTGCCTATCAGCAGGCTTTTGAAGCACCTCTATCATAGTCCCCTCTTTTAAGTTCAAAGAGCTTATAATCACCCCACTCCACAGTATGATTTTGCCTTTATAGACTTCAGGATTTTTCAACACTTCACTGAGAGTTAGCCCTTTTGCTACCTGCTCTCTGAGCGGTTTGGAGATTACCGGGGCACACCCAGTAAAAGAAACAAAACCACAGGCCAAAAATAAAAGGCCAAAAACCAGATGCCACTTGTTGATCTTTGTGCCATTTTTCATTATAACTTTTTACCTTGATGTTATCTGTTTTAACAATTCTTTTGCCATCTTTTTCTGTTTGGGAAACTTAGAGGCCTTTTTAAGGGCCTTCCTAGCTAGGTCTTTTTTATCCATATGCAAGGCACAATAGCCCATTAAGAGCCAGGCCTCTGCCTTTTTGGGGTTAAGCTTGGTACTTTTTCTTAATGCCTCATAGGCCTCTTTAAATTTTTCTCTTTCATAAAGTATCTGAGCCATCATAAACCACAACTGTGAGGTGGGTTTTATGTTCAATGCCCGGTTTAATGCATCCTTGGCCTTATCTGGCCTGTGGGCAGCGATATAGGCAGAGGCAAGCTTTTCATAATAAGAAGCCCTATCGCCTTTAAAAGTAATAGCCCTTTCATAATACTTTGCAGCCACTAGCGGCAGTCCAATGGCATAGTATAAATCTGCCAGCAGCATAGTTTCTTCCTGGTTTAGGGGAGTGAGATAGGAATATATAGTGAAGGCAGCTACTGTATTTTTATAATCACCTTTTTGAAGATAAAGTTGGGCCAAAATCTTCCACCAGCGAGGGTTATCTCCTTCTTTATCTATTAGGGTATAAGCTATGTTAAATGCCCTTTCTTCTAGCTTAAGGTCTATGTAAACCTTTAATAATGCCTGCAGCCATTCAGTCTTTGGAGGCCCTAGTTTACCTGAAACAAGCTGCTGTAGGTAGGGCAGTGCCTTTTTCTCTTTTTTTGCCATGATGTAGGAAATGGCTGCATAATAAAGGACATCAGGCTTGTTTTTGTGTCTTTTTTCATTAATTTCATAGGCCCTTAAAAAACAATTTCCTGCCTTTTCATATTGTTTTAGGTCAAAATAGGTTGTTCCCATGTTCTGCCAGGCATCACTATAACCAGGATACAAATTGGTTGATTCCTTATAGTGGTATAATGCCTCTCTCTTTCTATCTGTTTGGAAAAGGAGATTTCCTAGGGTAAATTCTATAAGATAGTGGGATTTTTTGTGTTTTTCAATGAATTTTTTTAAGATCTTCTCTGCATTGATATAGTCCTTCTTTATTATTGCCTGCTGGGCCTTATAGACAGCCTCTTGAACATGCCATGGTAGTCTTTGGTCTTTAGCCTTTGCCTTATATTGAAATAAAATTAAGCATATCAGAAAAGAAAAAATTAACCTTTTCATGATATCTCAAATTTAATGGTGGTGATAACCCAGGTAGGAACTGGCTTTCCCTTAATTTTACCTGGAGAAAATCTCCATGAAGGCAGTGCAGTAAGCACACTCTTATCAAAGATCCCAGGTGGAACTGACTTCAGTATCTTTATGTGGCTTACTTGACCATTTTCATCTACTAAAAATTTCACCTTTACTTTGCCAGTGATGTTGAGCTGCTTGGCGCGATATGGGTAAATGGGCTTTTTCCTAAAGATTGGTATTGGCATCTGATCAACTTGGGCCTGGTCATAAAAACGTGTAGGGCCTGGTGGAGGCGGGGCCACTGGCATACCTAATGTAAGTTTAGGATTTATCTCAAAACTGGGAAGAGATATTTCCATCTCAAAATCCTGCCTTTTAGAAACATTATGCTGCAGCCTAACTGTAGGAATGACCTTGGGAGGAGTCTCCTTCTTAGGTAGCTTTTCCTCTTCAGGAGGAGGTGGTTTAGGCCTTTTAAACCTCACTAAATTTATAGGGATAATAGGGGCTAAATCGCTTTTGCCTTGACTTTTGTGAATTAAATTAGACAAAAGCACAAATAGAAATATATTGACCAATAAGGAAGCACTAATGATTAAAAAAATCTTATAAATCCTATGTTTCATTCTCCTGGTCTTGCTGCAGCAATGCTTATATTTTTTGCCCCTGCCAGGCGGCACTGATCCATTACCCGAATTACTATACCAGTATAACTATTTTTATCAGCTACAATAACAATGCCACCCTCTGGATTTTCTGCCAGACACCGCTCTATATGAGCCTGGACACTGCGGATATCAATCTGTCTTCCTTCTAAAAAGACCCGCCCATCAGAGTCTACTCCAATAAGTATATTTCCTTTTTCCTTAGGCATTGCAGTAGAGGCTGTAGGGCGATTAACATCGATACCGGTCTCCTTTACAAAGCTTGTGGTAACTAAAAAGAAGATCAACAGCAAAAACACTAGATCAATTAGAGGGGCTATATTAATATCCGTTGTCCTGCTGCCTCCACGAAGAGATTGTCTTATATTAATCATAACAGTTACCTGATACTTCGCTTTAATTCCATAACCATCCTGTCAAGACTGTTCTCTAAACGGTTTGCCTGCCGATTAAGAAAGTTGCTCATAAAAAGCCCAGGAATGGCTACTGTTAAACCACTTTGAGTAGTGATTAGTGCCTCAGAAATGCCATTTGCCATGGCCTTAGCATTACCTGTACCAAATATGGCAATCACATTAAATGTGGTAATCATACCCATTACTGTACCCAAAAGTCCTAGCAGTGGGGCTATAGCAGCCAATATAGAAATAGCAGTAAGGTGACGCCTGATAGCAGGTCTCTCACGCATAACGCATTGCTCCAATATATTCCTATCTATCTCCTTTCTACCAGTACACTCCTTAAGAAAGCTGGTTACAACCCTTGATCTTACCCCTTTTGAAACATAAGGGAAATTACCTTTTAATATCTGATCAAGGTCTATATCATCTTTTTGCCTGAAATAAATTAATCTTTCAATTATAAGTATCCACATAAATAGGGATGTTAAAATAATAGGGACCATAATTGGGCCACCAAGGCTCAAATATTTATAAGTCTTTTCTAAAATCTCCACTTTTATTTATTCTTCTCTTTTAAGATGATATTTACTAAGGCCACTGCCTTCTCTTCCATATCTCCTACAATGTGCTCTACCCTCCTCCTAAGAAAGGCATGCATCAACATTACTGGAATGGCCACAGCTAGACCCAACTCAGTGGTAACCAGTGCCTCAGAGATGCCACCTGACATCATCCTGGGGTCGCCAGTGCCATATAGGGTGATTACATGAAAGGTGCTTATCATCCCAGTGACTGTACCCAAAAGTCCCAAAAGTGGGGCAATGGCTGCAAGGGTATTTAGTGCAGGCAAAAAACGCTCAAGTCTTGGAAGTTCCTTTAAAATAGATTCCTGCATTACACTTTCAAGTGTCTCACGCTCTTGATGTCGATTCTTTAAACCATTCATCAATATATTATGCACAGGCCCTTTTTTTCTTTCTCTTAAAAGAAGTTCCCGGCATTCTTCCCATTTTCCTTTAGAGGCAAGTTCATTTACCTTTCCCATAAGACGGTCGGTATTGGTATGGACCCTTTTAAGAAAGATTCCTCTTTCTACTATTAGTATGAGGGCAACAAGCCCTATTAGCAAAATAGGCCACACAATAATTCCGCCCTTTTTTATCTGCTCTGCTAAGGTAAGTTTATGAGTAATTTGGCGTAAAGCAGCCCCTTTAGAGAGGTCTAAATAGACATCCTCACTTTTTCCCTTCATATATTGCTTTAAATTTCTGCGAATGGTCCATGATGGTAGTGCTGAAAGCGCAAAGAGGCGATGGCTTCCTTCAGAATAGTTGAGGAATCCAGTTTCTCCACCCGTAGTATAGGCAGCAGTGAATCCCCCAATGGTTAAGATATTGCCATTTTGTTCAATGCCTGAGCGGTTAACAAAAGGGCCTTTATATAAGACTACTTCACCAGATGACTTCATTAGTTTAAAAAAGAGATTAGTTATGGTCTTTAAATCATCAAGTCCAGGAAAGCGGTCTTTTTTTAAGATGGGTTTAAGCATCTTCCTATGTTCAGGAAAACGGGCAGTTAAAAAAGATTGGCTAACAATGGTTTCAAGGTCACGGGCAACCACCCTTACTGTTCCTATCAGTTCTTTAATATCCATCTCACCTTCTATCTTTTTCTGAGATAATTTAATCTCTTCTTTTTTTAATCTTTGATACTCACTGTGCATGGCATTAATATCTTGATTTAGCCCCTTTATCTCAGATTTAAGCTCCTTAATCTTTCTTTCTAAGGATGCACGGTCTTTTAAGATGCGCTCTTCACTGGCCTTGGCCTCAGCTAAGGCCGCCTCATAGTCAGCCTTTGCCTTTTTATAGGCGGCCCGCATATCCTCACCATAGGCAGGGACTGTTAACAAAAAAATCCATATTACTGCCAGCCATTTCATGTACCTAGTCAATATCATAGGCACAAACCTAAATCCGAGTGCTTAGGATTTTTAATTCTCCTCCTTGTAAACATTTACTTCTCATTTTGTGGGACTACAATTCTCCCTATAGGTAGTTTTACCAGCTCAATGGCCCGCTGCCGATTGGCTATTTCTACCGCCTTATTAATTTCTGACCTGTATTTAGAGGGAAGGAGAGCCCACTTGCCTGTTGCTCTATCAAAGTGTCCAATTACCTTTCCATCAGGTGTCTGGAAAAATAGAGATAGCCTACCTAATCTAAGGACATCCACCAGTAGCGGCCTGCCATTTAATTTAATATTCTCTTGATAGACCTCAACCGTTCGCCCATATTCTGTCTCTACCTGCAGTGCCTCCATCACCCTGCGATACTTTTCTGCGGCTGGTTTGTCTGGCTGGGCAAGAAGGTGTTTGATTGAGGCAATGCGGTCAAAACGTTCCTTTAACAGGAATGGGAGGTCATTTTTTATGAATTCCTCTAACTCTATTACTACAGATTCTAGATAAGACCCAAGCTCCTTTCTAATTCTAGCAGATTCTTTAATCCTTCTTTTGAGTTCCAAAACTCTATCCCTTTTTGCCCTGAGTAATTCTTCTGTCTTTATCCTTACCTTTTTAAGGTGCTCCGCCTCTGCCTTTAAAGAGCGATACTGGGCAATGAGCTTTGCCTTTTTATCAGCCCAATCATCTTCTTTTTCTTGAGTCTTCTTACGAATTTCAATAGTAGATATAACCTTTTTTTGAAGTTGTTCAGGGCTTACCTGGGCATCAGTATGGACCATTATAAGGCTCAATAAAGGCAATAAAAATAGTATAGACACCATCTTTTTCATAGCATACTATATTGCATAAACAAAACTTTTTGTCAACACTTTGACAAATTTTTATTATTATATTAAAGGTTAATTATATTAACATGGCCTCTAGGGGTTTTTATGAGTCAGGAAAAAGAGCTGGTCATTCGACTCTATAAGACCCATTACCACAGCCTTTATAGTTTCTTTTTAAAAAGGCTTGGCTCTCATGAAGATGCTGCTGATGCGGTGCAAGAGGCATTTAAGCGGCTAATAGGTTCCAATGGCACAGGTAAAATGAAGTCTCCTGAGGCCTATCTCTTTCAGATAGCTAAGAATTTAGTTGTAGATATGCTTCGTAGCAAAAGTATTCACGCGAAATATATTGAAAGTGTTGAGGTTGAAGAGCAACTGTCAACTATACCCTTGCCAGATGTAGCACTTGATACCCAAAAGAGGAAAAAATTGGTTCAAAAAGCCCTCTCTGAATTGCCTTCCCGTTGCCGAGAGGTCTTTATATTGCACAGATTTGACAATCTCACCTATAGTCAAATTGCAAAACGCCTAAATATATCCACTAAAACAGTAGAAAATCATATAGCCAAGGCCCTTTTCTATTTACGCAAACATTTAGCTGCACTCAAATAAAAAAACCATCTTTTTATAGCCAAAATTTAACAAAAAAATTGAAAGCTTAGGATAGGGGATTTTTTATCCACATCCGTCTTTATAATTAGATAAAGATGTTTTGGAAGAAAAGAAAGTCAAAGGATGAAGTTCTTGAGCAGGCTGCCAAGTGGTTTGCCCGATTAAGGGCTGAGGATTTTTCTCAGGATGAAAAAAGGCAATTTGAGGCCTGGCTCAATGAAGATATATCCCACCAGATTGCCTTTAGAGAAATGGAAGATACCTGGAAAGAAGTGGGTATTCTCTCCCCATCAGAAGTGCCGGATGTAGAGCCTATGGGCCATCGTCTCTTTCCCATGCTCCGCCTGCATTTAGCCGCTCTTACAATAATGATTTTTTTGGTGGTGGGTGTGGCCTTTTTTAGGGCACAGATAATGGAATGCTGGTTTTATCTTATGGGAAAGGGACAAACCTATGTTACAGAAATTGGTCAGCAAAAAAAGATTACCTTGGCAGACGGCTCCATCCTGGAAATGAATGCAGACAGTGTTATTACTGTCCGTTTCAGCAAATGGCGGCGGAAGGTAGACCTGCCCGAGGGCGAGGTCTTTTTTCGGGTAGCACGAGACACCCAAAGACCTTTTGAGGTCAAATCCCACAATGGGATAGTAAGGGTCCTTGGCACCAGTTTCAATGTCCGTAGCAGAAATGGCAGAGTGGCAGTAGATGTAGAACAGGGAAGGGTTCAGGTGGTCACAAAGCCTGAAAGAGATAGTGGCATCCTGAGCAGGGCAGTTGTGCTCAAGGCCAACCAGGGGGTGGATTATAACTGGTCGGGACGGATGGATAGGGTGCGGCGCTCGTGCATAGAAGATGTCTTAGCCTGGCGTAAAGGAAAGATTGTATTTCGTTCCATGCCGTTAATTGAGGTGCTACGTGAATTGGAACATTACCATAGGGTAAAGCTGCGGTTGGAGCCTGATTTTTGGAACAAGCGTTTTACAGGGACATTCTCTAATAGCGATTTAAATGCGGTGCTCTCAGCCATTAAAGTAGCTTTTTCCCTTAAAACCAAAACTGCAGCTGACGGTAGCATCGTGCTATGTAGTGATAAGCAATAAATGTATATGGGTAACAGACAACAACCAACTAATTAGAAAAGGAGGAAACAGAGATGAGAGTTAGAAAGGCAAGGACAATTTTTCTGGCAAACATTCTTTCCCTGCTCTTGGCAGTCGCTTTCCTGAGCATTGATGCACTGCCAGTAATAGCACAAACAAAGGACATAATGAATGCACCCAAAATGTTTTATATTGAGGCACAATCTTTGAGATCAGCCTTAGAGGCTTACGAAAGGGTCTCAGGCATCAACCTGGCCTACTCGGATGAGCTTGTAGAAGGAAAAATGACCAATGGTGTCCAGGGCAAAAATACCCCGGCCCAGGCCCTGAAAAAGATTTTAAAAGGCACTGGCCTTACCTATGTAATTACCGGCCAGGGTACAGTGGTTTTGAAAGAAGCAAAAATGGTTGTGTCACAGAGAGAAGAGATGGAGGAAAAGGAGGTAGAGGAAAAGGAGGAGGAGGTAAAAAGACCGGTAGAAATAGAGGAAATGGTGGTAACGGCCCGTAGAGTAGAGGAGCCTATAGCGCAGGTCCCCCAACAGATCAATGTCTTGACAGATGTGGATATAGAAAAAGCAGGTGCACCTGATGTCCTGAATGCCATTAATAAACGTGTGCCTGGTGTTTCATTTAATGCCACGCCCTGGAACGCTACAGGCATCAACTTTACAGAAAATGCAATTCAGATGCGTGGTACCTGGAGGGCTGACCGCTACCTTAAGATGCTAGTCGATGGTGTGGAAATGCAAGATATCCCATTTAACAGCGGGATGACCTTAGATATGTTTCCTGTCCAGGCTGTGGAACGGGTGGAGTTTTTGAAAGGTCCGGCCTCGGCCCTTTACGGTGGTGGCTCAGTAATGGGGACTACCAACCTCCTTACCAAGAAAGGGACAGATACCTTTACCTCATATGCATCTTTTGGTTATGGAAGCTATGATGAAAAAGACGCACGAGGCTCTATCCTTGGAAAGCTGGGTAAATTTAGATATCATCTGGCCTACCAGCATGTAGACAGCGATGCCTATACCGATGATTATAGTTCTATAGCCCGCAAAGTAATGGCACGTTTAGATTTTGAGCCGACTCTATCTACCAATTTTGAGTTGTTGTGGGTAAGTAATTGGAATAAGATGAATGGAATCTGGCTGGATGGGGTTCCTGAAGACGTCCTGAAAAAGAATCGCAGACAAGGTGAAGACCCTGAGGGCACCTTGAGTAGCAATCTACACCACATTCTTTTAAAAGTTAATCATTTCTTTAGTGATTATGTGGAATTAGTGGCTGACATACACTATCAAACCAATGATGATTCCCGGGTATTTCATGTAGAGATTCCAGGTCTCTTCACTATCAATCGTTGGTGGGATAACGAGATGGACCAGTTCTACAGTGAGGCGTATGTCAATTTAACCTACCCGGTTGCTGGAATGGAAAACTTTTTTTCAATAGGTCTGTGCGGAAGCCGGGTGGAAAGCGATGACAGACATAAATATGTTTTTCCCTGGGCAGATCGGCATAGGACAACCGATTGGAATGAAACTAGGTGGGGAGTGTTCTTTCAAGATAGACTTTCTATCCTTAAAAACCTTCATTTGAGTGTGGGTCTGCGATACGACAGGGTTGAAACAGACACAAAGGAGGTTACCACAGGGTGGAAAGCTGGTGTTGTGGAGCATTCTTTAGACATTGACTTCTGGAGTCCAAAAGTGGCCCTAGATTGGGAATTTTTACCAGGGCATCACCTTTTTGCCAGTTACTCAAGGTCATTCCGTGCACCTTGGGGTGCTTTTGAGGTTCAGCAGCCTGGCGGTGAAGAGCTAAAAGAAGAGGAGGCCAATTCCTGGGAAGCTGGTTATAAAGGGACACTATGGAATCGTTTGGATATCGCCTTCACAGGCTACTATAACAAGCTTACTGATGCCATTTACGGTCGGTTCAACCCTGAACTTTTACAAAATTGGTACACCAATGCCCAAGAACTAACTTACCAAGGCTTCGAGATTGAAATCGAATTCCGTCCCCTTAAGGGATTGTCCCTTTGGGCCAATGGGGCATTTGATTTTTCGGAGTTTGACGAGTTCATAGATTATGACTTTGTAACCGGGGAACCAATAGATTATTCAGGAAAAAAGCCCATATTTACTTGGAGACATATAGTGAAATTCGGAATTGATTATGAGTTACCATGGGGATTGAAAGCTGGCATATCAGGAAACTATTATGACGACTACTATTTAGATCAGCTTAACACCCAAAAGGCAGATGATTTTGTGGTATTTGATGCCTATGCCACTTATTCATGGAAAAAATTTGAGCTTAGGTTTTATGTTAACAATATATTTAATGCAGACTATGGATACCTTTGGACTGCGTATTTTGGTCCTAGGGAATATATTCCAGCACCCAGGGCAAATGTTAGGGGAATGTTATGTTACAAGTTCTAAAAATTTTCTTGCAAAAAATTGGCCCTTATCCACATTAAATGAGAGTTCTGGATGTGCTGACTTGGGGTAATGCCTAGGAGTGAAGGGACTGCATATAATGGAATGCCTTTCTGAAGACCGAATGTACAAAAATACATCCGGTTCAGAAATGATGTCTAAATTAAAAGGAGGTTGAAATGGTTTCTACTATGCAAAAAAGGAGTTTAATTGTTATTGTTGGGCTTTTATTGATTGGTTTTTCATCACAAGCCTTGGCCCATATGTTATGGGTCAATCTCTATGAGTCCTTTGCTCTTCCACCAGGGCATGTCACAGTTTCCTTAGGATATGGACACACCGTTCCTATGGACGATTTGCTAGTTACAGAGGGAGCCAAACTTTGGCTGGCTAGCTATGAACTCATTGACCCAGATGGGAAAAGGATCCAATTACCCAAGCCTAATATGGAAATTAATGAAACCATTAAGACCAATTTAGGTATCACTGTGCATTGTGGTGACCTGGGTATAAGAAAGATAAGCTTGAGCGATAGAACCAAACCAGGTACCTATCAGGTAGTAGCTACGTCTAAAGACGGTTTTTTTACCCTGTACCAAGATAAAAAAGGCAAACGGAAATGGGTGACGAAACCTATAAACCAAGTCAAGGATGCAAAGAAGATTATACACAGCGTAAATTATAAGGCCTTTGCTAAGGCATTTTTTTCAATAAAAAAATGGACAAAACCTAAGCCTGCAGGCTTCGAACTAGAGATCATACCCATAACGGATTTGGCCAGTGTACATGTTGGTGACATTGTGCAGTTTCAAATCAATCTTATGGGAAGACCTTTCTCCAGCAGGCCAGATAAGCTTGAATATATTACCGCCACAAGTAACTCCTTTGGTGGTCCGGATAGTTTCTTCCTTTCGGCAATCATATATAGAGGCAAGGCACAATTTCGCATGCCTGCAGCAGGGCAATGGGTAGTAAGTGTGGGTATAATGGAGGAGGTGACTAAAGACCATTTCAAAGAATTTTTAGCCAAATGCACAAAGGTCGGTTATGTCAGTACTATTAGCTTTAATGTTAAGCCCTAAGACTCATAAGGCAAGTGCGAAAGGTCTCAGAAGCCACGTGTATTTTTTTAATTTCACTTATATTAATTCTGCATTCCCTGCCTCTGTCTGCCCAGGATAAGCAAAAGGGAAGGGAGGTCTTTACTAAGAAAGAATTGGAAGGTTTTAATGCCCGTACCCTTTCTGAGCTCCTTAATGCCCTACCAGGAGTTAGTGTAGAGGTAGGAAAAGTCTTCATTCAAGGTTCGTCAGGCAAAGATGTAGTGGTGATTATAGATGGTCGTAGGATTACCGACCCCTCAGTTAAGACCACTAATTTGTCAGGATACTGGGCGGAAGAGATTGAAAAGATTGAGATAATAAAGGGGGCAGGTGCTGCTATTTATGGAGATGATACCGCTGGTGGTGTAATCCTTATTACCACTCGGAAGGAAAAGAGGGGTATCAGTGGGACCTGGGAGGCATTTACTGATACTTATCAGAGGTCCCAGATTAGAACCAAGATAGTGCAAAAAAAGATATCCTCAGCCATAGGAGGAACGCTTCAGTTTACATACTATGACCAGCCCAAGGGATATGTGGACCTTTGGGCCATTCGCATAAAAAACCTTTTTTTAGAAAAAAAATCAGATGCTGGAAATAAATGGGCCATAAATTTAGATGCATTCTATTGTGAATCTCAACCACCAGGCCTTACTTATGCCCCTACCCCCAATGCTGATGCAAAAGGATATGACTGGAATCTGACCGCTAGTTTTGAAAAAGGAGCTTTAAAAAGTCAAACCTATTACACAGGATATGGAGATGATTATAAAAACCCGGATATAAATTTTCGCCATCAATATCTTTCCCAGGTATTAGGTGGGACAATAAATTATTCCTTAGAGCTTCCTTGGGTAGGAAAGACCCCAATAGGAGTAACCTTTGAGCATTACATCATTACTTCTAACAATTTTGATACTAAACACGAACCCCAGGGGCATCTTTTTGTAGCAAAGGAATGGGGCTTAACCCAATGGTTCAGCTTGGCAACAGGGTTTCGCCTTAGTTACTATACTGCCTTTGGCTTAGGATATAATCCAGAAATTACCCTGAATTTTCCCTTAGGAAAATGGGCTCTCAGGGCCAGCATTTGTCAATCCCATAATACCCCTTCAATTCATAGCCGGTTTTACAGTTCTACCTATGAAAAAGGGAATCCTGATCTCAAAATGGAAAGGGTGAATAATCTGGTATTTGGCCTAACCTTCAATCCCCTAAAGGAACTTTCCCTTTCTGCCAGTGGATTTTACAGTCACATTGATGATGCAGTAACACAGACCAGGTATGGAGAGATTACCACCTATGAAAACCTTGCTACCATTAGCAGGAAAGGTGCGGAAATCTCTCTGAATATAAAGCCACTAAGCATATTTAACGTTAACCTATCATACCTTTATCTAATGGTCAAAGATAAACAAACCCAGCTTTATGTTATTCAAAAACCAAAACATACCTTCAAATATACCCTAAATCTAAAATGGAAATCCTTTGGCTTGATGCATAGAGGGGAGTGGAGCTCTTTTTATTTTAGTGACTCTGCAAATACCATAAAAATACCTGCTCGTTATATTGGAGATATCCGTTTAACATACCAGCTAAGAGAGTGTTTAGCCTATATAGAGATTACCAATTTCCTCAATAAACATTATGAAATATTTAGAGGTCTTCCTGGACACGAAAGGATTTTCAGATTTGGTTTACAATGGAAATTTTGAGGCATTGACAAAAAATGATAAATGAACTTACCAAAAGTATTTTAAAACTCGCCTATCCAGTTATGCTGGGGAATATTTCCCTAATCCTTCTCAATGTTGTAGATACCATGATGGTTGGAAGAATAAGCCCCCAAGCACTTGCTGCTACAGCACTTGGTGGCTTTTTTTATTTTACTATTGCCTATTCTATAGGCGCTATTGGAAATGGCACCTTGGCTATGGTTGCTAGAAGGTATGGAGAGAAAAAATTCAAAGACTGTGGTAAAAGCCTAGATACTTCCATTATAGTTGCCTTAATTTTTGGCATTTCCATTGTCTTGTTTTCATGGATTATGGTTAACCTTATGGCTCCAATTCTATCCAATGACCAAACAGTTGTTCCCCTCCTTGCAACATACATGGAATATCGGTTTTATGGACTGGTCTTTTTTCTTTTAGTCAGGGTTTTTAATGGATTCTTCGCTGGAATTGGAAAGACAGGCATCAGGATGAAGGCCAACATTATACTTACAATTGCAAACATAGTCCTTGACTATCTCCTTATCTTTGGTAACCTTGGATTCCCCAGGCTGGGTGTTAAAGGTGCAGCTATAGCATCAACCATATCAACCGCTCTTTGTACCCTCTATTTTGTACTTGTAAGTTTTTTGAGTTACAAATCTGATTATTTTCTTTTTTACTTTAAGTACGTGGATTTTCAAACAGCAAAAAGGATATTGAGACTTTCCACCCCTCTTATTCTCCAGAGCTTGGTTGGAAGCGGAGGTTACCTTGGATTTTTCTGGATTATTGGAAGAATTGGAACTATCGAGCTTGCCGCTGCAAATGTTATTACTTCCATGAATAGTTTGGTCTCTGTGGTCTATTCTGGATTGGCTGTGGCTGCAGCAACCCTGGTTGGTCAATCTCTTGGTGAAAGAAACATAGGAAAGGCAAGGGGCTGCATCTTTGAAGCAACTAAGTGGACTGGGATTTGCATGCTGTTTTTTGGTATGATTTTCCTTGTTTTTCCTTCAAGCCTTATTCGTATTTATATTCCAAGTCAAGATGTTGTAGAAGTGGGCATAATTCCTCTAAGGATAAACGCGGCAATCGTCCTTATTTATGCAGTAGGTACTGTCCTTATGTTTGCCCTTGAAGGAGCTGGAGATACAAGGTTTACTATGTTTGCTGAAATCTTGATTACCTTTATCTTTTATCTTCCTTGGGTTTACCTATTGGGTATTATACTCCATTGGGGACTTGTGGGCGCTTACTTGGGCGAAATGATCTATGCTACCTCGCATGCTGTCTTTATGGGCGTAAGGCTTAGAAGTGATCTATGGACACGGATAGAAATTTAAAAAAGGGTTGGCACTCTTAATCTGAAATACCCAAAAGCCATCCTAGGTATATTTATTTTGCTTATAGCCAAACACCCTTTAACCCAGAAGACCACCAGTGTGACAGATATTTTATCATCATTGGAGGTAAATATGGAGAAGCCCTCAAGAATGTGAAAACCAACAGAGGGAATCAAAATAACTTCAGCAATGCAATGGTTATGGAAGTTTGGGCTATCATTAATCCAATGATCCATTTGACTAAGCGAATCTCCAGGTCTTTGATATCCTCTTTGAATTTGATCTCCAGGTCTTTGATATCCTCTTTAGTAGCCAATCCCTCTTTTTGTGACTGCTCAATTATTTCAATAAATTCGTTCGCTTTTTGGTCTTCAAGTCCGAGCTCTTTCAAAATGGGATAAAGCTTTGCTAAGGTAGCCATGTATACCCCCCTCTAAAAGAGAATAACATGCATATCGAAAAAAATCAAATAAAAAATTGTGAAAGATATAAAAGAGGTATGAGCAAATGAAAAGAATAATAATGGGAATATGTATTTTTATCCTTTTTTCTTGTTTATGCTGGGCCGGGGAACTCACCGGCCGTGATATCATGCTTAAGGTGGATGCAGTTGATACCAGTAAGGATTACAGGATGACTGCAGTTATGGTGATCAACCGCAGGGGACAGAAACTGATTAGAAGGATGGAGATGTGGAACAAAAGATATGGTCCAGATGAACGGAGATTGATTAAATTTATAGAGCCCCCAGATGTCAGAGGGATTATGTTCCTTATATGGAGTTATAAGGATATAGATCGGGATGATGATATGTGGATATATCTACCCGCAGAGAGCCTGGTGCGGCGCATAAGCGGAGGTGGCAAAAAAGGCGCTTTTATGCGAAGTGATTTTGCAAATGAAGACATTGAAAAAAGGGAGGTAGATGATGATGAACACAGACTTCTAAGGTCTGAAACATTTTATGGTGTGGATTGCTATGTAGTGGAAAGCATACCTAAAAAGAAAAAAGATACCAACTATTCCAAAAGGGTGGTATGGGTCAGGAAGGATATCTGGCTTCCTATGAAGGTGGAATATTACAATAAAAGGGGGAGACACTTCAAGACCCTTATCTGTGGAGGATTTAAGCAGATTGAAGGTATCTGGACCATTACCAAGATGATGATGGAAACACCTCATAGGGGTTCTAAAACCCTGATGCAGCGCATTAATGTGGATTATAACATCGGACTATCTGATTCCCTTTTTATTTTTAAGGTGGTAAATAGGCCCTGTTCGTGACAATGGACCTGAATTTAAGTCCAAATATTTTCAAGCCCTTGTGGCCAGGTGGGACATAAAAATTTATGTGGAAAATCTTTAATAAGGTATATGGTATTTGTCTTCCATAGAAAGCGATTTGGATTCCACCATTTTTCAAAACAAGAACTGCAATATTTTGCTAAGTAACTACTGTATGTCCAATTAAATAGCCTTTTATCCCACCACTTGTAGAGGTTATGGCAATTATAATTAATGCCCTCTTATGTATAGCGCTTAGAGGGCCTCTACAAAGACCTTTTCTGCCAC
>CAZNJP010000037.1:13730-15861 GCA_964573345.1 uncultured Syntrophobacter sp. | reverse complement strand
TAAGCCACCCAACATGAATATTTCTTTGTTTGCAAACCTCTAAAACCAGTCCGGCCATACCATAAATACCCACATCGCCACTGGATATTATGGCAGTATGCTGGCCATTCAAGGCGTGTTCCAGGGCTAAGTTAACACGCTCAATTTCGCCTCGCATGCCAGTGGAGATTACCTTTTTGTCTCTTAACAACTCTTTGATAAGGTCCACGTACATCTTATAACCCACTACCACTTCTACCAAATTCAATACCTTGACGGCTCTGACCGATAAATAGTCTAAAGCACCCGGGCCCAAACTAACTATATATAGGCAATTCGAGCCACTGCCACTGCTACGTTTTTCGTTATCTGTTTGGGTACTAAAAGTGTCTTTGTTTTTGCCGCTAACAGAGCCGCTGCTTCGCATACTCCTTTCACTCCAATATGTTTTTTTACCAATTCAGATGGAGTTTGAAGATCATATACCTCTTCAAGTTCATGGGATGAGAAAAAGTCAATGGGCAGGTTCAAACAATCAGCCAATTGAATCAGGCCTGCTTCATCTCGTTTTATATCAATACTTGCTAACCTACAGAGGCTTTTTAAAGAAAGGTTAAATCTAATAAAAACATGGTATAAAAAATCTCTAATTTCCTCCATATTCGTGCCGCGGTTGCAACCCACGCCGGCAACAAGGGTGGGTGGTCTTAACAACAAAAAATGAGATGGGAGGTTTTTGATTTCGTCTCCTATATATATCCCGGAGTTGGTTACTGCTCTTTGAACATCTTTAATTAATTCAAATCTGTTATTAGCAGGAAATTGCTTGAAAAAACCATATGGATCAATAACTTGAATCACTTTTTCTTCAAGGAGTGCCAGGTTTACCTTTTTAATATTTTCTGGGTTTTCAATGAAAAAACCCATCTCTTGAGCTATGAGATCAAGACTTGGGAGATTGTTGGTATCCGTTGCAGTAGTGATAATCGGACTGGCCCCAATAACTTTAGCCACATCTTCAGCTAATCTGTTGGCCCTTCCAAGGTGGCCGGAAAGGAGACTGATGGCATGTTTCCCCTTGTCGTCTACCACAACAACCGCAGGATCAATTGTTTTATGAATTATAACTGGGGCTATGATCCTGACCACAATCCCCGCGGACATTATAAAGATATGACCTTTATACTGATTGAATACCGATGTGACCTTCTCTTTCAGTCTTTTGAAGCGAAAACAAAGGTCATTCTCATCTGCCAATCGAGTGGATAGATAACGGTCAACGTTCTTCAACCCATTTTCGATGATTTTAGCCAATACCGAACCGTTAGGCGTAACGGCCCACACCGCGTACTTATTATTTTTAGAAGAACTTACCATTTCCTAAAAGTGTGAGAAAAATCTTTATGGTAGAGTTTTGACCTTTTTTTAGGCCCTGACTGTTTTACACTCAATACTCTGCCAACCATGATCAAAGCCTGTCTCTCTATCTTTTCCTTACGAACTATTTCAGGCATTTCTTCAAGCGTGGTATAAATAATCTTTTGTCCTGGCTGACTTATTTTATGGGCTATAACTGCAGGCGCTTTTTTGCCATAAGATTCTTTTAAGATTTTTGATACTTCATCAACAAAGGAAATGCTTAAATAGATAGCCATGGAAGTTTTATGAGCCGCCAAACTCCTTAGAGACTCGGCTTCCGGAACATTGGTTCTGCCCGGCATTCGTGTAAGGATAAGGGTTTGGGAAATATCAGGCAGAGTATATTCACATCCCATGGCTGCTGCTGCAGCAAAAGCAGCAGTAACTCCCGGTATAATTTCATAAGGTATGGAAAGTTTTTCCAATTCTACGATCTGCTCCTGTATGGCACCGTATAGGCTGGGATCGCCGGAATGAACACGAACCACCTTCTTGCCATGTTTGTATGCCTCCACCATTCTCCTTACTATGAGCTCCAATGATAATTTTGCGCTATTAACCCTTTCGCATTTATCCTTTGCCCACTTCAATATCTTTTCAGGAACCAGAGAGCCCGCATAGATAATTAAATCCGCATTTTCAAGGGCTTTTTTACCTTTTAGTGTGATCAGTTCTGGGTCTCCAGGACCAGCACCGACGAAGATGATGGGGTTCTTAGCTCGCTTCATTATTT
>CAZNJP010000037.1:0-13630 GCA_964573345.1 uncultured Syntrophobacter sp. | reverse complement strand
TTTAAATTCCCCTTTGTTTGAACCCACTGATAATCCAGACGGGGTTCAAGGCTTCCAACCTCTCACCAGACGGCATCGCCTTTCCCCGGTTAACCTGTACCTGGACTACCTCTGTTGAAAATCCGAATCTTTGCAAGGTTGCAATGGCCCTGTCAAGGCTACTGAACAAAATGGTATTTATGACCATGATCCCACCCGGTTTCAGGCAGTTTCCGGCCTCTTCAATGATGCGGAGCAAATCCTTTCCGCCCCCTCCGATAAAGATACGATCAGGTGGGGGAAGATCCTTCAAACCACTGGGCAATTTCGTCTGAACAACATGAAGGTTACGTACCTTAAATTGCTTTTTGTTTTGCTGAATATGATTAACCCGTTCCGAGTTTTGTTCCACGGCGATGATTTTTCCGCCCTTGAGCAAGAGGGAAGCCTCAAGGGCCACGGAGCCACTTCCGGCTCCAAGATCCCACAAAACCAGACCCGACCAGAGGCGAAGCTTGGAAATGGAGATGGCTCTTACCTCAGCCTTGGTTATGATGCCTGCCTCATGATGATAGCAAATTTCTGGCATGCCGAGATGGAGTTGTGGATAATCCTTGAAATGAAGGGGAGATCCCGGGGCTGTTTCAGGAGTGCCCGATTTTAGTACAATAACGACATTGAGTGCCGCAAACTCCTTGCTGGCAGCTTCTGCTGGTGAATACCAGGCAATCTGTTCCTTGGGAGTGCCCAGGTTTTCTAAAACGCACATTCTGACCCTTTCGTGACCGGCTTCAATCAATTGCCGGGCCAGCCAAGCAGGTGTTCTTTTAAAGTTGGTAAAAACCGCCACCTTATCCTTTTTTATGATTGCATCGAAAACCTCTTTTTCTGATTTCCCTCCGTGAAGACTCACCACGACTGCATTGTGCCAGGAGAGCTTTATGCGGCTGAAGGCAGCGGCGGCCACGGAAATGTTCGGATGTATAACAACATTATCCTCCCCCAAATATTCCACCAAAGACGGCCCGATCCCGAAAAAATTCGGATCACCCGAAGCAATAACCACTACTCTTCTGTTTTGCATTCGGTCATTAATCTCTTTAAAGACCTTTTGGATATCTCCTGTTATCAGCAATTTTTCGCCGGGATAGTCCTTAAAATAGCCGAGGTGACGTCGTCCTCCCACTAAAATGTCTGATTGCCGGATAATTTCGCGATGTCTCTCTGTCAGATCCTCGGGGCCAAGACCGATTCCGACCACGTGTACAGGGTTCATTGCAACTGTCCTCCCCAGAGGCATAGAGTTTATTCATTACTTTCTGAACCTTCTGGCTGCCTCAAAATATATGTATCCATAAGCCAACCTTTTTTCTTTTTAGCCTCACTTCTTATCTTTTTAAGATCCTCGATTATATCTTTTAGCTTCCCTGAAAGCAGGATTTCATCATCCGTCCCCAGATATCCACCCCAATAGATGTCAATATCCGCATCCTTAAAATACTTAAAGGTAGAATAAGAATCTAACAATACTACAATATTTATAACCTCAGTAGGTGAGTATTTTTTCAGTCTTCTGCCCGTTGTAATTACGATAGTCTCCCCTATACGGTTTAAGGGGATTTTATGCTTTTCTGCTAATACCTGAACGCTAGTTATTCCTGGTATTATCTCATACTCAAAATTCACTGTTCGTTTCTTAAGGATATGCTGTATAATTTCTAAATGTCCATCATATAACGATGGATCGCCCCAGACAAGAAGGGCACCGCTTTCACCATCTTTCATCTTGTGTTTAATCAATTCAGTAATAACTTCTGCTTTTTGTTGACGCCATGTCTTAACCGTTTCCTTATATGACTTACCGCTTTTTTTACGTTCAGGAATCTTCGCAGTTACAACTCTATATGTCCCTTTGTCCAGATATCTTTTTAATATCTCCTTTCTTATCTTTAGGAGGTCTCCATATTCCTCCTGTCCCCTCTTTTCAACAAGGAAGAATACATCTACTTTCTTCATTATGTTTATCGCCTTGACAGTGAGATAATCAGGATTGCCAGGCCCAATACCAATAAGATATATTTTCTTCATCTATCTCCTTATCAGCATTAGCACAGCCTTGGCAGAAGCAGCGGCTGCTGTGCCTGTGGTAAAACCCTTTCTTAATTTCCTATTAAGTTTCATCTCTATACCTAGCCAAGAAAGAAATAAAGCAAGGCAATTAATAAAATACTCAAGATGCGAAAGCCCTGGTTCATTAATAGCATTTGGGTTCCCAGTTTGGGTGAAAAAATTCCTATGTAACGCGGTAATTGATGCCGCAGGGCACGTATGGGGAATGCCACGATATTTCCAATTAAAAGGGCCAGCACAGTTTCCTTTACGGTTAGTGCCCCTGCTTGTAAAAGTGCGCCCGCTGCTGCAAAGCCTGAGGTAAATTCCGCTGCTAGGCTGAAGATAACCACAGAGACAGCCTCAATAGGTATAAATTGCGTGGTGATAAAGCTTGCAATATACATGCGTAGCCATTGAAAAACCCCCCATCTATTGATGATGAAGACAAAGGTGTATATGGGAACTACGTAAACTGCGATCTTGAGAAAACGGCCCGGAAATTTCTCCTTTATGTCACCCCATACTTGAGTCCATCCCTTTCTTTTGGATGGCGGAAGAGATATGCTAGATCGCGTGATATCCAAGGTAAAATGGCCATATGTCAAATAGGCAAATGTGCGAAGTATGGCTGCAAAGAAGGTGAGAAGCATATACCAGATGCCAGCTACCTCTGTAAGGGGCAAGATAATGAAGAAGGTGGTAGGAAGATGCAGAAAATAGGCAGGAAGTCCATTAATAAAGTTAGACAAAAACATCTCCTTTTTGCTAATCTTTTTCTCTCTGTGATAGTTTGCAAGCATAGTGTTGGCTACCACACCTGAAAAAAAGGCCGTGGTAAAGGCAGCTCTGCTATAGTGGCACAGATGTCCAAAACCAAGCAAAAGACGGGAGACTTTGGCAATTTTTGTGACCCAACCTAATCCCTCTATAATATTGCCCACCACAAGTCCTACGGAGATCAGAAACATAATTCTGGTAAGAGGCCAAATAAGTCTTTTTGCCAGCATAGCCCAGCTCATAGCAGGGTTATTATAATTGGAAAAGAAGAGGAACGAAAAGGTTACCAGAAAAACCAGAAACGCAATCTTGCTCTCTCTCGTTATATGTGAAGGTGCCCCTGTGTTCATTTCTTTTTATTCTTTATAAGGAGTAACGTAAAGTAATTTAGTTTTTTGTCTACCATTTCCTTGACATCGGTTATAATCTTTTCATCAGGCTGACCACAGCAGGTTATACCGATTGTAGCTTCGTTTAAATCCATCTCTTTTAGCACCGAATAAATATCTTGAAAATGACGATAGACTTTTAATAGCACAATGTTGTCCACCCGACCGCCAAGCCTCCTTAAGTGTTCACCACCCTTTGACCCTGAAAGAACCAAAAGGGTCTCTTCCCCTTCAGCCAAAGGGAGATGGACTAAGGCCGCCGCGGCCTGGTAAGATGTGATGCCAGGAACAGTCTGGATGTCAATATGTGGCGCAATCCTTTTTATTTCCCGAATAACATAACCATAAGTAGAGTAGGTCAAGGGATCTCCCACGGTAATAAAGGCCACGTCTTTGCCCCTTTCAAGCTCTTTTACAATGGTAGCAGCGTTTTTTCTCCAGGACTCTTTTAAAATCTTTTTGTCTGAGGTCATGGGAAAGGAAAGCCTGATTACTGAAGTCCCTTGAGGAAGATAAGGACGAGCAATCCTCATAGCAACACTGTGACTGTTCTTAGTGGATGATGCTGCAAAAATGGTATGCATACTACGGAGAATACGAACAGCCTTTAATGATATGAGTTCCGGATCACCTGGACCCACCCCTACTCCAAAGAATTTACCTATTTTTTGTTTCATAATAGGTCTTCTTCTAAAATAAGTTTAATCAGGGAATTCACCACACTGGCCGCCACATTAGACCCCCCCTTACGGCCAACATTGGAAATAAAAGGCACTTTAAATCCCATCAAGGCAGCTTTGGATTCAGCAGCATTTACAAAGCCTACAGGAAGCCCGATGACTAAGGCAGGACATGCAATGTCTTGTTTCATTAATTCTAAAAGTCTGAAAAGGGCTGTTGGGGCATTTCCAATGGCGTAGATACCATCTTCCATGAAGGGAATGGCATGGTCCACAGCCACTGCCGCCCGGCTAGTTTTCTTTTTCCTTGCCAGATCGATAACATTAGGGTCATTTATAAAGCACATGACCCGAGCTCCAAAGGCATCCAGATTGGCTTTCTGAATTCCCACCTTGGCCATTTCGGTGTCGGTAATGATATTTTTGCCCTGCTTAATTGCCTTGATGCCAGCTTGAACGGCCTGGGGATAAAATCGAACCGTATGGATATAGTCAAAGTCGGCTGTGGTGTGGATCATCCTTCTGACAATGTTCCATTGGTCTTGCGGAAATCCATGCTCACCGGCCTCCTGGTCTATGATCCTGAAACTCTCTTTTTCGATTTCCTGTAGTTTCATCTTCTTGGCCTTTTGGCATTCTTGTGTTTCCAATAGAGACGAACAAAGTTTTTGGCCACAGTGGGATTACTACCAAAATAGAGGTGCACACAGCCTTTCCCTGCCGCAAATGGTGACCTATTAAGGCCTTTGAAATAATCAGGATATAATATTCTCCCAATTTCATAGATTCCTTGTAAGAGCCTGAGCGTAGGTCTTGAAACTATCTTTTCATCAATTATATATATTTGACCGTTTTTCACAGCCTTGATGGCTTTAAACCCTGATTCTTCTTTTATGCGCCTTATTGTTGCGCGATTCATAGGACCGTTTTGTGCAAGATAAACATCTATCTCATCGGCATGTGACAGGATGTGCTCCTTTCCATACCCCGCAATATTGGTCTCCCTGACCGATGTGGCATCATCGGCGATGTTTATGCCACCTGCTGTCTTCAGGGCAAAAATGGCTATAGACGACGGGGCAAATGTCTTCATCTTGCTGTGTATGGCTTCAAAATAGACCTTTTTTCGTTCTCTATTAGGAATGGTTTGGACCAGGGATTTGATAACCGAAAGACCTGCCTCAAACCTATTTATCATCTCCCTTGTCTGGTTTTCCCTTCCGGTCATGGTCCCCAAGGCCATCCAGTAGCCGTACATTTCATTGACATCGCGTGGTTGAAGTGAAACAACAGTGATACCTGCCTTTTGAAGTTTTACAACCAAGCTTTTGTATCCGCGGGCGATCATGGGCCTGACCAGTACTAGATCAGGACGTGCGGCCAGAAATTTCTCTGCATCGTCATGATAGCTGAAAACCGGTTTTGTCATAGCCTTTGGGGGATAAGCCTCGTTTTTGGATACCCCTATGATCTCCTGGTCAAGACCCAGAGAGAACAGGTTCTCCGTATGTGCGCCGTATAATGAAATAATCCTTGTAAAAGGTTTTTGGATCAGAATTTTATTGCCAGACCTGTCAATTATAATGTTTGGGTCTGCAAAGACCCCACTAGCCACCATCAAGAATAAGGTTAATAATGGCAAAGAGGTTACAATCTTCCTCACTTACACAGCCTCCACTAGTTTTTAAATACCACTCGTTTTGATTTTGAATACGGTTCAAAATAGACCTTCGATTCTACCTCAAAAACTTCTTTTATATTTTCTTCATTTAAAGCCTCATCAATATCTCCATGGGCTACAATTTTTCCTTTTTTCATAAAAATCCAGTAATCGCAATATAATGCTGCCAAATTTAGATTTTGCATCACGGCAATGACTGTTTTCCCCTCAGTTTTAACCCTACCTGCCGTAATATCTAAAAGGTTTAAGGTATACTTGATATCTAGATTTGATGTGGCCTCATCTAAGATCAAAACCGGGGTGTCCTGTGCTAAGGCCCTTGCAAAAACAACCCTCTGCTTTTCTCCACCGCTCAGTTCGGTAATGTGTCTGTGTGCAAATTTTTCAATCCCGGTCTCGGCCATCACAGCGCCCAGTATCTTCAGGTCTTTTGATGAAGGGGCAGAAAACCTCGGTATATGAGGATGCCTTCCCATAAGGACTATTTCCATGACAGTAAAGGGAAAATTAATATAAAAGTCCTGTGGGACAAGTGCTATCTCCTTAGCTAAGCTTTTTCTTGTGTAGTCGTTTAAATTTTTTCCCTTATATTCAACTGTTCCGCTTTCCGGTTTTTTGTTTTTGACCAATATATCCAGAAGTGTTGTCTTACCACATCCGTTAGGCCCAACGATCCCATAAAACCTTCCGGGCTCCATGTTGAGTGAAAGATCACTGAGAACCCTGCCATTGCCATAAGAAAAATTTATATGGCTGATCGCAAAGCCCATTTTTTATCCCATTATTCTGGCAATCTGTCTTTGCCGGAAAATATAACAGAAGAATGGCCCTCCGATGAGGGCCGTTAAAACACCGATGGGTATTTCTGTCGGCAGGACAGCCCTTGTTATAGTGTCGGCACAAAGAAGCAAGGTAGCGCCGACTAAAATGCTTGCAGGAATCAATTTTCTATTATCAGGCCCCACCAAAAACCGCATCAGGTGGGGGACGATCAGGCCCACAAAACCTATAATCCCCGAGACGGAAACACACACGGCCGTGATAAGTGAAGCTGTTATAAGGAGGATTACCCTGACCCTGTTGGTTTCAACTCCAAGGGAAGCTGCAGAGCGATTGCCCAAGGACATGATATTCAAATCGCGGGCAAAGAAAATAAAGATGAAAAATCCGACTGATACAAAGAGAAAAGTCAAAAAAACATCTGTCCAGGTCTTTGATCCGAAGCTTCCCATCAGCCAGAAGATGATGATAGACACCTGTTCATCAGCCACATATTTGATGAAGCTGATACCTGCCGACAAGATAGCAGCCACAATGATTCCCGATAAAATAAGATTATTTGAGGAGATCTGACCACTGAAAGAAGAGAGATATATTACAAAAAACAGGGTGGCAACTGCACCGATAAAGGCAAAAAAGGGGACGAAATAAATACCCAAAAAGTCGACATCCAAAAGGAGTGCAATGGAGGCACCAAAGGCCGCGCCGGCCGATATCCCCAGTGTGTAAGGATCAGCCAGAGGATTTAGGAGGATTCCCTGAAAAATGGCGCCTGCAATGGAAAGACCTCCCCCGACAATCGCTGCGGTCAATATGCGCGGCAGCCGGACATCTACCACAACATAAGGAAAGATATGGTTTATCCCATCTAAGAATTTGTGATTGCCGCTTATTTCTGAAACTATTATTTTTATGACATTGAGTGTGGGGATTTTTATATATCCCATACCGGTGGAAGCTACAATAACAGCACAAAGTAATATGGCTAATAAAAGGGTTTGGGCTCCCAGAGAGAGCCCAAACTTATTCTTTTCCATCATAGTTTACAATTTAATCTGATTATTCTGGGCAACATCTTTTATGTGCTGAATAAAAATCTTTGCGATTTCAGAATTTTCGCCCATTCCGTGAAGTTCGGTGATGACCTTGATTCCCTTTGACTTGAGAATTGTTTTCCAAGAATCCTCTTCATCCCCGGCCATGTCGTTGATGGCATGGTCACCTGCAACTATCATAAAAGGTTTCAAAACCACCCGCTTAATCTTCCTGTGGGTCAATGAGGAAACAACATACTCAAGTGAAGGAAATCCCTCCACGGTCCCCACAAATATAGGTGTGTCTGGATACATTTTTCTCAAAGTTTCTTGAAATTCGATGTAGGCACCTGTGCAATAGTATTCGTTTCCGTGTCCCATGTAGACCAGGGCTGATTTATTTTTCCTGGCCAGCTTTATATCGGCTCCAACCGCTTCTGCTGCAGTCTTCAGATCTTTGTGATAATCGTATTCTATTCCCTTCTTCCCCAACAAAGGCCTTCCCAGAACCACCTTCTTAAAAGGCATGAATTTGGCTTTAATGGTTTTTATAGAATTCAGCCCATTGACATAAGAGGTCAGATCTAAATATTCTTCTCCTTCATAAATATGGGTGGGTTGCACCATGATCGTGGTATACCCCTCGTCCTGAAGATCGGCTATGGTTGCAAGAGGACCCTTTATGTACAATATTTCTCTTGGAATGTCTTTGTTTTCAGCTAGGAATTTCTTATCATTTTGCCTTTCATGCCAGATTTTCCTGATGATGTTGGAAGTAAAGGCCAATTTTACTTCCACATCGGGGAAGGCTTTTTGAACCTGTTTTTGAATGTTTGTAATGGCCACAAGGGCAGAAGGATAGCTTGTACCAAAACTCGCCAGGACAATGGCCTTCTTGTCCTTATGAAGTTCCATGGCAAACGAAGAGATAGTAAACGCAATTAACAATGCTATTACTGAAACAACAAAACTTACCCTTTTCATGT
Organism: uncultured Syntrophobacter sp.; assembly: GCA_964573345.1. Classification (GTDB taxonomy): domain Bacteria; phylum Desulfobacterota; class Desulfofervidia; order Desulfofervidales; family DG-60; genus CAZNJP01. Next base: position 5,212 of record CAZNJP010000037.1, on the reverse strand, counting down.
TAACCTCCTTAAATTTTGATCTAATGTTAAAAATATCTCTTATTCACCTCCTTTCCCAAATTTATAGCTAGACCTTCTTAAAATAAAAAATCCTTAAACCCCAAAATCGGGATTTAAGGATTGCACCCAGCTTTCTTGGTCCTTAATTTTCACCTATCCTTAAACCGCGTAAGGATCTGGTGAAGAAAATATGGGCAGGTCTTCTGGCTCCCCCGCCCTTTCAACGGCCTTCCCATCTCGATTATATCTAAGACAGTGGCCCATAAAGTTGAAAGAGTTCCCCTTCCTAAAAAACGACTTTAGGAAAGGGCGGGGTTACAGCGGCGGGACCACGCCGGATTCTCACCGGCTTCCCTATTAAGCCTACGCACCCATACACTCACCTTATACATTAGGCTAATAATAATGTCAACAGTTCAAATCAGCCTTGAAGAATCAAAAATAAAAAATATAAGGGGGTGGGGTGGTTTACTGCCTTATTTCACAGTTTTTTACAAATTTAAGTGCCTCGTTTCTTAGTATTTCCATCTTTTCTTTAGAAAATTGTTTTAGATGACTGCAATCATTCAATGTATCTTTTAATTTGCAAACTTGCAAAAAATATGTTTTTGCACCTTTTATAACATTAAAGATGCTCAAAAAATCTTTATCGCTCAATGCAGGATAAAGTGTTGTTCTGAATTCATAACTTGGAAAATTGCTTATTATATCTATGGATTCCTTTATTCTTCCTGTATCTATTGAAACACCAGCAACAGATGAGTATTTTTCTAAAGGTGCCTTTATATCCATAGCAATATAATCAACAACAGCCTTTTTAATACATTTTTTAATAATTTCTGGATGAGAGCCATTGTGTCTAGTTTGACTAAGAATCCCATCTCTTTCACCTTATACATATTCTCTATTAAGTCCTTTTGCAAGGTTGGCTCCCCTCCTGTAAATTGTACTGCATCTATCTTTCCTTTCCTCCTTTTTAAAAATGGCCAAATTTCTTTTATTGGAATAGGTTCAGCATATTTTTCAGGTAAGACCAAATGATAGTTATAACAGTATGCACAACGAAAATTACAACCAATGGTAAAGATAATAGAGCAAATCTTTCCTGGATAGTCTATAAGGCTTGTCTTTTGGAAACCCCCCTATCTTCAATCAATTATTCTTCCCTGTTTTCCTAACTCCTTTTTAAATTGCTCAAGTGCTGTATTTTTTAAACACGAGCGAGGCATTTGCCCCACCAAATCCAAAAGAATTACATAATGCCACTTTTACCTGATTTTTCCTAGCAACATTTGGGGTATAGTCCAAATCGCACTCTGGATCAGGATGCTCATAGTTGATGGTAGGAGGAATAATTCCATTGTAGATAGTGAGGACAGTAAATGCTGATTCCACAGCCCCAGCTCCACCTAATAGATGTCCGATCATAGATTTATTAGAACTAATAGATAACTTATAGGCATGCTCTTTAAATACCCTTTTTATGGCCTTAGTTTCTGCCACATCATTTAATTTAGTAGACGTACCATGGGCATTGATATACTCTACTTCATTAGATAAAATATCTGCATTCTCTAAGGCCTTCTTCATGCACAAGGCAGCTCCTTCTCCTTGGGGTGTTGGTGCAGTAATGTGGTAGGCATCGCCACTTGCACCATATCCTATTAGCTCCGCATAAATCTTTGCCCCCCTTTGTAAGGCACAATTTAACTCTTCTAAAATAAGCACTCCTGCGCCCTCAGCAGCAACAAAGCCGTCTCGCTCCTTATCAAAGGGACGGGATGCCTTCTCTGGTTCATTATTTCTGGTAGAGAGGGCCCTTGCTGAACTAAATCCAGCAATAGCCAATGGGGTAATGGTTGACTCTGTTCCGCCTGCAAGGATAATATCAGCCAATCCTGATTTAATATATAGATACCCATCTCCTATAGCATGAGCACCGGATGCGCAGGCAGTGGTAGTGCAAGCATTGGGCCCACGCATACCAAATTCAATAGAAACATAACTTGAAGCCATATTACCAATTACCATGGGGATAAAAAAGGGCGAAACCTTCTTTGGGCCTGATTCTAACAGGATTTTATAGTATTTCTCAATTCCTGGCAATCCTCCCAAACCACAACCAATAATTACCCCAGTACAAGAGGCCATTTTTTCATCAATATTAAGTTTTGCATCCTCCACAGCCATCCGTGAAGCAGCCAATGCATATTGAATAAACAAATCCATATACTTAATATGCTTCTTGGCAATAAAATTCTCCGGGTGAAAGTTCTTTATTTCTCCAGCAATTCGGCTATTATGTCGGGATGCCTCAAATCGAGTGATTTCTGTAATACCCGATTTTCCTTGGCAGATAGCTTCCCAACTTTCCTTCACACCAATGCCTACTGGTGTAACCACCCCCAAACCTGTGATCACTACTCTCCTCAAATTATAACCCCCTAAATATGGTCTCTGAGATAAAATTATTGCATATACATTCCGCCATTTACATGAATTACTTGACCAGTAATGTATTTGGCCTTATCAGATACCAAAAAGGTTGCTACTTCAGCTATATCTTCAGGTGTGCCAAAACGACCAAGGGGTATCTGACTGAGAAAATCGTTTTTTACCTTCTCTGATAACTTTGATGTTAGTTCAGTCTCAATAAATCCAGGGGCTACAGCATTTACTGTAATCCCCTTTGGTCCCAGCTCTCTTGCCATTGCCTTGGTTAAACCTACTAAGCCAAATTTAGAGGCCACATAATTTGCCTGACCTATGTTACCAGTAAAGGCCACTACTGAGCTAATATTTACAATACGCCCACAACCTTGCTTTATCATAATACCTGCTACAGCCTTAATGCAATTAAATATGCCTTTCAGATTTACTGCTAATACCCGATCCCAGGTCTCCTCTTTCATCATGAAAATTAGGCCATCCTTGATAATGCCCGCATTGTTAATGAGATAATCTACTTTGCCAAACTTATTAGTGATTTTTTTAAAAAAACCTTGTGTTTCTCTAAAAGAAGATACATCGAATTGATAAGCCCAGGCTTCACCACCCCCTGTTTGAACCTCCTTAATTACCACCTTTGCTGCTTCTTGCCTTTTTATATAAGTGATAATGACCTTTGTTCCATCTTTTGCAAGACGTAAGGCAATGGCCCGTCCAATACCCCTTGAACCCCCGGTAATAATAGCTATCTTATCATCCATAAACCAATTTCTTCCCTAAAGATAAACACACCTAAAGATTTTTAAATTCCACAGATACCTTGAACCTCTTTTATAAAGTTCAACAATTCCTTTATCTATTAGGTGTTGGAAATCTTTTATCCCCTCTTTTAGCTCAGATATTAATGGAAACATCTTCTCTGCAACTAACTCAAGATTTCCCTTAAAAATTTGCTTAGCTTTTTCTATAATCTTTTTGGCATCAGATAAAGTACATACTGGAAGATATAATACACCTTTCTCTTTAAGGTAATGTGGCGATTGCTCTAACATTCTTACTACTGGCTCTGTTCCATTCTCATTTGCAACAGGTATTCTTTCACAACTATACCATCTAGAGATTCTAGCAATTGCTTCTGCTATACCTGAAACATCATCTATTATCACGTCAAATTTTTTTCCTTTGACGGGTTCAAATAGATCTCCGCACATCACATGGACTCTTTCAGCCACATGATTAATTTCCACATTGTATCTAGCATATTCACATGCCTCTTCCTGAATATCAATAGCATAAACTTTTTCTGCACCTCTCTTGGCTGCCACTATTGCTAAAGGTGCAACACCACAGCCTAGGTCAAGCACCATATCGCCTTCTTTTATCTTCATACTATCTGCTAGAATCTGAGTTGTGTGGGTAGGATTAAAAACAGTATCACTAGCTTTTAATTTAATTTCAAATCCACCAATTTTATAATCTGCTATCTTCAAACTACACCTCCTCGTTTATAGAATTGTAACAATATATAATGTCGCAGCGCTCATACTGAGTCTTCTGCGTTGAACCATTCTTGGAGAATCTCTGCCTTTTTCTTTCCAACAATGGCGACGTAGTATAGGGGCTTACCCTGGATTGATAGTCGATGTTGGTAACGCTTCTGGCAACGTACATCAAAGATTCCAGCATTTATCATTCTACGAATGAGCAAAGAAAAACCTGTAGGATCGTCGCCAGAAAGAAAGTCTTCCTTGATATTGAAAGCAACCCATGCAGGAGTTGCTAGGAGGTTAAATGCTTCTCCGAAGGCTTTGGGTGGTATGTCACCAAAACCGAGTGTTGCAACAGTGGTCATGCAATTGAACTCTTTCGCTTTGAGCTTTTTGCGGAGCGAGTCAGACATTTGTGCAAGGTCTGCGACATAATAATCTTGGTAAATATCAGGACGGTCTCGTTCTACTGCTTTTGCTGCTTCCTGTATAATATCGATTCCGTACACAGATTCTACCCCGATTTGACGTAGTTGTTCTCCAACCATTCCATTTCCTGCACCAAGGTCTAAGACGACAAGATCCTTTACCTCTATCACAGACTTTTTGACTTCATCTTCAAGTAACCTGCATACTGTCTCGGGCGAGCAACATTCTAGTCTTTCGTAAAACAGATGTTCATAAAGTCCTGGAATTGAATAGATCTGCCGATAATTGTGGAATCTTACTTTGTAGCTCTGATTATGTGTTCTATCTTCGATGATACAGTACTCACGATCCTGAGATAACTCCTGCGTCTGATTCTTGGGAAACCAAACGGAATAGTTTATTCTCTGCATAAACACCTCCTTTTTTTCTTATCTAGATGGTCAAGTCAACCAACAAATTTACACTAGTTTCTCCAAAGATTTTTTACCGGGGAGGAGATAGGAAAAAATAAAAAAAGCCCTTAGACCAAAAGTCTAAGGGCTGCACCCAGTTTTCTTCGCCCTACATTCCTCTTGCCGGCCGATCCTCGCCAAACGGCAAGCTATCTATATGATATGGGCAGGTCTTCTGGCTCCCCCGCCCTTTCAACGGCCTTCCCATCTCGATTATATCTAAGACAGTGGCCCATAAAGTTGAAAGAGTTCCCCTTCCTAAAAAACGACTTTAGGAAAGGGCGGGGTTACAGCGGCGGGACCACGCCGGATTCTCACCGGCTTCCCTATTAAGCCTACGCACCCATACACTCACCTTATACATTAGGCTAATAATAATGTCAACAGTTCAAATCA
>CAZNJP010000036.1:0-16093 GCA_964573345.1 uncultured Syntrophobacter sp. | reverse complement strand
GTGGTATTTTCACTTTTAGTGCCTCCTTTGTTGTTTTATTTTCTTATTAAAGTTACTAAATTTTATAACACAAAAGAGGCACTCTTGCTAGCTTTTTTAAGAAATTAAATTGTTTTTTCGAAAACTACTTATCGTCGTATATGCATAATCTGGGATTATTAATAGAATTTCACTGAGGAAAATAATATCTTTCATATGCGTATTAGGATATTTATTTGCTGTAATGGTGTCAGGATGTGCCTTTCAGAAGCCACTTAGTGAGGTAAGGGTAATAGGGTAATAGAGGGTAATACCTTGAAGGTTCTGCAAGATGTACGTGTAAACGTCCATGCAACGAGGCAAAAGAGAAGGCAGATAAAACGGGAAGTGAGGCAGTTAAGGTGGGAAGTGAGGCAAATCTTGCAATAAAAAAAGCTGACCAAGGTATAAGTGTGTTTTTTGTCCACTAAAAACACAAAACCTTAAAGACAGCCCCGAAAAGCCAAAATTATTATCTTTATTGAGCAGCCTACTCTCTACTTTTCCTTTCGCAATTATGGTCCCTGTATGCAAATTTTAAGCATCTAGCTTCCCTATTTTCCATAATCTCCATACAGTTTTGTAACTTACTCCAAGACTTTTGGCATAAGTTGATAAATCCATATAATTATTTTAGTATAAATAGGCATTTTTGTTAATAATCATGTTAAAGTTTTATAATACTGTCTTCAATGTTTAAGGTATTTTTTGTTTTGGTGGCCTATTTTTTAGGGGCTGTGCCTATAGGTCTATTGATTGCCCGAAGGTATGGACACCCAGATATAAGAAAAGAGGGCAGTGGTAACATTGGTGCTACCAATGTAGCCAGGGTAATGGGAAAAAGGGCTGGCCTGATTACCTTGACAGGAGATATTCTAAAAGGTGCCTTGCCTGTACTAGGGGTTATGTGGTTAATAGGTACAAATAACCTGGAAAAACAAGTCTGGATAGCACTGGTAGGATTAGCTAGCTTTTTGGGCCACGTATTCCCTATTTATCTGAAATTTAGGGGTGGCAAGGGAGTAGCCACAGCTACTGGCGTATTTTCTGTCCTCTGCCCTTTGGCTGTGCTTTTTAATTTACTTATCTTTTTATTTGTAGTATGGCGGTTTAGATATGTTTCTTTGGGTTCTATTTCAGCCGCTGCTGCCATGCCTCTTTTGCTTTTTACCCTTTCTGATAAAAGGATTTATGCTATACTGGCTGTAATTATTGCCGGGCTCATTTTCTATCGACATAAGGATAATATTAAACGCCTGCTGCGGGGTGAAGAAAACAGATTATGAAGTTAAAGATTGTGATTATTACAGGCCCTACTGGTGTAGGCAAAACATATATCTCTTTAAGACTGGCCCAGATATTTAATGCCGAGATTATTAGTGCTGATTCTATGCAAATCTATCGTTATATGAATATTGGAACAGCCAAACCAACACCAGAAGAGCAAGCATTAATACCACATCATTTGATTGATATACGCAATCCAGATGAAGATTATAGTGCAGCAGAATTTAAGGAAGATGCAGATAAATCTATTAAAGAGGTCATGGACAAGGGAAGGTGTGTATTTGTAGTAGGCGGGGCTATGCTCTTTCTACGTGTACTTACAAAGGGTCTTTTTGAGTCCCCAAAAGCAGACTATACATTAAGGAAAAGGCTTAAGGCACTTTCTAAAGAAAAAGGTAATATCTGGTTGCATCAAAAACTAGAGAAGATAGATCCAGAGGCGGCTAGGCGCATCCATCCAAAAGATGTCTTCCGTATAATACGTGCCTTAGAGGTATTTGAACTTACGGGTAAACCCATTTCTTGGCATCAAGGGCAACACGGATTTAAAACCTCTTTTTATAACTACCTCAAGATTTGTTTGAATATGCCCCGTAGTCTGCTTTACGAAGAAATAAACCACAGAGTAGAAAAGATGTTTTCCCAGGGCTTAATAGATGAAGTGGAAGAACTTTTAAAAATGAGGTATAACCCAAGTCTTAAATCCATGAAGTCTATAGGTTATAGGCATGTGGTTGAGTATTTGCAAGGCAAATTTAGCTTAGGAGATACAAAAGAAAAAATAAAAAAGGAAACAAGGCATTATGCAAAACGACAGTTGACCTGGTTTCGGTATGAACCAGAAATAAATTGGTATAATCCTTCTGAGGAGGAAAAGATTATTGAGGATATTAAACACTTTTATCTAAAAATCAATAAGGGGTGAGGGATGAGAGAGAAAAAAGACAAAAAACTTAGTTTTGGCTATTTCACTCCCTCACTATTTCACTACTCACTTATATTTATCCTTTTATGGATAAATTTAGGGTTTTGTGAGCAGCTTATAGTTGCTGAGGGAAAGGTCCCTATAGTAAGAGGTAATATAAGAAATGCCTATGAGCAGGCCTTAAATAAGGCCATGGAGGATGCTGTTACTAAGACCTTATGTTTAGTGTTGCCCAAATCTAATAAATTAATAAAAAACGCCCAAGATTTTATTATAAGTTATAGTATTCTGCAACAAAATTATACAGATTATTGTCAGCTCCAAATCGAGGCCAAAATAGATTGGAAAAAGCTAGCTAAGGCATTAGATACAAAAGGGATAATTTCAACAGGGGATGGAAAAAGGGTGCTTTTGTTCTTAAAACTACCTTTAGCAAACATTGATTTTCAGTCTCAAATATTGCCTATTTGGAAGCGTTTTTTTCTCGTTTTTGGTTTAAGCCCCATCGTTGCCCAAATACCTGCCCGCCATCGCTACGCCCGTCCGCCACCTGCCCGCAACGCGAGCAAGCTCGCTTGCGAGGCGGGCGGGTCGGCTTCGCCTCAGGCGATTGCCGGGCGGGCTCAGGCGTTAGCAGGCGGGGGGGAAGATGAATTATTGGATTATGCCTATAAGTCTGATATTCCACTGGTCTTTGCCTTTTCTTTAGAAATTAATCCTGTCCCAAAAGGATGGCAATTAACAGCAAAAGGGACGTTAAGAGAGACAACCCGTCAAAAAATCATTGGTACGGCTATAGGAAAAAGCAGTGTAATAGCTCAAGAGACAGGGGCCATTTCTGCCTTGGTCAAATCAGGTCAGGATTTAGCTAGGGGTTTGGCACCAAAGTTAGCAAGGCACCTACACCTTTGGCTTAAGAAACAAAAACAAAATATCCATAGAGTAACTTTGAGAGTTTCTGATATCCATGCCTATTCAGAGGTATTTACTTTACTTAAAACCTTTAGAGAGATTAGGGGTATGAGATATATCTGTTTGAGCGAAATCTCTGCAAAGGAAGTGGCCTATGAAGGCCATTACGCCAATCCTATTCCATATTTGATAAATGAACTTACAGCCTGTGGATTTTCAATAGATGGGGTAAAAAAGGGAAGAATACTTCTCCATAAATAATAGTAACCGTTCACGGGTTTAAAGGTTCAGCCTGCCCGCAACGCGAGCAAGCGGGCTCGCGAGGCGGGCAGGGGTTCAAGGTTAGAAAAAAGCTGCAGGACACAAGGCTACAGCCCCTGCTTGAATCCCTGGGCCTGGCCAGGGACAGGCCTAGTAGGGGTTGAGGCTTGCAGCCTGAGGCCTGAAAAGCAGGCCTGAACGGTTCACCCTGTTAAATAGGGTTCCCTTCGGGAAATTTAACAGGGTGAACTCTGAACCTGTGAACGCTTACCATTTTATTAAAAGAAGATTTTCCACTCAATATGGGGATACCAATACCGCTTACGCCCGGAAGTTCCAATAACTGGATTTTCAGGATGATTCTTAAAATTAAAATACATATTTCCTAATAAAATATAGGACCTGGGGCTAAAGTAATATGTCAAACAGGTATCCATTACCAGTGCACTGAAGGGATAGTAGCCCACTGATATCCTATCGCTGCTCAAACCTGGATTATAAAAATAGTTATTGGTAAGATAATGGACTGTACCCTTCCTTCTGTAACCCTTGCAGTTAAGGGGGTTTATCCAATACTTACTTCCTTTGGTTACATCGTGCCAGAACACCACTTTATCGTGGATTAAATTTCCTGTATTAAACCCTATAAACCAGGCATGCCCATTGAATTTACCCCCCTCATATTTACGTTCATAGGTATTAGCCCCTACTTTGGTATATTGGCTTAGATCTATTTCAGGATGTTGATCAAGGTATCCCTCAGCAAATTGCCATCTGTGTTTATGGGGAACTATACTCCAGTGACACCAATAATGTGCCCCATATATTTGAAGGCCGTGAAATTGGGTATCAAACCAAAGACCACCCAAATGGTAAGGGCGGGGTTTGATATAGGGAATAGTAAGCTTGTTACCTGAGCTATCGGCATATATCTCTTCCCAGTTAAAATTATGACCTTTTGTTTCCCAGAAAGAGTAACGGGGCATATAATAATGGCTCATATAAAAATAATTAAAAAACAACTGAGTATCCTTAGTCATTTTGAGCTGAACCTGGGAGATAAAGCAATCCGAATCCGGACCACTCTTTATTCCCAAAAGGTCTTCCCAGAATTTTCCTCCAGGCCCGCTAAGGCCCATCTCTCGATATTTTAAATGACCCAAATAAATTTCATTTTTGGCCTTGAACTTTTTAAAGTAACCAGATCTGGCAATTTTTCTAAACTTTCTTTCTCTTTCAGTCCCTGTAGGCTCAGCAGGCTTTCCTAAGAATCTGTGTTGAATTTCGGTTAGTTTGTCCTCAAATGGTAAACTTGGAAGCTCAAAATTAAGTAATCCTCCTTCAATCTCTGAATCCACAAATAATCTTGGGAAGGGGCTCACGGGTGTCCTTGTAGGAGGCCCTTCATAAGCACAAAGCCTTCCCCACCATAATTTTACAGGCAGCCTTTCAGTAGATAAATGTGGTATCTTAGATATGGCAAAAAGATTTTCAATTCTCATAGTATTATCGCCACCTTGGTGTGCAGCATAGGAGTTATATTGGTCGTGAGGATTTGAACCTACTCCATGATATGTGATAGAACCAAATCTTTTATTTAATGTAAATCTTCCATGCAGATCCAGATACTTAGGAATCACATTTGATTTAAAATTAAGACGAACTCGCGTAGGCCATGAAACTTTGTCTGTGACTCTCTCCTTTCGAGACCCGCTGTATACAAAATCTTCAGGAGTTCTACCAATTGCACTCATAAGACGAAAACGACTCTCGCCAGAAAATTTTATCCTTCTCTTTTCTTTTTCTTCTAACACACTTATTTTTTTCTCTATCTCACTATTGTGTTTTATTAAACTTTCTGTCTTCATTCTGCTTGCCACTAGAGACTCTGTCTTCTTTTCCAAACCTTCCAGTTTAGTAGCAGATACCTTTTTTTCGGCCTCCAAATGGGCTATCTTCTTCTGGAGACCTTCTACCATATCTCTTAAGGTATTTAACTGCTCTTTCAGCTCATCTATCTCTGTGGTAGCTTTGACTGAAGAACTGCCCGCTATAGACAAGCTAGACATTGCTACAAAAATGAAACATAAAAATAAAATTAGCCTTTTCATAACTGTCTCCTTTTAAAGATTTTTACGGGATTAAGAAATAGACTTTACAATCATAGACATCACCTCCTTGTTGAATTGATTTATAGAAATGTTCCAATAAAGAATTGTGTTAGAGCTAAAAGGTAAGAATGTAGCTCTATGATTAGTTTTCGGACTCAAGCAATGAGAAATAAAAAATAAGACAATTAAAAACCATAGGAATTTCCATTTTGGACGCAGGTAAACGCAGATTATCAAGATTTTAAATATTAATTTTCTGCGCTTATCTGTGAATCCTGAACTTGTTTCAGGATGCGTCCTAATTAATTTAAAACTATTTTCTTGATATATTTTTTATATTTATTCCTTTATTGTCACTTTTTTAGTACACTGTCAACTTTTTCTGACTTATATACATATTGTCAAAAAAGTCAATACATTTCTTTATAAAGATTTATAAGGTTCGGTAATGAACTTCCCCGCAGCAAGCTGCGGGGTATCAATTAATGTCACTCCTGCGAAAGTAGGAGTCTATTCCTCTAGATTCCCGCCTTCGCGGGAATGACGCAGCAAGCTGCGAGGGATCAGACCCTAATAGAGATTAAAATTGAAAAATACTAATGAGATTTGAAGAATTGGAATGGGAGAAAAGAGACACTTTTAAGGATAGGTAGCGATATATTGTCAATATACCCCAATATTTCTTTAAGTTTTCCTCCGTAACTTATTGTTTTTCCAAATAATTCATCTCTTATAGACTGAATCTCAGGGTCATCGCACTCCATAAAGCTTAAACTCCTAAAGTTTAATAAGTAGCGTTCCTTTAAAAGCAACTCCTTTGCACTTTCTAAAAATAATGGAAGTATTTCAGTTAATTTTTTTAAATTTTCCCTTATCATTATTCCTTCTTTATCCTCTTTATCGCCTGCCAAATCCCTTATACATTTGGCCATCTCCTTTATTAGTACATAGAGTGTGGCGTAATGAAATCCCCTGATTCCTTTTCGCCAACCCAACATCCAGGGGTACCTCCAGTACCAGATGAAACTCCTTTTGCCAAATTCAATGAATTCTTCTAAGTCTCCTTCTAATTTTTCAACAAAGGGCAAGCAGTCTTTAGAAATTAAAGGTCCAGTTATAATTTTTGGTTTAGACTTTCCCTTTTTTGAAAGATACTGCCAAATATTAAATAATACCCTTTTCCCTTGCTCATCATTGGGTGTATCAAAATGGAGGTAAGATAAAATCACCTTCCCCTTTCTATATCTTCCCTCTAATATAGCTGGCTTATCTTTTAATAATTTAGGGTCAAGTCTGATCTTATAATAATCTTCCCATCTCTTAAGGTCCTCATATTTTCTTAGGTCATTTGTATTTATATCAGCAGCGAAAAAATCTGGCTCAGATTCGTCATAATAGCCAAGAATCTTAATTTTATCAGGCTCAAGGATTTTAAAATGGCCAGGCCAAAATATATAAAGGCTTGGGGAAGAAAGTTTTGACCAAATGGGGTGGTCTGTAGTTTTTATTTTTATCTTTCCACTAAAATTGGCCAAATTTTTGCTCTCTTTCCTCTCAACCTCTACCAGTCCAAGCCCTCCTTTTACCTTTAAGGCAAGGCCTGCCCCACCACAAATCCCTAAGTAATTTCCTCCACCCTTTACAAACTGGCATATTTTCTCCTTACCACTTTCCCCCAAAGCGTCAATTTTCTCCTTTATCCAGCCACCAGGTACAAACAACACATCATAATTGTCCAGTGCCCCTTTACTTATATCCTGTGCAGTAATCAGATTAAAAGGGATGGATGCCTGTTTAAGACCCCAGAAGGCCATTAGTCCAAATAAAAAACTACCATCCCAAAAAAGTGCTATAGACATGATGTTTTTCTATAATAATTTAGTCCTATCTGTCAATTCAGCAATTTACATTTTCTATAAACTCTGCTAATCTTTTGTTTAGGTATCACTTGATGAGAATTACAAGAGAAATAGAAATTGAAGGAAAAAGAGCAATAGCACTTTTTGATACTGGCTCAATGCATACTTATGTGAGAAAACATCTATTGGCAGGGATTTCAAGCTGGACAATTTTGAAACCTTATCGGGTAGCAATTGGTGGAAAATCAATAGAGGTTGAAAAAATCTACCATGTTAATGGAAAGATTGAAGGACTTGATTTTGATACAGAGGTACTGTCTATAGACGAAATAGGGGAAATTAATGGGCAGAATATAGATGTAATAATTGGTGCTTTAACTATGGAAAAGTGGGAAATTTTGGTAAATCCAAAGGATGGAACCTTAGATCTATCAGGTCTAAAAAGGAGAGAATTTACAGAGTTTTTTGAAAATTACCATTTTTTATTCAAGCAATTCCTCTAATGGGCAGCCTTTACATTGTGGTTTTGTTTTACAATACCTCTTTCCCAGTTCTACTAACAAGGCATGGTATTCATTGAATAATTGTATATCTTGGGGCAAATGATCCATAAAAAATGCCCTAATCTCCTCATAAGATGCCTCTTCCGAAATGAGGGAATGGCGAGAAAGGATACGTTTTGTGTAGACATCTATTACAAAACTTGGCTTCTTACCAGCATAGAGCAGGATACTATCAGCGGTCTCTGGGCCAATCCCTTGCACAGAAAGCAATTTTTCCCTTAGTGGCTCTGTTTCTGAGGAAAACATCTTTCCTAAGTTACCTTGAAATTCTTTAAACAAAAATTGCAAAAATGCCTTTAACCTCTTTGCCTTTATATTAAAAAATCCCACTGGGTGGATGAGCTTTACTAAGATATCGTATGGCAATTGGTAAAGTGCCTTAGGTTCTAATAAATTTGCCCTTTTTAGGTTATTTATAGCCTTTTCCACATTTTTCCAATTAGTATTCTGGGTGAGGATGGCACCCACAATGGTTTCAAATGGGCTATCCCCTGGCCACCAGTGCCTGGGGCCAAATGCATTATAAAGGGTGTTAAATATCTCCATGAGTTTTTGGCCAGTAAGTGAATGTGGCTGTGTAATCTTCATTATTCAAGCCTAATACCATATAAAAGTTGCTAAGTCCAGTTTATGCTGGATATCTTCATGAGATTATATAAAAAACGAAGCTATCTTGGTTGCGAGGTGGTGGTTTGTATAATCAATGGTGCAAAAAACAGCAACACAGTTGTCTTACTCCAGAAAATGGAGGTAGACAAGACATGAGTTTCCAAATTTCTGTTGATACTGTGGTGGTCAATGTGACAGAGTAAAATAGCTACGAGTCTTGTCTTTTTTAACACTTCTTTGATCAGGAAAAGAAAAGAAATATCTTAACATTTTACAAATTCAGTTATTTCTTTGAAGTCTTTACATTAAGGATGCGGTGTAATTGAAATGATTGTAATTTGATTTTTCTCAGGGCCATAACACCAAAAAACCCTATATGCAGCAGGAGTTTTATCTTGAGCATAGACTTCCCAAACTTTTTGTCTCGGATAAACTGGAGCAATTGAATGATATTGATGAGTTTTTAAACTGGGATGTTTTGGATTTTGGGTAAGAAATTTAATACTTTTGATAACAGCTTTGAGTATTCTCTTTTTACTTTTATCTGCTTTTAACTCATCAAGATCTTTCTTGGCCCTTTTTGTATAAATTATTTGAAAAGCCATAATCAATCTTCATAATCTTTAATATCAACTTCTGCAAATTTATTCATTTGGGCATCTTCTATTCCCTCTATTACCTTATTAAAAGCAACCTTGTTTTTCCATAACCATGCTTCATCTATGGGGACCACCTCTGCTGGCTTTAATATAACCGTTCCATTTTCTTTCTTTTCTATCAAAAAGATCTTTTTCGCATATTCAGAGCCTAAAGTAATTCTTCCCTTTGTATCCGCTACTTTTGTTAAAATCTCCATGTTATCACCTCCCATTTGGGACAATATAACTTTGTGGGAAATTAGTCAAGTGGGATATATGCCCAAAAATATTATAAGCTATTCCTCAGCCATCAAGAGTTTTTGGCTAATGAGTGAGTGTGGCTGTGTAATCTTCATTATCTAGGCCAATATTATACAAGAGTTATTTGTCAATATAAAGGTAAGTGTGTATAATAATCTTTAAATGATAAAAAGAGAGGTAGTATATTTTAAAGAGTCTGGCGAGAGGAATACAGAGGCCTGTTTAGGCATACTTATTAAATTGGCAAAAGAGAGGTATAAACACTTTGTTGTTGCTTCAACAAGTGGGAAGACAGGACTTTTGGCCGCAGAAAGGCTTAAAGAGTTTCCCATAAACTTGGTGATTATAGGGCACAGCGTAGGGTTTAAGACACCTAATACAGATGAGTTTTTGGAAGAAAGATATAAGGCCATTATCTCCCTTGGGGGAAGGATTTATAAAGGGACCATGCTTACCCATTCACTAGAGACCTCCTTAGCAAAAGAGTTTTCTGGTGTGTATCCCACATTACTTATTGCTCAGACATTAAGAAGGTTAGGGCAGGGGGTAAAGGTATGTTGTGAGATTGTGATGGAGGCGGCCGATGCAGGTCTGATCCCTGAAGGTGAGGAGGTAGTGGCTATGGCAGGCACTGTTAAAGGGGCAGACACAGTGGCTATTATAAAATCCGCCAATTCTAAGAGATTTTTGGCACTAAAGGTATTAGAAATCCTGGCCAAGTCAAGGGAGTGAATATGATTATATTTGATTATTCAAATTTTTTAGAAGAGAATGTAAAAGAGCAAGGTCTTCCTGAAAATTTTATAGATGAATACAAGGACTTAATAAAGGAGGCCCATAAAACATTAAAAGAAAAGGGACTGCCATTTATAGACATCCTTTATAAAAACAATTATTTGGCCTCTATTAAAAAATTTTCTAATGAAAATAAAAATAGATGGGAAAATTTGGTAATTTTTGGCATCGGTGGTTCATGCCTGGGTGCGCTGGCATTGCACCTGGCATTAAACCATCCCTTTCATAACCTGCTAGATAGAGAAGGGAGAAAAGGTCTACCAAAGGCATTTTTTCTGGATAATATTGACCCTGAACTCGTCTTTGGATTATTAGAGGCAATTGATATAAAAAATACCTTATTTTTGGTAATTAGTAAGTCTGGAAAGACATCTGAAACCCTGGTCCAGTTCTTGATTTCCTTAGAAAGGCTAAAATCGCTTGCTCCAAAAAGGCAGATAGTAATCATTACTGATCCAGAAAAAGGGCCACTTAGGGAGATTTGCAAAAATGAAGGTTATCTATCATTTCCTGTTCCCCCTGCATTGGGGGGGCGCTATTCTGTACTCTCCCCTGTTGGTTTATTGCCCTCTGCCCTATTGGGTATAGACATAGATGCCCTAATTTCAGGGGCAAAGGATATGGTAAAAAGGTGTAACAACAACTTAGAGAGAAATCCTGCCTCTATTTTTGCATTATCCCATTATCTTTTTAATAAAAGTGGAAAAAACATCCATATATTAATGCCCTATGCCCATGCCTTAAGCGGAATAGCAGAATGGTTTTGCCAACTATGGGCAGAAAGCCTGGGAAAAAGATATGATATAAAGGGAGGAGAGGTATTTTGTGGCCCTACTCCTATAAAGGCAATAGGGGTGAGGGATCAACACTCACAGCTTCAGCTCTATATGGAGGGCCCTTATGATAAGGTAATCACATTTTTAACAGTAAAGGATTATCGTTCCAAGGTCTCTATCCCCTCTTTCTATCCAGATATAGTGGATATTTCCTATTTAGGAAATCATAGCCTAAATGAATTGATTAAAGCAGAGCAAATAGCTACTGAGGCAGCCCTTACCAAACAAAGGCGTCTAAATGCAAAATTTATTTTAGACAAGGTTGACTCATTTAATCTGGGCAGTCTTTTTGTCCTATTTGAACTTGCTACTGTAACCTTTGGTGCCCTCTATCAAATTGACCCATTTGACCAGCCAGGGGTAGAACTGGGGAAGCTATATACTCATGCATTAATGGGAAAGCCTGGTTTTGATAAAGAGAAGGAGGAGATTGAAGAATTTTTAAAACGCCCCATTTATCAAGTGTGATAGGAAAAATTGAAGGCACTAGGCCTTTTAAACTGGTCAAATACTTTGCCTACACCAGTTTTATCTTAATTTTCATAAGCACATTAATACTTTCATTTATAGTCTCCCATGGTGGAAAATCTCTTTTCCTTAAAAAAAGCGAAGAATATGCTTATTTAGTAGCAGAAAATCTCAATCATCAAGTATATTTACAATTTACTATTCCTACTTACTTACGTTTTGGTAAGATAAAGCTACGGGAAAAGGTGCAATTTGAACTTTTGGATAAGATTGTTAGAAATACCATTCATGGTTTCGATATTGAGCAGGTAAATATCTATGATGTAAATGGAATTATAGCCTATAGTACAAACCCCAGTGTGGTAGGAAAAAAAGGGAATCTTCCTAAAGAGTTTGAACTGGCTAAGCAAGGGAAAATTGCCTCTCAGCTTGTTGTCCATAAGTTAAAGACCTACATCCCTTTTCGGGCAGAGAGAGCTCTTTCTCAACAAACTGAATGGATTTTGGGTATTTTTGAGATTACTCAAAGTCTTTCTAAGGATTATAACATTATAAGCCAATTTCAGCACACTGTAATAGGCAGCGCCCTTGTTATTATGATCCTGTTGTTTGTTGGTCTTACCCTGATTGTGAAACGTGCTGATAAAATTATTGAAAATCGGGCACGGGAAAAAAGGCAGTTAGAGGAACAACTGCATCGTGCAGAACACCTGGCTACTTTAGGGGAAATGGTAGCTGCTGTTTCCCACGAAATTCGTAATCCCTTAGGCATTATCAGAAGCACTGCTGAGATGTTGAAAAAGAGGGTACCTGAGAACAACACCCATGCTCAGCTTTTAGAAATCATTGTAGATGAGGCAAATCGCCTTAATCGTGTCTTGACAGAATTTTTGGAATTTGCACGTCCTCAACCCCCAAGGTTTACTAGTTGTAATATCACAGAGGTATTGGATAAGGTATTGAGTTATCTAAGGCCTGAATTTGACAGACATAATATAGAATTAATAAAACAGCATCAGGATTCACTTGTCATTCATGCAGACCCTGATTTGCTTTACAGGGCATTTTTAAATATTTTAATAAACGCTATTCAGGCCATGCCAGAAGGGGGTAAGTTAATAGTAAATAATCAATTTGATAAGGAAAATAAGCAGGTTTCCATAGAGTTTTTTGATTCAGGCCATGGTATCCCTGAAGATATACGAAAAAAGGTGTTTAATCCATTCTTCACTACCAAGGAAAAGGGAAGTGGATTAGGATTATCTATCGTAAAAAATATTGTTGAAAATCATGGAGGAGAGATTAAAATCGAAAGCAAGCAAGGGGAAGGGACTAAGGTGATATTTCTTTTAAGGGCATAAATTATGGAGACGATCTTAGTTGTTGATGATGAGAAAAATTATCTGGTAGTATTAGAGGCACTTTTAAGTGACGAGGGTTATGAGGTACTGACTACACCTGATCCTTTAGAGGCACTAAATATTATAAATCGTGTGGATTTGGATCTAGTGATTACAGATATGAAGATGCCCAAAATGGATGGCATTGTTTTACTAGAAAAGATTAAGCAAATCGATTCCAATATGCCTGTTATCATGATGACTGCCTACGGCACAATAGAAAAGGCAGTAGAGGCCATGAAGAAAGGGGCACTTGATTACATTACTAAACCTTTTGAAAATGAGGAATTAAAGCTTAATATCCGCAAGGCCATTAATATGCATCGTCTGCTAAAAGAAAATAAAAGGCTGGCCCAAGCCCTATATTCTCAGTATCAGTTCAGCAATATTATTGGAAAGAACAAGAAGATGCAGGCCATATTTGAATTAATAGCAAAGGTAGCAAGTACTAAGGCTACAGTCCTTATCACCGGAGAAAGCGGCACAGGCAAAGAGCTTGTAGCAAAGGCCATCCATTATAATAGCCGACGTAAAAATAGGCCGTTTATCTCTGTTAATTGCGGTGCTCTGGCAGAAACGCTTCTAGAAAGTGAATTATTTGGTCATGAAAGAGGTTCTTTTACAGGTGCTATAGGTATGCGTAAGGGAAGATTTGAACTGGCCGATGGAGGCACCTTGCTTTTGGATGAAGTAAGTGAGATGTCTCCTGCCTTACAAGTAAAACTGTTAAGAGTTTTACAAGAGAAGGAGTTTGAGAGGGTAGGCGGTACAAAGACCATTAAGGTAGATGTAAGGATTATTGCTGCCTCTAATCAAGACTTAAAAGAATCTATAAAAAAGGGCATCTTCCGAGAAGACCTTTATTACCGTCTTAATGTAGTTCACATTCATTTACCTCCGCTAAAGGAAAGAACAGATGATATTCCTCTATTGGTGGCACATTTTCTTAGAAAATATACTAAAGAAATGGAGAAAAGGGACATAAAGGTCTCAGAAGAAGCACTCCGCCGTATTTATGAATATCCATGGCCTGGAAACGTAAGGGAGTTAGAGAATGCCATTGAACGAGCAGTAGTACTTTGTGAACAAGGTACTATTGAAATTTACCATCTGCCAGAGACATTACAGGAAAGAAGTCTTTATTTTGATTCCCTTAAGGCTTTTTCTCCGGATATAAAACTTCCTGAGGTATTAGAGAAGATTGAGATGCAATTGATCAAGCAGGCCCTTATAAAAACAGATTATATTCAAGCAAAGGCAGCCAGGCTTTTGGGCATTACCAAAAGCCTGCTTCAGTACAAAATAAAGAAATACAATTTATCGGTTCCTTAGGCCAAATTTTTAAACCATAAATTTCTGTAAATTCAAGGAATAAGTTATAAAGTACAAAAATTTGTACTTTTATCTATATTCATATATCACAAAATTGCCTTCTTTCCTAAGAAATTTTATGGCAAGAAAATTGCATAAGTTTATATTAAAAGTAATAACCTCTTTTTTCCCTCCTCTTGGCCGGCTGATCCCTCAGTCGGCCTTTTTTAAATATTGCTTAATATCTTCAGGCAATCTATTAAGATAATCCAAGCTGTCCCAAAATGCCTGTTCTGTATGTGGTTCTAAGGTAATTAAAGGCTTAATCTTATGTTTCATCAATAATCTAAAAAAATAGAGAAAATCAATATTTCCCTTACCCAACCCTAGATGTTCATCCTTTATGCCATGGTTGTCATGTAGATGGACTTGTTTAAGGTAGGGAAATAGTATTATCCAATCATCAATTTTATTTTTTGTAAATGCATGCTGATGCCCTATATCAAAACAAAAGCCAATATAACGAGATTTTAAGGATTGAAAGAGCTCAATTAAAATCTTAGGATTGGGCTCAAATACATTTTCTAATGTTAATAAGACCTTAAACCTTTCTGCTAAAGGCAATAAATTATTCCAAGTAGTGATACTACTATTAAGCCATTGCTCTTCATACGTTTCATAGATACGTTCATCATAACCAGGGTGGGCCACTATTAAAACAGGGTTAAAGATGGGTACCAGATCAAATAATTGTTTTAATCTTTCTTCTGTAGCCTGCCTAATCTTACTGTCTATTGCACCTGGGGCAAGATCTATATAAGGTGCATGAAAGGTAATTTTAATTTGGTTTTTATGCAACTCCCTTACTAATGCCTTAAACTCATCTTCTGGAAATTTATCCAATATAGCAGGGCTAAAATAAATTTCAGGATTAATGTGTTTTTCAAGAAAAAATGGCAAATATTTTGTTATCAAAAGGTCATATGGTGCATTAATAAATATATTTGAAAGCATTATTTATTTATACTCCGTAAATTGCCAGGCCAAAATAGTAAGAACACCGTAAGCAATGATAAATATTAAGATAATATACCGCATAAAAGATTCCCAATGCCCTTTAGTTAAAGGGATTAACGAAATAAGCAAAAAAAGAGAAAGGGGGAATCCAATGCCTGCTAATAAAGGTGGCATTTTTCTTAGACATTCCTGGATGCCCAAGAAGAACCAAGGGCCTTTTATTGTGGAAAGTGTGGCATCTGGATGGATGTCTATGGGCATTTTAAAAAAGATAGCACCTGTAAATAAAAGTAAAACAGTATAAAGGAGAAAACGCCTGTCAGGTAGCCAGTTACGGATGTGTTTACGGGTGAGGAATAAAAGCAATGACGGGAGAAAAAAACAGTGATGAAGATAGGGTAACCAGAAAAAGCCTTCACCTCCCCTTATAAATAAGTTTGAAATGACATTTCCTATAAAGGGGGTGTTTTTAATAATATTTAACATGATATTGCCTGCAAAGATGCCCTCTTTATCACCCTTTAGGATAAAGCCCATAAAGATAATAGCAAATGAGATATAAACAGAAATTATAAGGCTTAACCATTCACCAAGGGGATATCGTTTATATGTCCTTCTTAAGAAATGGTCGCCAATATGGATCAATGCAAGGATGACAAATAACTCTCCTGAAATATAATGCAATCTTCTAAAGAAAAAGCCATATGGGATTACAGTAGTGATTTCCTCCACACACCTAAATACATTTCCAAATGGCTGATAATGAATAGTTAGAAATATGCCTGAGAGAATGCAGATTAAGAAGCAGGAAAGCATTAGACG
>CAZNJP010000035.1:0-16240 GCA_964573345.1 uncultured Syntrophobacter sp. | reverse complement strand
TTACCATGTTTCTCTGACTATTTAGTAATAAATCCACAACTTATTGAGCAATTACTATTTAATAAATGTCAGAAAGAGACATAAAAGAAGATATTAGAAAAGCCATTTATGATTTTATTTGGCAGACTGCTCATCTCTATAAAGACGCACCTAGTGGAAAGCTTGCATGCCCACAGCGTTCTATATTAGAGAGGTATGTCAATACCAAGATAATAACCTTTGATTTCATGCTAGAGAAGGCAAATAATAAATCAGAACTCAAAGATGCTGTTGAAAGGTTTTTAAAAGATTTAGAGAAAAATTTTAAGGCATTTGTATGTGAGGGAAAAGAGTATCTTTCCTATTATCAAGAAAGGAAAAGAGAATGCCTCGAGGTACTATCAAAATACATTAATGGATAAATTTAATCAAAAAGAATTCAATGATTTTATAATTAAACACAATGTGATAAGCCTTTTAAAACAGCCTATAATACTAAAATCAGGAAGGCCTTCTTTTTTTTATGTAAATTGGCGAAATGTTTGTAATGATGTCTATCTTATTGATCAATTGACAGACTATATTATCAGTTTTGTTGAAGGTTTGGGACTAAGGCCTGACTGTTTTCATGGTGTTCAAGAAGGTGCAACAAAATTGGCCATAATAACTCAATACAAATGGGCAAAAAAACAACCAAACTATAAAATAGGTAGCCATGCCCTGTCTATGGGCAGGGGGAGAACAAAAGGGCATGGAGAACAAAAGGATAGGCATTTTTTGGGGATACCCAAAGGGGATACCATTGTCATTGAGGATGTAACCACTACTGGTAGCTCTTTAATTGCCACCATAGATAATTTAAGGAAGGCAAAAGCTAATGTAACCTCAGCAATTGTAATAACTGATAGGATGGAGAGAAGGGATGATGGGAAAAGTGTTAAACAGGCTGCCTATGAAAGGGGAATTCCATACTATGCCATGAGCAATGTCCTGGAAATTTTCAGAGAAATCTTTAACAAAAAAGAGATAAAAGAGGAAATAATAAAGAATATCAATGCATATTTTGAAAGGTACGGGATAGAAAAATTATGGATTTAGAAAAGGTATTAAAGAGGCTTACAAAAAATGGATGCGATATAGCAGATGTATTCTTTGAAGAAAGGGAGGAAACAAGCATTGTCTGCGAGGATAAGAAGATAGAAAAAATAAGCTTTGGCCTGGATAAGGGTGCGGGGTTGCGTTGTCTTTGTTCTGGGCAGACATTTTATGGTTTTACCAACAACCTTGAAAACCTATTGGATTTGGCTAGCCACCTTTCAAGCCAAATTTCATGTTCTAAAAAAGAGTCCAGCATCAATAACATCAGGCAGATCTCCCCTGAGCTCAAAATGCCTCCATGGGAATTTCCTTTAGACTTTAAGGTAGATCTGGTAAGGCGTGCAGAAAAGACTGCCTGGGGAAAAGGGCCTTTTATTAAGCAAGTAAAGGTTATTTATAAAGAGGTAAAACAAAGGATAAAAATCATTAATTCATCAGGTAATTTTATTAAAGAAGATAGGACAAGGGTTATTTTCTATGTCCAGGCAGTGGCTTTTGACGGGGATATTTTGCAAACAGGCTATGAACCCATAGGAGGGAGTTTGGGGTTAGAGCTATTTGAGAAAATGCCTGTAGAAAGGGTAGCAGAAATAGCCTCTGAAAGGACAATCAGGATGCTTAAGGCACAGCCTGCACCAAGTGGCCCTATGCCTGTGGTGCTATCCAGTGAGGCAGGGGGGACCATGATACATGAGGCCATTGGTCATGGTCTGGAGGCAGACTTGGCATTGGAAGGCCTTTCTGTCTATTCAAATAGATTGGGAGAAAAGGTAGCCTCACCACTAGTTACAGTAATAGATGACCCTACATTACCTTTTCATTATGGTTCTTATAACTATGATGATGAAGGTATGCCTGCCAAAAAGGTGATTTTGATGGAAAATGGGATACTAAAATCGTATCTCTTTAATTTAGAATATGCCCTAAAGGCAGGGCAGGAGACAAATGGACATGGGAGGAGGGAGTCTTACAGGTTTAAGCCTATACCAAGAATGAGCAATACCTATATACTTCCTGGGAAAACCCCACCTCAAGATATTATTAAATCCGTGGAAAAGGGGCTTTTTGTAAAAAAGATGGGAGGGGGTCAGGTAAATACCATAAATGGAGACTTTATCTTTGAGGCATCTGAGGCCTACCTCTTAAAGAAGGGAGAGATCTGTGAACCTGTACGTGGTGCCAACTTAGTAGGAAATGGCCCAAAGGTGCTAGAAACTATAGAGATGGTAGGCAATGATATAGGATTTAACATAGGCACTTGTGGAAAGAACAGTCAACTGGTGCCTGTCACCAATGGTCAACCTACTCTACTACTACCTGAAATCATTGTAGGAGGCACTAAAGAATAAAACTGCGCGATGCACTTTGGTTTATTGAATTTACATAGTTTGTTGAGTTTACTATGTGTCTCTTGACTTCCAATACCCTGGCTTTCTGCTTGTGTGTGCGACTGCTAAAATATAAACGCGCGATTCTCTGACTTTGTAAATGAGCAAGTAGGGAAACTTCCAAATTCGATATTTCCTTCTTCCCAATCTATCCAGTTTCCACATCAACGGATTTGTCCTGACTGAACTTAAAACATCTTCAACAGCGTTGAGAAATTTGATGCCCAAACCATCTTGGCGTGATTCGTAAAACTGGGCAGCCTCAATAAGTTCTTCAACTGCCTGTGGATGATAATCTATAAACGTTTGTTCAGATTGGCTCTCGCCTTCTTCATCACTTCTTCGGCTGGGATACATTGCACTTTCCCTTCCTCAATCTCATGCCATCGTTTCTTTGCTTCTTCAAGCCATGCCTGCTCAATCTCAGGATTAACGAAATCCTCCAAACTATCCCACAAACGTTGGGCCAGAAGTGCTCGTTCATCGGGTGGCAAAGCCATTACTTGACTTATTAATTTATTTATTGCCGTACTCATATGCCTCCTCCATGGACTCCCATCAATTACCCACTTATTCCTAATAATAAATATACCATGTTCTGAAGAGTTATGAAAGATGTCATAACTGGATAGTAGTGAATACTTTCATCTGCATCTAACGTCTCGGATAAGCCGCCGCTATTTCGCGGTCGGTTTCATCCGATTGTTAGGCGATTAATGTATATTGTAGGTTTGACCCCATTACTTTCTACTCCTCCCTTATCCGACTTTTAATTAGGTATTCCGCTAATCGGGCCTGATCATGAGAAGGAAGCCGGAGGGCCTCTTCTTCAATTTCTTTTACTTTCAATGGCATATAACATACCTCCATGGACGCTAATACCCTAATTTACCAACAATTAGAGGTTAATTCAATCCCGTTCTTTCGTTTATGAAGATTTGTTATCCATTTTCTTAAACAATTTTTAGATAGTACCTATAACCCCAAATCTATTAGTGGTAGATCACGATATTTTAGTTTAAAACCAGTAGTTGTTTCAGGCACTGAGAAAAAGAGAGTCATACCAGTGTGATACCATTCTTTAGTTACTTTTTTGTAGTCAACAGTAAATAAGGTGTCTTCCTTCAATATTATAGGATATAATTTCCCTGTTGCATCCACCACAGAGAATTTAGGCCTTTCCTCTTTAAGTTTCTCAAATGATGTTACCTGGAGTCCATTTACAAATAATTGAACATTTATCACAATACATCAGTTACCTTGATCCCATACCCCTCATTACCCTGAACCAGGTCTTCCACATGGAAAGTAGGATTTTGTTGTTGAGCAAAAGTAGCCACAGATGAAATTAGGAGGATTGAGAAGAGAATCAGGGCAATCCATAGAAGTTTGTGATTATTCATGACGACCTCATAACATTTATTTTTATATTATTGTATTAATTACTCGACTATATAGCATAATTGGGCATTCGTCAATTCGTAAGCTTGTCAGACAAAGGAAAAATTGGTAATAATCCATAAATGGATAAATTTTTAGGATAACTCGGTATTTTTGGCTTTATTTAACATTTGATCAAAGCCAAATTAGAGGAGTATAAAAATGTTAACAATCAAACAAGAAGTTATTAAGATGATTCAACAAATGCCAGAGGAGGTCACGGTAGATGACATTATGGCAGAATTGTATTTCCGTCAAAAAGTGGACTTGGGGCTTAAGGAGCTTAATGAGGACAAAGGTATTTCTCATGAAGAAGTTAAGGAACGTCTGAAAAAATGGCTAAGCTAATCTCGTCATTGAAAAACCCTCATTTTTTGTTTAATTTAACTGAAGTTTTTTGACAAAAAAAGAAGCCCGAGAGCCCCCTATTGAAAATCACAGGCTTAATCTGGTATGATGAAATTGTTGACAAGCTTGAAAGGAAGCACAATGTTAAACAGCATGAAGTACGAGAAGTTTTTTGCTAACCGGCCTCTTTTTCGATTTGTGGAAAAAAAGGTATAGACCTAATGAGAATGTTTATGCGGCACTTGGACAAACTAATGTTGGCAGATACCTCATTATTTTCTTTGTATACAAAAAAGATAAACATGCCCTTATTTTATCCGCCCGTGATATGACACGTGCAGAACGGAGGAAATATGAACAAAAATAAAAGTTCAATATCAAAAAGGGGGGGACGTATAAAGAAATTGGTGAGTTTTGGGATACCCATAATCTTGCTGACTATTGGAATCAGACCGAACCAGTTGAGTTTGAAGTCGATATCCAATCCGAGGTAACCTATTATGCCATTGAAAAAGAATTATCTGAAAAGATTCAATCCATTGCTAAACGGCGTGGTGTTTCAGCAAATACCCTCCTAAACTTCTGGATACAGGAGAAATTACAAGAGAAATAACCCCCCAATTCATCATTGAAGAATTCTATGGTAAGATAGCAAATACACGGGCAGGGAATCCAGAGCCCCCTTTTGGTTTTGGGAATGTTACAATGGCAATTGCCCCACTCTCAGGCACCTTATCTAAATTTGTTAAAAGCTCAATTTGATAATGGTCTTGGAATAAGATGTAGTATTCACATTCATAAATACCTTTGCTGGTTTTAATCCCTGGGTCTGTATCCAAGGTTTCATGCCCTGAGGCACAAATTCCTCTCTTTTCATAAAGATACTTTAGCGCCTCTAAACTCCAGCCGGGATAATGGGCAGTGCCGTCGCTGTCCTCATTGCTCATGGCCTTCATATCAGGCCACCTCTTTGACCAATCTGTCCTCATAACCACAAATGCCCCTTTAGGAATAGGGCCATGCCTTTTCTCCCATGTTTTTATGTCTTTTAAACTAAGCACATAATCTGGATCTTCCCTTACCTTTTTATGCACATCAATTACTACTAAAGGCATAACCATCTCTTTTACATTTATTTCATCTAACGTCCTTTTCTTCTTGCAAAAATGGGAAGGTGGGTCTACATGGGTTCCCCATTGGCCTACAAGGCAATATCTAGTGGCAAAGAAGCCAGATCCCATAGTTCCTACACCTTTTTCATACCAATAAATGGTCTCTATCTCTTCGTCTGGAAAGCCTGGCCAATGCGGGATGCCTGGATAAAATGTATGGGTCAAATCAACAAATTCCCTGGATCTTAAATAGTTACATATGTCCCACAAATCCCTCTGCTTCATTTTTGCGCATGCAAAAAAGAAGATCAGGGCAATCAAGATAAATATTTTTAATAATTTTTCCCTTGCCATGTCCTGTCTTTTTCAATGATATGAACTACTTCCCATTTTCTCTGTTTTAGGCTTTGGCTAATAAATCTGCGATGACAATACCATGGAAGCCTCTCAGCACACATAATGGCAGAAGAGTTTTTTTCAGCTATCTTTTCCAATTGCTCAATCCCTTTTAGATAATCATCTGTCTTCATATGGGCCTCATATCCGCCCTTCCTATATCCTCCTAATTCTTTTCCTAAATGGATGTATTTGATACCTTCTCCCTCCACTAATTTCTTAAGCCTTTCTTTTTTAAAATGCTCAAATTTACTACTAGGAAAGCTCCTTACATCTATAAGGCACCTTATATTATAATGCTTTAATATCTCCAGAAACTCCTCTGGATTACGTGTACTTGAGCCAATTGTATAGATGGTCTTTTTCATAGCCTGCTCAAGAAACTTTCTGTCAGGCAATGGTTTTTTAAATATCTCTTCAAATAATTCCTTTGCTGCTATTCTTATTTGCTGATCACTGAGGGAATCAATAAAATCAATATCTAATAGATAGCTAGACTCAAACCAACAATGTTTCTTAAATTTATTAAATAAATGATTAATAATTACCCTGCTAGTGTCTCCGTATTCAATGCTTGGGCTCCAAGAATAAATATTTGGAAGTAACGAAGTAGCTATGACAAATTTGGGATTAGCGCTTATAGCAATCTGGCCAAGGTAAGCACCTATTTCATCAATTACCCTCCAGTAAAAGTCACCATCAGGTACTAGCTCAGCAGGAGGAATAGGTGTATGACCTTCTTCTTTCCATTTTGAGAGTAAAGATGCATTGGCCTGATGGGTCATCTCATGATATAGGTATTCCATCATTAGCCTATTAAAAATCTCTTTATTACTTAAATCATTAAACATCTTCTTAAATAAGGTGCTTCTTTCAGGAAATTCTTCATCTGGTTTTTTGATCTCTCCCCTTATTTGTCTAATGTCCTGGGTAATCCCTGAATAGTTTATTAAAATATGGTCTTTATAATAGAATCCACTAATCTTACTTAAAGGAGAAACCCTATATAAGACACTTAGAAAATATATGGTAATCTCCCTGGAATCAATTTTTATCTTTTTACAAGAATGTATCCTATATGCATATAAGCCTTCTCTTTTATAAAAGATATAAATACTGTTAGGAATAAAGTAATTGATATTTAAATGTCGCCATATATGTTTTCTATTAAGTAAGGCCTTAATATCGTTTTCCCCTTTATTTGCTCTAATATTGATAGTGTCTTCTACAATATTGGATAATTCTGGAAACTGGTTAACTTCATTTAATACATGTTTCCTTTTTTCTTCTAAGTCAGTCTTTTCAATATTATGATCACGATAATTTCTTATAAGATTGGTTAGAGAGACCATAAATCTTTCTAATTTTGAAATTTTAGGTATCATTTTTACATTTTAAAATTTGGAATTTAAAAGAATGTATAAAAAGAAAAGATATATTTTTTACCTTGAGATGTATCACAATACAATTTTACATATACCAATTTTTGTTAAAACTTGTCAACAGTTCTTGACAGACCATTAGAAAAATTGGATAAATAATAAATAAAAGAAGCCAGTTCCGTGAATACAAAAAATTATTCAGCAAGGCCGGATATGCAGTATTATTCTACGGGGCCAGCGTAGCTCAGTGGTAGAGCAGCTGATTCGTAATAAACTGTAATAGTCTTTATTATCAACCTTTTTTACCCCCCTGGGTGCTTTTTGGGTGCAAAATCTATGTCCAGGGAATTTATTGCCTTCCTTAAATGGTCAATGGTAAAGTGAGTGTATATTTCGACCATCCTTGAATCGCTGTGGCCTAACAATTCTTGTAATGTTCTCGTATTCGCTCCGTGCATAGCCAAAAGTGAAGCAAAGGTGTGCCTAAGGTCATGTAGCCTTATATCCTTGTTTATCCCTGCCTTTTTCAATGCCTTCTTAAATTTCTTACTTATTGTATCTGGATGATAGTGTTTAAACACTTTGCCAACTCTCTCTTTTGGAATGTCTTTAAATAAAGATATAATCACAGGGTGTAATGGAACAATTCTATCTTTACGGCCTTTTGATGTTTTTGCCTTGTATCTTACAAATTTCCTCTCTAAATCTATATCAACCCAGTCAAGATCTAACACTTCCTTCCTTCTCCCACCCGTCAGAGCATAGAAGGCAATCATTCTCTGAAAGTTCTGGTCATTAATAGCATTAAGCAGTTGCTTAACCTCTTCTATTTCTAAAAATACAGGGATTTCCTTCTCAGTCTTTAGTAGTTTCGCCTTAAAGGGATTGTCTTTTGTATAACCCCATTCTATTGCCTTAGACCAGGCGGCTTTTAGATGCCTCAGATAGGCATTGATTGAAACTGACTTAACGCCTTCTGCTTTTAGAATAGAAATAAACTTGTCCACATCGTGGGATTTGATTGATGAGATAAAAAGGTTACCAAGCACATCTTTTAACCTTCTTAGAGCAAGGCTATCCATCCTGGTTGTGGCCTCACGCTTCCTTGCTTCACTATACTCAAGGTAGGTAGGAATAAACTGGCTAAGAGGTATTTTAGAGGCCTGTTCAAATGGTAGGATCTTGCCTTGAAGGTATTCCTTTTGTATGCGTCTAAAAAAGGTTTTAGCTAGTGCATAGTCTTTTGTATGAAGGGATATTTTTTTACTCCGGGACAATTGAATATAGTAGATACCATTCTCACGCCTGAAGAGACGCATGGAAATTTTTATCACATCACTTGGCATCTGTCAAAACCTTTTTAAAAGAGGGTTTAATTTTCTGCCAAAGAGCCTCTTCTTCTTCCTTCTGATTAAGGTAAAAAGCATCTATACTTTCCTTCTGCACAAATACTTTCCCACCCGCTGGGCGCACCATGACGATTTTTTCCTGTCTTCCCCAACGGCGGAGGGTTCTGGTGCTCACCCGGGCGTAATCAGATGCTTCATTTAATGTTAACCACATTCTTTTTTCCAGTAAGCTTGGTAAACAGCTATCCTTTTATTATTTACCTTTAAAAAACATTAAAGATTATCATATGTCAACCTCGTTGTCAAATTTTTAGGCAATGTTGACAAAATTGGAGATATCGTGTAAGCTATATGTGTGGATAACCGACGACTAAGAAGAGAGAATATGGGTCTTATATGAGACCAACTTTTTATAGACACAGGAGGTTAAAAGTATGGAAATACAAGATTGGCTTAGCCAGCTTGAGGAGTCAATCCGTTTAAAACTAGTCTCTGAGCTAAAAATTGGGAAGGTGCTCAAAATAGTTAAGGATGCGCTCAGCGATACTGAATATCGCGGTTTTATGCAAGAAGTGCCCCTTAGTGAAAAGCAGGGTGAGGCGTTCATGCAATACTTTGAGACTCTTAGCCAGCTTGATCTTGACCTCTTGAACGAAATGGACCCCGGTTTCGTATACAAACTTCTGAACTCCACAAAACTCACAGGTGAGGAAAAGAAAGTGGTACTCAAATGCGGGGAAGTCAGAGGGGTCAGCCTCGCAGGCTCAATTACATCAGCAACCGCCGTGGACGTGGACAAACTCATACGGAGAATTCGGAAGCTAGAGAAGCAAAAAGATGAGTATGAATTAAGGTTTGAAGAGGCCAAAAAACAAATTGTGCGTTTGCAGGGTAGAATCAGGGACGTAAAATCGTCTGGGGATCTGGAGCAAGTTAAAGAGCTCAAAGAAGAGTTGGAAAAAGTGCGAAAGGAAAAAGACACGCTAGTTGCGCTAGGCCAGAAAAACAAGCAAAGTGAACGGCTCGTTCGGAAAGTTGCCTCAGATTTGGAAAAATGCCGGGGCAAGTTAAGGCATTTTGTTGTCCTTGCACCCAACATAACAGAAGCGCACACAAGGTTGCTAGAGGAGGAGATCAAATTGCTTCAGGATAGCCTCGATGATTTCGAAAGTCGAATCAGAGAAAGGGCAAAAATTGCCGTTTTAGCAGAGGTTAAGAAATGATAGAAACCACTCAAGAGCTAGTAAATTTTTTTTATGAATTGGGTTTTGTTCCTAAGATAGATGCAAAAGATCTTATAGCTAAAGGAATTGAGAGACGCCTATCTGTTGCGGTCCTAAGCTTCATGGAGCAATTTGTTAATACAGACATTAATGAGATGGAACCATACCTCCCGGGATTTCATCGGATTTTCCATGTTCTAATCAAATCCAAAGCCCTAAGAGATGAGGTTGACAAAATCTTAGAGAAAATGAGATCTCAAGCAAAGGCTTTCTTTGGTAAGGATCCGGTCAGCCTTCTTTTTCAAATTTGGTATGAAGACAACTTCCCTATAGCTGTTATTCCCCTGCGCAATTTCTTAGTAGATACAGGTCTAAAAATGCTATCGCCACTTCTTATACTTCTAAGGAGCAAAATGAAAGTAACGCCTGAAATGGATCTTAACTTTATGCGCACTGTGTTGGCGAGTTACCATAAAAGCAATGGACAACCTTTAAAACGAGAATCATTTGAAAAATATTTCCAGGTTCTCAAATCGAGCCTGCCCTACTTCTACCGCTTTTTTTCAAGTTTACATGACGGAGGATTTGGAGATGATGAAAAGCTCTGGGAAGAACACCTAAGAAGAAAGGCCAACAGAACTAAGGGCAGGATTCCCCCCATGAATTCCGGTAATGTTATTGCTTTATCTGATTTAACCCTGATTCTTGAATATCTTGCGCCCAAACGATTAGACACTACCGAATATAACCAATTAACAGTGTATCTTGGAGTAGCAATGTTATTTTTCCAGGGGCTTCAACCGAAAGGCCTTGAGCGATTAAAGGTAGTTAGTTTCAAGTCCCACAAAAAGAGACTGGAAATAATTTTTGACAACCCACTAACGAATAGTGGTGAGCTAGGGATAGTGCCCCTTCCTGCCTCACAATGCTACTTACTATCAGCCATGCTGGATTTGAGGAAAAAAATAGCCCCTAATGGAAGCTGTGATTCCCTTTTTGCGGTCTATAAGGACGGGATCTTCCAGCGGCTTAACATAAATAAAACAATAACAGATATAAACGCCACCTTGGCCCTAGAGCCTAAGTTAAGAATTAGTATGTTCAGGTCAAGCCTTTTTTCCTACATGTGTAATTTAGGCAATTTAAACCCAATATTTGCTGATCACATTGCCCATTCCGACCACGACTTTATAGCAATACCAAAAATTTACACCCGAGTTACGGTTAAGGCCCTAAGGGAAAAAGCTATTAAGGCATACCTGAAAGTACAAAACATTCTGAGGGAAGATCGGAAGTCCCTCACGCAAGCAGGAATCATTAAAGAAGAAAAGGTCAGGATGCTTGATTTTCTCGGCTTAGATAACCATCTCGATGTCAATGGTGAGGATAAAATTGTGTATGGAGGCGAGCGAGGCATGGAAAGGGAGGATTTCATAAAATTTGTCCATCAAGCCCGTCCAAGTGAGGAATGTATTCAGGAATTTAACAAATATCTGATATGGATTGCCGTGCTGCTTGGTTTCTTGGAAGGCTGCCGAAGTTTTGAGATCATCGATGCAGAGCCAGAAAAATTTGAATTTGACCTAAAATTACTGAAACTTTCCACAAAGGGAAATGTAAAATACAAGAAGGAA
The DNA here is from genome assembly GCA_964573345.1 of uncultured Syntrophobacter sp. Taxonomy (GTDB): domain Bacteria; phylum Desulfobacterota; class Desulfofervidia; order Desulfofervidales; family DG-60; genus CAZNJP01. The sequence goes on along the minus strand of CAZNJP010000035.1, from coordinate 4,891 downwards.
TACAAGGTGGTGCCACTTTCAGATTTTGTAATAAAGGAGCTGACTAGATTTCTAAAAATACGGAGAATGGTGTTAGAAAAAGTTGGAATGTATACAAAAAGGCTTTTATTTCTTATAGGTAAGTCACAACAAGTAGTCCAACTTACGAACAAAAGATTAAATCAAGAACTTGCCAATATCGCTGTTAAAGCTGGAGTAAAGGTTATTACTACTCATGGCCTGAGAACAATGTGCCAAACTGCCTTTACCGAGGCCGAACTGTCCTTTCACTATGCTAACTCCCTGTTGGGACATTATTATGGACAAACTCTGTTTACTCAATATGCAGATTCCCCAGTTGCAAACTTTAAAACCGCCTACGAATTAGCGGTAAAGAAAGTTTTAAAGACTTACAAGTTGGAGATTTGATGAATTTAGAAGGTGTAATTCAGAATTTTAAAAGAAGAGCAAAAAGATTTAAGGTATTTTTTCTCTTTCAGGCCGTGATAGAAGAGAGGATTCAAATTCTGAAAAAAAGAAAAAAAATTTCTCTAAGTAGAGTGAAGCAACTCTTCAGGCACTACCTTGTTATGCTTGAAAGTTTTGAGGGGATTGGAACTTATGAGCAACTTGGGAACCCACGAGTTTGGCAAGAAGCCCATCATCGGTCCATCTGCCGCATCCCAGTGAGTTCCAAAAGGGTATTCCGTGAGGACCTAACAAAAGTCCGACAACGGCTTGTAGCGAGAGGTCTTATAAAACCAGTTTTTAACAATATCAAGGAAAGGCACATTTGCTCTCGCCGGGAAGAGGTGGACATAGGCAAGGTAATAAACCTGACACTTGGACAACTGCAAGCCATTAGCTTAGCAGTTAAGAAAGAAAAGGAGACGGAACCGAAGCTATTGTTTTTCTTAATGATTTACACATGCGTTTCCCCCAAATATTTGCTTCTGTTGCCCATGGCGGGCATAGGAAAACACGTTATAGAAATTAAGACAGCGGAGGGTATTATCCAAGCCCCACTTTATGGGGCCATTCGGTCGATGATTTATGAACACCTGCTGACTATCGATAATATAAGACCCAACGACTTGCTTTTCCCTAAAATCACCACCAGCCAATTTTCGAAGTGGTTAAAACACATTTGCCGGCAAATTGGAATCGGCGAAGTAGGCTGGGAAGAGCTATTCCAGTATGCCAAATTTTTGAGAATGCTGTTCATTAGCAATGCTGTATTGTGTGCCTTAGGGAAGGTAGATTCCTATTACGCCATTAAGGAAGATGAGTTCTCATTATTTGAGGAGTATTATGTTACAAGGTGAAGTATTTTACCCAGGATCTGACATTCTTTGCGATACAGACCCCAAGGCTGAGGGCATCCTTTACATGGTAGCTAATCCGTTAACATTCAATAACCTAGCTAAAAATCTCGGAGAGTGCGGGATTTGCTTGCTAAAAGGAAACTTACTGAAAAAGCATCCTGAGATAGAAGACTTTATGTCCCTCATAGATTCTATCTTCATTTGTATAGAGGACCATAATTTTATTCCAGGGTACATGTTTGCTTCCTCTCTTGACTTACCGGACGTAAAAATAGTTCCAACTGTACCAGAAATGTTCCAAAAGGACACAAGAGACTCGCGTTCAATTCTTGACCAACGAGCTATTGATATTAGCAATTATGAGCGGTTGAAACAGGCATGCAACGAATGGGTTCATAGAAGACACAAAGGCAAAAATCTTCTTGCCTTACGTGAGATGGTTTTTTGGATGTTACGGCGCCTAATTATGGAAGATAAAAAAGAGGTCTGTCTGCACAAATCTGAGATTCTGGACTTGTTCAATCAGGTATTCCCATTCCACTCACTCAAGCGATATGACGAACTTGGCAGGTCAATTCTTTACCAGATGAAAATTAAATCAGTGATAAGCGTAAAAAAAACAAGAGTCATAGATGCGGTAGTTTTGAGTAGGCTAGGAAGAGCACGCCACAATTCTTATGTTTTTAATCCCGATAGGCTAGCGGAAATCGAAAGGGAATTTGGTCCCATGTATACCATTTTATCCCGTATTCTTTAAGATTATGTTGAGTTTACTGAGAAAATTGCCTATGGTGGCAACCATTTTAAAACTTTCTTATGAGCATTAGATTGATGAGAATTTATTAGGGAATGGCTAATATATCCAAGACAAAAGTTAAGGATCACGTGCAATATCAATCCAGCTTCTATAAAAATGGCACATGCAAGAGGGTCATCTGCGGTGATTTTGGCGAAATTTTTGTGGGTTCTGAGGAGAATGGCCATTTTTTATGCCTAGCTGACCAAATAGTAGGGCATTTCGTACTTTTTTGGCAAATATGGTAGGCCATATGTATTTTTTGGTATTTGAAATAAAAGGGCTCTTGTGAAGCAAAATGGCCTCGTATGCAGGCGAAAAAATCAAGGCACTGAAAAAGATTAAGCAACATTGGTAAGCTGAAATGGCTCATCACACAAGAAAAAATGGACATAATAGCGTAAGCCTTGGGGGTGCCGCTAAGGAAAGGCATTCTGCTGAAGTTTTTAACCAAGTGCAGAGACTGGTTGAAGAAATGGCCAACTCTTTGGATCAAGACCTAATAAGCCAAATCCGCCGGCGACTACTGGAATATCTATCCAGTCTGCTACATGATTTGCAATCAAGTAGAGATATAGCTCAAAAAAACCTAAAATATATTCTCTCATTTCTCCATTCAGATCTTAGCAAGAGAAAGAGTCCTAAAACACTATCAAAGTATCTTTTTCATCTTAAAGAGATATGGTCTTTTTTGTGTACCACTGGAGTGGATATTCAAAGAGATGACGATTCTTTTCTATTCAAGTTCATTCATTATGAAAAGAAGAGAAAAGCTAGAAAAAAGAAAGAAACCAGCATTAACCAAGCTCTTGCTATGTTTAAGCGATTAATCAGATTTGTTGATAATCAAAATCCCAGTGTGCCGATAAGGGATCTGGATGACCCGGCAAAGAAGTTGAAGACCAACAAGGGATTCGCCAGTTTTAAGGTCCTGAAATATTTAAACAAACTTATGGGACTATTAGACCCGAAAGGGAAATTGATAGCCCGGCTTGGACTCATAGGCTTGCGAGAACAGGGAATATACTCGCTTAGGGTGAGTAAACTGGAAAGGAGCCTCTATAGTTTTTTGCCCCATATCACGGTCTATGAGAAGAAAAAATGGAGGCACGTGTATTTATCGGACTTCCCCGATGTAATCAGGATGCTGCGGGAGTTTCTTAAAGAGCGAAAAAAGCAGGGGAATACAAAAAGCGACTATCTCTTTTTGAAATCAAATGGCAGGCCATATAGCAATCCCCGCAGCTTGGTAAGTATGGTTACACGAAGGTTCAAGGATATTGGGATAAAGGGAGAGAATTTTCACTTTCTCCGCCATGTTACTGGAAACCTGTTGATATTGCGTGGATGGAGCCTAAGACAGGTGGCAGACTTTCTCGGACATTCATTAACAGCCACAACTGTTTCGAACTACCTCTCATGTTCAACCTATTTAGCTACGAAAGAACTCCCTGAAACACATGGCAAACTTCTTGACGACCTTATTGGCTTCCACCAGGAATGGATTGGCACAAAGGAGGCTTCAAATATCCTTTCTTTAAGTCGCAGGCAAATAGAAAACCTAGCCAAGAAAATTCCCTATCTGCACATCAAAAATAAACTTCTTTTGCGAAAAGAAGACATCTTTTACTATAAACTGGCTAAAAAAATGAGAAGAAAAAAAGACATATAGCCACAAAAACACGCACTGCAACAAAACACTGTAATTGTTGCAGAAACTCTAATCAGGGTAAAGGGAGAAAGTCTAGAACAGGTCATAAAAATGGGGTTCAGTTGTGCAGACCCTATTTTCAAAATTCAGTGAATTTCTCATGAAAAAAACCTTCATTTTTGAAACAATCTACTAAGATGTTTCTCTGTTTCTCAAAAAACTAAAAAACTATCTGGGTCTTGACATTTTTCTTTGCTTATGTATATACACTGTCTGGCTAGTAAAATTTAAATAAAACCACAGCAAAGTAGATGGGCATCCAAAAAAATTGGTATGTAGTTCAAACAAAGTCAAATCAAGAAGAAAAAGTCATCTTTTACTTGACTCAAAAAGGCATAAGCACATACTCTCCTAAGATAAAAGGATATATTTATAAAGGCCTTACCCAACAGTGCCTGCATCGGTTGTAGCAATAGGATAAAAAACCTGTGATATTGGGCATTTATATAAATTTTATGAGTTTACAATGGCGGAGGCATGCCCAGATAACACCAGGTTGAGAATGAGGTTAAGGCTAAGAGATTAGCCTATTTATATTGAGTAGTGGTAGCAATATTTTTCACAGAAAGTCTTGACAACTAAAACGGCGGAAGCTTGCCCTAATTAAGCCCAATCATCAATAAAACAAAACCAAATCAACGAAATCAACCAGATAAACCAAATGAACCCGAAAAAGCATTGGTATGTAATAGAAACAAAGGCCAAACAGGAAGACATGGTAGTCTTTTACCTAAATCAAAGAGGGATAAAGACATATTGCCCAAAAAAGAGAAACAGGCCTCTTTTTCCTGGTTATATCTTTGCCCATTGTAGTGATGAGGAGATTTTTGCTGTTCGCTGGATAAGAGGGGTAAGAAAGGTATTGCCAGAAAACAAAAACCTTAGGCCTATTTGTAGTGAGACTTGTTATATCAAGAAGCAAGCTAGGACGCGTAGAAGCGTAAATGCATAGAAGCTTGGCTGAAAAACATTAGGATGAGGCTAAGGAATTAGCCCTGATTAGTTCCTTAGAGAAGAAAACTTAACCTCAACCTTAGCCTATTTAGCAGTGGCGGAGGCTTGTCCAAATTAAGCCTACCT
>CAZNJP010000034.1:0-16302 GCA_964573345.1 uncultured Syntrophobacter sp. | reverse complement strand
GCATCGCACAGGCAGGTATCTCTAACATGTTAAATGAAGGATAAGACCTACCTTTTAACATGCGAGATGTGGCGGTTCCCACTGTGATAAGATAGGTATCCTCTAGCCTCCATGTCCAGGGTAAGTGCTTGTGGCCTGAAAGAACAAAATTTACTCCCAACTCCATGCAAGTCTTCAGAACATCCCCTGCATCCACGGGTATGTTTCTCTCCCTTCCTGTTCCAGGGATAGGAATAAGGTGATGATGCATGGCCAGTATTTTTACCTTGTTGTTTATTGATAATTTTTCTCTTATGAGCCCGTAGTTTTCCCGTCCTACATGTCCATCATCTATATCTGGTTGACTGGAATCTATCCCCAAAATCACTACTTTCTCATTTTCATAGTAAGGATATCTTGTCCCAAAAATCTCCTCAAAAATTATATATCCTTCGTTTCTTGCATCATGATTGCCTGGTACTATTATCTTATTCTTCACCTTTATTCTATCAACATACGTCTTTGCCAAGTCATACTCATAGACATATCCATAATCCGTGAGATCCCCTGTGATGATAAGTATCTCTGGCATTTCAGAATTCAAGATATCAATAACATTTTCACCCCACTCCGGAATAAAATTTGGGCCTGTAATATGCAGATCAGAGATATGTGCTATTTTTATTTTTTCATCTCTAACAGATTTTTGGCCGGATATATCTTCAAACATCTATAAGAAATTTAAACAGTTCTTATTACAAAACAGTGCCAAAATAGTTAAGATTTTGCAAAAATTACAAGGGTATTTAAGTCCTATCGAATTTGAGGGGCAATATTATCGGAGGCAGAAATTTTGCGGTTGTCAAAAGATTTTAATAGATTTGCCATTATTCTGTTACAGACTTCCCTTTAAAATTAATAACATAAAATTTTTTGGAGGGTAGGGATGATAGTAAGGGAAGTCATGAATAAAGAACTAAGAAAAGTTTCACCGGATACCAAGGTATCTGAGGCCATTTCCTCAATGCTCAAAGAGAGCGCTGAGAGTTTGATAGTGACACCTGAAAGTAAAGAGGATGTTTATGGAATTATTACCATCAGGGATATTGGTTATAAGGTCCTGGCAAAGGGCCTAAACCCAAATGAAATAGAAGTTAAAACTATTGCCAGTAAACCTTTAATTTTTATTGAGCCTGACTATGACCTCGGTCATGCTGCCTCTCTTATGGCCAACTTAAATTTGTCTAGGCTAATTGTCACTGAGTGTAAAAAGATTGTGGGAATGGTGACGGATATAGATCTCCTGAAGGCTTATGCTCGCTCCAAGTAATAAAAACAGACAATAACTTTCCAATGCTAGCCCATTTTTTAATCAAAAATCTATAAATATAAAAATGTGAGAGATGATAGGGGTATTTAGGTTCCGCAAAATATACCAAAGGAAAGGGTTATGCCTTTCTTGTAGCGGTGGTAAAGCTTTTCACCTTGGGTAAACTCAATCTCTTGGTTAAGTAGATTTTCAGCCGCAAACTTTATTCCCCACCTACCAAGGCGCTTTATGATTACCAGGTCAAGCCAGTGAGTAGGTTCTTCATAGACATCAGGAAGCCCATAGGCACCAACATCGCTAATCCTTTTGCCCACAATGTTATAAAGGAGACGTAAGGTTGTGTCCCATTTTTTGGGGTTATACTCTAGGACAAAATTGGCTATATGGTCTGACTGACCCTGCAGGGGACGCTCCTTTGAGGTCATAATGGCAGTACCTTCAGGACTTAGTTGTATCTTTGAATTCACATAGCTATAATTAGCAAAGAGGTTAAATGGACTGAGCCAGGAATGGATATGGCCTAAGCTTTTCCTGGCCTCAATTTCAAAACCGAAGTTTCTAGCCCCTGCTGCATTTTGAAAAGTACTCCTTAGCTGGACAGCGGGCTCCATAATCCTTTCAATAGGGTCATTAAAGTCTTTGTAAAAGAAACTAAAGGCCAGGAGTTCTTCTGGACTTAAGAACCACTCCCACCTCACATCATAACTTTTAATTAGGACCCGCTTTAAATCTGGATTACCTTTAGTCTCATAGGCACCATGGACATCGGTAAATTCAAATGGGGCTAGTTCCCTAAATTCAGGGCGATTTACGGTTTGGGAAAAACTAAGGCGCAGATTCATGCCCTTCTTCAGGTTATAGACCAAATTTAAAGAAGGGAGGAAATCAGTGTTTGTAAGCTTAGTTATAATCTTTCCTGCCTCTGGGTTAAAGGGGTCAAAGCTTTCTACCTCTTGGTCTGAATATTCACACCTTAGCCCTCCTATAAGTCGCCAGTCTTTAAAAAAGGAGGTGTCTATCATAAGATAGTTACCTACAATCAAGTGATTTGCATCATAATGGTCAATGGGGCGTGTCTGTTCCATGAGTTCAAATCCATCTCGAGAACGGATATTTTCTGGAGAAAAAAGGCTTTCTGGATCCTGGGTGAGGTCAATAGTAGTAATATTTTTGGGCACAAAGCGGAAGCGACGGTGATCAAACGTCCTGTCCCGATAGTATATGGCAGGACCAAATTTTACTTTAAGGGGATGCCCCAGCCATTCCTTTAAATTAAGATCCCAGTCAAGCTCTGTATCCCAACTATCTTCATCAAGCTCTGTAAACCACCTTGAACCACTTTGGGTAACATAAGCAAGGGTATATTCACCAAGAGAGGGTTCATATTCATAAAGTACCTCCCTCATATCTGGTTCATTAAGGCCAGCCTTAGAATAGGCAAATCGCCAGTTAATAAGGCTTTTAAGTTTTTCTATACGATGTTCCCCTGAAACCTGAGTTGTATAGACATTTTCCTCTTTCCAGTAAAGCCTACGGTCCCAAACATCCTTCTTTAAGTTGTCATTGTAGCCTTGGTAGAACCTCAATTCATCATTGGCCTTCTTGGTGTAAAGGTTTCTTATAGAGAATTTATGGTTTGGACTAAGTTCATAGCCTAGATTTAATATGCTGCTCCAGGTGAATTCCTTTTCCCAGTCCCAAAAGTCATAATCATGCACCATTTGCAATTTGCCCCCTGGCCCTACTTTATAATATATCCGGTCTTCTCTTTTGTATTGATATTTATTGTCATAAGTGAGGTTAAAAACGAAACCCAATTTTTTAATTTTATTACCTATAAGAAAATTTGCCCCATAGGGTGGAGGTGCTGTTCTGGTTACTGGATTCCATATGTTTTCAAATGCCCTACCAAACCGCTGCAATTCTTCTGGCGTATAACCAATTCCTGCGATACCACGACGTCTTACTCTATCGTCTGGTATAATACCTGGAAGCTCTCGCCTTCCATCATCAAAGGCAAGCCAATCCCAGTCACCTCCAGGATAAGTCTTAAAATGGCTTCCTGTAGTTTCAGAATTATAACCAGCCGAAGTAGAAAACTTGACTTTAAGGATTTCAGGATAGGTTATAGTAGAAATCTGAATAAGTCCACCAGAAAACTCCCCTGGCAAATCCGGGGTATAGGACTTAATAACATTGATAGACTCAACCAAATCTGAGGGAAACAAGTCCAAAGGCACCACCTTTTTTTCTAGCTCCGGGGTAGGAAGATGTGCCTGATCTAGTGTGGCTGATGCATAGCGGCCACCAAGCCCCCGAACATAGACATATTTGTCTTTTACCACAGAGATGCCAGGTACCCTTTCTACTACGGCCGCCACATCAGGATCTGGCTGTTTCGCTATAGCTTCAGCGCTTATGCGGTCAGTGACAGCAGGCGCCTTCTTACGCATAAGGAGCTGGGTGGCCTCAGTAGCCCTTTCAGGTTCAGCCACTACCTCCACCACCTCTATTTCCTCTTCTGTTGGTTCAAGGGAAACATCTAACCTTGTTACTTTACTAGGCATAACTACCACATTTTTGATTCTCTGTCCTTGATAAAAGGGGTAAAAGAATCTAATTTCATACTTACCTTCTGGCAATTCAAGGCGGAATTTCCCATCTAGGTCTGTTAAAACCCTTTTTCCTGTTTCTACTACTTCTACCCCGGCCTCAATAAGGGTCTCACCTGTGTCTTTGTCTAAGACTATCCCACTTATGACACCGCTTTTCGGTTCTTTTGCCTGCCCAAGGGCAAAAGAAGGCATAAAAAAGACAAACGTCAACAACCAAAGTAGCTTTTTCACTGAAGCCTCCTGAGAGATTTTAATGTTTGGCCAAAGGTTTTGTTAATACGGCAATAGTAACCGCCCCACCTTCTCTGGCTCTATCCATGGCCTCAACAGCGAAACCGTAATTGGCATGGTCTTCTATATCTACAAAAAGCACATGGTCATCTCTGGCCACAAACACCCTTTTTAGACGTTCTGAGAGTTCATTAAATCCAACCTGAACCCCATTCACAAGGAGCTTCTTTTCCTTCAAGATTTGAAGTACTAAGGGTTCTTCGGATTGCAATGCCTTCTGCTGAACTTTCTTTTTTTCTTGTTCAGGCAGATGCGTCCAAAACTGTTTTACAAGGAGCGGGGTAATGACCATAAAGATAATGAGCAGAACCAGGACCACATCGACTAAAGGGGTGACATTTATGTCTGGCTTTGTCTTTCTTTTGTCAGAGTTGAGCTCAAAATCCATCAGTTATGCCTCACTTTTCTCCTTTTTTGTGCTTTTGTCCCACAGCAAAACCTATGCCTTTAAATCCCAAGAATTGTGCCTTATCCAAAAGTGGACGTATCTTTCCAAATGTCAAAGAAGAATCGGCCTTTAGGATAAGGCGTCTACTAGGGGTTTTTTGCCGAACGGATTTTAAGTGGCTTATTAAAGTATCAAGACTAGAATAAGGTTTATCTTTGACATAATAGTGCCCATCGACTGTTATTTTTACGCTAATAGGCTCATAGCTAAGCTTCGCTTTTGGGTCAGGGTTAAAAACCCCGGGTAAGCTTACTGGAATTTGCTCTGCCATCTTTGGAAGAAGGACCATAAAAATAATGAGAAGAACTAAGACCACATCCACCAGGGGTGTTACATTAATGTATGGACGACTAAGCAAGCTCTTTTGCATCTTTTTCTCCCAACTTATCTAAGAGTTCTCCAGCCATATTTCTGAGCAATACTTCTTCTTTATCAAATTGCCCAGAAAGAAAATGAAAGGCCATAACCGCTGGTATGGCAACAAAGAGGCCAAGGGCAGTTTCTACCAATGCCTCAGCAATACCGGCTGAGACCGCTGCCAGACCACCTGAACCAGTCTGGGCAATTCCTTGAAATGCAGCAATAATCCCGATTACTGTGCCAAGTAGACCCACAAAGGGGGCTACAGAACCTACCGTAGAAAGGAGTCCCAGTCCACGCCGCATCTCTTGTGATAAGACTTCAAGGTAACGGCCAAGTTTCTGGCTTATCTTCTTATTATTGTTGCTCGAAAGGTAGCTTTTTAGACCTCTCTCAACCACTTTGGCTGCATAGCTGACAGGAAATTCCTTGGTTAACTTAAGGGATGCTTCATAATTTGGATTGTTAAGAATTGGTTCTGCCTTTTTTATAAATTCCCTTGAACTACGCCGATGACGGAAGAGGATAAAGCACCTTTCTATAAACACCGAGACAGAAAGAAGCCCCATAATTACTAAGACATAGGCTACTGCCTTTGCCAAGGGACTCATGGTTTGCCACATATGTGTCCAGCTAAACTCCATAAATTCCTCCTTAGCCTATTAATTTAAATGGTATCTTTATTACACGATATATAGATATAGGTTCACCTTCATAATAAGCAGGTGTATACCGCCATTTCTTTACAGCCTGAACCGCTGCACTAACAAATGGTTCTTTTCCTTTTAAAATATCTACCTTTGCTATTCTGCCTGTACTGTCAATTATTACCTTGAGTATTACTACACCAGTCACCCCCCGTTTTCTAGCTTCCGTGGGATATGGAGGCTTAGGATTGTCTGGAAATGGTCTGGGAGGTGCAGCATCTTCAGGCAAAAAAGCTGCTATTCCACCTTCAAGCCCAAGTGGGTCTGCTCTATTTGGATCATAGTCACCATATACAGCTACACCTTTATCTTGGCTTGGATCTGCTTCCTTGGGAGGTGCTTTGGGAACCTCGGTTGGGGCCACCAATTTTTTAGATATTGGTTTAGCCACCTTTTTTACTTTTAGGTGTTTGGGTATAGGAGGAGGGGGTGTATTTTTTACAACAGGTTCAGGCTTTTTTGCCTCTTTTAGAATCTTCTCGACAAATTTTACTTCTACCTTGGGTTCATCAAAGGGATTATAAGTAACACCTGTTTTGAGGCTTAAGATAATAGAACACAGAGCTACATAAAACATACCTGAAACCAAGAAAGACATACTCCATCTCTTTAGAGAAAAGCTATCTTCTACTTGCATTTCTTCAAACATTCTGTAGCTCCTCAAACGTTTTAAGTATGTTAAACTCCTTTTGTTACAAAAAGGTGTCAAAATAATTAAGGTTTTGCAAAAATTACAAACCTTAACTTCCATATACCTTGACCTCTAAAGTATCTATGCTAACATTGATAAAAAATGGCCACTATCCTTGTTATTGAAGATGAGAAAGATATTGCTGATTTAATTGCCTATCATCTAGAAAGGGCAAATTATAAGGTAGCTATTGCCTATGATGGAGAAACAGGTCTTGATCTTGTAAAGAAACAGCATCCTGCACTTATTATATTAGACCTTCTGCTGCCCAAAAAAATAGATGGGCTGGATGTTTGTCGCATCCTTAAAGCAAATGAAGATACTAAATACATTCCCATTATCATGGTTACAGCAAAGGGGGAAGAAATAGATAAAGTGGTAGGGTTTGAGCTGGGCGCAGACGACTATATAGTAAAGCCATTTAGTCCAAGGGAGCTAGTATTAAGGGTAAGGGCGATATTAAGGAGGTTTTCTTTACCCAAAGAGAAGATTATTTTAGAGGCAGATGGACTCACACTGGATATAGATGGCCATAAGGTGACTATTGACGAAGGGCCTATTTATCTAACCACTACAGAATTTAACCTATTAGTGGCCTTGATGCATAAAAGGGGTAAGGTCTTAACCAGAGAGATACTTTTAGAAAAGGCCTGGGGGTATAGCTTCCAAGGCTATGCCCGTACTGTGGATACCCATGTAAAGCGGCTTAGAGAAAAATTAAAGGAAAAGGCATATTTAATAGAAACTGTAAGGGGGGTAGGCTACCGTTTTAAAGAATAGATTAAGGTTAGGGTTACGAGAAAAATTATTTTTATCTTTTTCATCTATTCTAATCCTTTTTTCTGCCATTACTTATATATATCTTGAATTTGGTTTAAAGAAATATCTTATTTCTCATTTAAAGGAAAACATAATCAGAGAAGCATATCTGGCAAAAGAATTTTTAAAAAAAGAAGAGCTAAAACTGGATTTTGATCTTGATCCCGTTGCTGATCAGATAGGTAACACATTGGGATTGAGGGCCACCATTATAGATATATCAGGAAGGGTAGTGGCAGATTCAGAAGTAAGTAAGGAAAATTTAATATATTTAGAAAACCATAGCAATAGGCCTGAGATACTGGCTGCTCTGAGAGAAAATATCGGCATTAGTAAACGCTACAGCGCTACTTTAAAACAGGATATGCTTTATGTGGCCTTACCTTTGACCGAAAAAGGGCAGTTATGTGGTACAGTAAGACTTGCCTTACCTTTGACTGAGGTAGAAAAGACCATTTTTCATGCTAAAAAGATTGCCCTAATATCCCTTGGTTTGGGGCTTTTTATGGCCATTACTTTCAGCCTCTTACTTTCTTACAGCTTTGCCAAACCTATCAAAAAAATTACTAAAGCAGCAACAGCCATGGCCAGAGGAGACCTTAAAAAGAGGGTGGGTATTTATCCCAAAAACGAGATAGGGACACTTGCTCATACCGTTGATGACTTGACCAGGACACTCGAGCAATATATAAGTCAACTGACTCAAGGAAAGGCTCATTTAGAGATTATCTTAAAGAGTATCCATGAAGGGATTATGGTCACTAATAAAGAGGGAAAAATTGTAGTTTATAATAATGCCTTTAAATCACTTTTCCCTCAAGTAGGTATAGGAAAAAGCCCTTTAGAGGTCTTGCGAGACGAACTATTGGATAAGGGAATAGAAGAAATAATAAAGGGGAAAGAAAAATTATCTATAGAACTGACCCTTTCTCACCTCAAGGAAAGGGTCTTTGAGGTTCATCTTTATAGTATAAGGCATAAGACCGAGACAATAGGTGCCATAGCCATTTTTTATGATATCACCCATCTAAAAAGACTAGAAAAGATGAGGAGTGATTTTGTGGCCAATGTTTCTCATGAATTGCGTACTCCCCTTACCAGTATTAAGGGATATGCAGAAACATTATTATACGAGGGGCATTCAGAAAAGATTAAAGAATTTTCCTCAATTATTTTGAAGCATACTGATTTTCTAATTAAGCTTACCCAAGATTTGATTGAACTCTCCACCGTTGAAACCGAAAGCTTCCAGGTTGAAAAGGAGCACATTTCTTTAAAGGAATTAATTGATGATATCATTGAAACATTTAAAGAGGAGGCACAAAGAAAAGGCATTGAGTTTAAGACACAAATAAAGGAAATACAGATAATATGGGCGAATAAAGAAAGGGCAAGGCAGGTCTTTAATAATCTTATTGATAATGCAGTAAGGTGTACCGAAAGTGGCTCAATCGAAATAAGCACTGAAGAAAAGAATCAATTTATGGTTATAAAGGTAAGCGATACAGGAATAGGCATTCCTAAGAAGGATTTAAGCCGTATCTTTGAGCGTTTTTACAGAGTAAATAAGGCTCGTTCCAAGGCATTAGGGGGCACAGGATTAGGGCTTTCTATAGTAAAACACATTGTCGAGGCTCATGGTGGCGAGGTTTGGGCAGAAAGTTCTCTTGGAAAAGGCTCTACTTTTTATACCAAGTGGCCGAAAGAAATGGTATAATTAAAGATGGAAGCAAAAATAGCTACCGAAGAATTAAGTTTTTACTACGGAGACCTTTGCGCCTTAAAGAATATTTCTCTTAAGTTTCCTCTTCACAAAGTTACTGCTTTAATAGGTCCCTCTGGTTGTGGAAAAAGCACATTTATCAGGTGCCTAAACAGAATGAATGACATTATTCCAAGCACAAAGACAGAGGGAAAAGTGGTCTTAGATGACAAGAATATCTATGATAAAGGTATAGACGTAACAGAAATAAGAAGAAGAATAGGGATGGTTTTTCAAAAACCAAATCCTTTACCCAAATCTATCTTTGAAAATATAGCCTATGGACTAAAGATAAATGGCTGGAGAAATAAAGCAGATATTGCTGGCAAAGTAGAGGAAAGCCTTAGGGCAGCAGCACTCTGGGATGAGGTGAAGGATAGACTTAAAGAATCGGCCCTAGGGCTTTCTGGCGGACAACAACAAAGGCTTTGTATCGCCCGTGCCTTGTCCATTGAACCAGAGGTGTTGCTTATGGACGAGCCATGTTCAGCCCTAGACCCTATTGCCACACAGAAGATTGAGGACCTGATTCATAAACTTAAAAATAAATATACTATTATTATTGTTACCCATAACATGCAACAGGCAGCCCGGGTATCTGACTATACTGCGTTTTTCTATATAGGAAGGCTTATTGAAGTAGGCAACACAGAAGAAATCTTTACCAAACCAAAGGAAAAACAGACAGAAGATTACATTACAGGAAGATTTGGGTAATGGAAAGGTACTTTCAAACAGAATTAAATGATTTGAAGATAAACCTGTTAAAAATGGCTTCTATGGTTGAAAAGGCACTGAGTGATAGTCTAAAGGCATTCAACAGAAGGGATGAAAAACTGGCAGAAGAGGTAATTAAAGGAGATGAAGAAATAAATGAAATGGAAGTTCAAATAGATAGACAATGCCTTTCTCTTTTAGCCAGATATCAACCCATGGCCAGTGACCTAAGATTTATTACCGCGGCCATGCGTATTAATTTTGATTTGGAGCGGATTGGGGACCAGGCAGTAAATATAGCAGAGAGGGTGGTAGAGTTGGCAAAAAGGCCACCGCTTATGTGCTGCCCAGATGAACTGTCTTATATCGCTGAAATAGCGATAGACATGGTCACTCAGGCAGTCAATGCCTTTGTTTATAAAGATCCAGACCTGGCCATCAAGGTGTGTAAAAGAGATGACGAAGTAGATGATTTAAGAGATGCTATATTTGTAAAACTTCTAGATTTTATGATCACTCACACCCCAGCCGTTAAAAGGGGGGCACATCTAATTATAGTCACTAGGTGCTGGGAGAGGGTAGGGGACCATGCTACAAATATAGCTGAACATGTAGTCTTTTTTCTTGAGGGAAGGATCATTAGACATATATATTGATAATCTTTTATCTTCCAAGTCTTCTCCTTAATCGGGTACGGAAGAAAATAGCACCAGCATTAAAGAAAAGCACTAATGAAATAAGCACCAAGGCAGTTCCATATTGAATCGGTCTGGTTTCTTCAATATGGGTGCCTGCTGTAGCCAAGACATAAATATGATATGGCAGTGCCATTACCTCATCAAATATAGAATGGGGGAGTCCTGGGGTATAAAATGCAGCGGCTGTAAACATAATAGGGGCAGTTTCTCCTGCTGCACGACTTATCCCTAAGATAGCACCTGTTAAAACCCCTGGGAAAGCGGCTGGTAATACTACCTTAAAAATAGTCTGCCACTTGGTAGCCCCTAAGGCAAAGGAAGCCTCTCTATATGATTGGGAGACAGTCTTTAATGCCTCTTCTGTAGTTTGAATGATAACGGGTAATATAAGCAATCCTAAGGTCAATGACCCAGAAAGAATAGATGAACCAAATCCAAAAAGGACTACAAACATGGCTAGGCCAAAGAGACCAAAGACCACAGAAGGCACCCCTGCCAGATTATTAATGCCTATTCGGATAATATGGACAACTTTACCCCCTCTTGCATACTCAGAAAGATATATGGCTGCCCCTACCCCTAAGGGAAAGGCCACAATTAGTGCACCCAAAGTAAGATAAAATGTACCTACAATGGCAGGAAATATACCCCCTTTTGTCATGGCCTCAATTGGGGGTTTTGTTAAAAACTCTAAACTTATAGCCTTTATGCCATTTTTAAAGATAAAGAATAATATTAAAAAAAGACCAAAGGATATGATGATGGTAGCTAAACGTAATAAATAGAAGGCAAGAAATTCCTTTATCTTTCTCAAAGTGCCTCCCCTGCTTTTTTATATCTTTGGGTAATGTAGTAGGCAATAAAATTAAAAATAAGGACAAAGAAAAAGAGCACTAGACCAATGGCAAACAGGGCATGATAGTGCTGGCTTTTAACAGGGGCCTCCCCCATCTCTGCAGCGATGGCAGCCGGCATAGGACGTACAGGGTCAAAGATACTTTCTGGTATCCATGCTGCTCCTCCTGCTACCATCAAGACCACCATGGTCTCCCCTAATGCTCTTGCCATACCCAAGATAATTGCCGTCCCTATCCCTGATAAGGCAGCCGGTAGCACCACATGATATATAGTTTCCCAATGAGTGGCACCTAGGGCCAAAGAGGCCTCCCTTAACTCTAAAGGCACACTATGGAGTGCGTCTTCAGAGATACTGGTAATGGTAGGGATAGACATCAAGGCTAACATCAAGGCTGCATTAAAGGCATTTAATCCTGTAGGTATATCAAAGGTTCTTTGTAAAAACGGGGCTATTACCACCATGCCAAAAAAACCAATTACTACAGAAGGCAGGGCGGCCAAGAGTTCAATAACAGGTTTTAATATCTCTTTTATGAAAGGCCTTGCCAGTTCGGAGATATAGATAGCTGAAAACACCCCTAAAGGCACAGCAATAAGGGATGAAAGAAAGGTAACCAATAATGAACCAATGATTAATGATGATATCCCAAAGGCAGGTGGCTCATCAGTAGGATACCATTCTTTACCAAATAGAAATGCATTTAAAGAGACATTTTTAAAGATAGGAATACCTTCCTTAAAAAGGAAGATAACAATAAAGGCCAGGGCAAGAATAGATGAGAGGGCAAGCAACAAAAATATGCCTTTTACTATAGCCTCTTTTATTCTCATAATCTTATTATCAATATCTTTTGTTACAGTTTCATTACAAAGATGTGACAAGATTGTTATATAATTGTCGTCATTTTGTAACAAATCTTAGTTAAAAAGGCCAAAATTTAGAAAAAAGAGGCCAAAATGAAAAACTTAAACTTATGGTTTATGTTGGTGTCCATGTTAATGGCAACACCCCTAAGGGCAGAAATCAGCCTACCAAAAGGGCTTGAAGGAACAAGCATTGGAGCACTCTGGTACCTGGATTTTAAGGCTGGACAGGACAGGCGGGCAGATCACTATAATGGTTGGAGTATTGGTAGAGGTTATATAAATATAAAAAAGGAGATTACTTCCTGGCTTTCTGCCCGTGTTACCCCTGATGTCACTAGGGACATCCACGGGGATGTAAAAGTAAGGCTTAAATATCTTTATGGAAGATTTTATTTCCGTGATTTTTCTATCTTTGCTAATAATTTTATTGAAATTGGTCAGATTCATTTTCCCTGGTTAGACTTTGAAGAGCATGTAAATCCTTATCGCTGCCAGGGCACCATGTTTCAGGAAAGGAATCATATGTTTAATTCTGCAGACCAGGGGATTGCCTGGTTTGGCTATTTTGGTGGGGAAATGAGTGAAGAATATAAGAAAAAAGTTCATAAACATTATGCAGGCCAATATGGAAGCTTTTGTCTGGGGATCTTTAATGGAAGTGGTTATCATCAAGGGGAAAAGAATACCAACAAGGCATTAGAGGCCCGGATTACCCTAAGGCCATTACCTGACTTTTTACCTGGACTTCAATTTACATATTTTGGCATCTTGGCAAAGGGAAACCTCTCAAAACAAGGAGAAACTTATAAAGATGGAAAATACGCCTATTTTTCAAGCACTGACATAATAGCAAAGGGAGACCCACCAGACTGGTATGTAAATACATTCTTTATTAGCTATGAGGCTCCTTCTTATACATTAACATTTGAGTTTGCTAGGGATAAAGGCTGTCAAAATGGATTTTATAAAGAAGGAGATGGAAGGTATTATAGAGATGAAAGGGATAAAAGGGGATTTTCCTTTTGGGGGATGGCCAGAATACCTTGGCATAAAAGGCTTAGAGCCTGGGCCAGATACGATATTTGGGATCCAAATCTCGATATGACCAATGATATAGAAAGAAGGTTAATAAGTTCATTGAGCTATGATGTCTATAAAGGTCTTTGGGGATGTATATTTTTGGTTACCTTTGAAAGGCTATGGCATGATAATCCAAATTATCATAATGAACACTTCTTTCAAACCGTGCTTCAGATAAAGTTTTAATTTCAACTTTTAAGTCCCTCCTATTGAAAATAAGTTCAAGAAGCAGTAAATAATTTTGTAACCGTTACTGGTTTAAAGGTTCACCCTGTTAAATAGGGTTCCCTTCGGGAAATTTAACAGGGTGAACTCTGAACCTGTGAACGCTTACACAATTTTATAATGCGTCAGCTTCTATTTGATGAAATTAATTCTAGGGATGTTAGAAAGATCAAAGATTATCTTTCTCAGTACTTTGAGGAATCAATGCCTGGCCTCTACTGGGTAAATTTGAGTGAGGATTTATTGGATGAGACCCAATTTCAGCACAAATCATGCCAACCATTTTATTTTGCTATAGAGGTAGGCAACAATTATATGAAGATTGAATTGCTTATTCGTAGCCGAAAGAAACTGCGTTGTAGTTGTATCAAATATGCAAATGAGGCCCAACGCAATTTCGTCTTACACTTTGCAGATAAACTGATTAAAGACCTGGACATCAGGACTTAAAAATCTCTTAAATTAGAGGCATTGATTGGAAGGTATCTTAAATTGGGACAAAACTTTATTTTTGTGGATAAACAATCGCTTTGCCCATTCCTTGCTTGATCCTGTTTTTTATTTGATGGGATGGTTGGGAAATGGCTGGATATTAATGATTGGTATAGCCATTTTTTTCTCATTTTATCGGCCTAACTATTTGAAAAAATACCTTCCATGGATTTTGGTTTCCTTTTGTCTAAGTGGGATATGTGTTATTTTGATAAAGGAATGGGTGGATCGCCCACGCCCACTTTCAAATTTTAGTCCTTTGATTAACTCAGGTAAGGTTTATATCCATGTGGTGGGCCCTCATTTAAAGATTCATTCCTTTCCTTCAGGTCATGCACAGATTGCCTTTTGCGTAGCTACTTATCTATCTTTTTTATTCAAGAGATTTTCGCCCATATTTCTGAGCTTGGCCTGCTTAATAGCCTTTTCCCGTATCTATGTAGGTGCCCACTACCCCCTGGATGTTATAGCAGGGGCAGCTATTGGAAGTATATTTAGCTATATTATTTGGTTATGGCGAAAAAAAGCTGCAGGACACAAGCTACAGCCCCTGCTTTAATCTAGCAGGGGTTGAGGCTTGCAGCCTGAGGCCTGGAGCTTAGGATTTAGAATTTAATTTAAGCATGGAGAAGGATGAAGGTAATTAAACACATTTTATCCATATTGATTATAATTGTCTTAAGTACTGCCCTGTTTTTTACTGCCCTGGAAAAGGTCTCTCTCTGGGACATGGACGAACCCCATAATGCAGAGTGCAGTAGAGAAATGCTAGAAAGCCACGATTTTATTGTCCCTACTTTTAATTATGAGCTCCGTGGCGATAAGCCTGTATTAATCTATTGGTTTATGCAAATAGCCTACAAAATATTTGGCATAAATGAATTTTCTGCTAGGTTTTTCTCCCCTATTTTTGGCATAGCTACTGTACTACTGGTCTATCTTTTTGGTACCCAGGTATTTGATCTTAAAACAGGGCATTGGGCAGCCCTTATCTTGATTACTATCTTATTGTTTAATGTAAGTGTGCGCATAGCTACCCCTGATGCTATGTTAATATTTTTTATTAATTTAGCCATCTTTTCCTTTTATTTAGGCTATTTTAAAAAGCAGTCTCTTTATTTCTACTTATTTTATGCAGCTATGGCCCTAGCAGTGCTTTCAAAGGGGCCCATGGGTATAGTTTTACCTTTAGGCACTGTATTTTTCTTTATCTTAATTAAGAGAAAAATAGGCATATTAAAAGAAATGAAGCTAATGCATGGCATAATCATTTTCTGTCTTTTGGCAATTCCTTGGTATGCCCTGGTCTCTATAAAGACAAATTGGGAATTCTTTTCTGAATTTGTTATGAAGCACAATATCTACCGTTATCTCAATGTTATGCAAGGGCATAGAGGGCCATTTTTTTATTACCTGTTAGTTTTACCTTTAGGCCTTTTCCCTTGGGGAGGGCTATTGCCCTTTTTACCCTTTCATAGTTATAAAAAGATAACACCCGCCTGCCACTGCGAGGCCCAAATATTTCTTTGGATTTGGATAGTCCTATTTATTGTCTTTTTTTCCTTGGCCCATACAAAATTGCCCACTTATATCAACCCCATATTCCCAAGCCTTTCTCTACTTTTGGCACATTATGTTTGCTATGGCGAATTAAAAAAATGGCCATTAAATATCTTTTTGGGCACCAGTGGGTTATTTGGCCTATTACTATTACTTCCTGGGGGTGCAGCCCTGGCCTATTTTTATCCAAGGCTTTGTTGGATTGTCTTAATAGGGTTTATTCCCCTTTTAGGATGGAGGCTTGGCCTTGTTTTTTATAAAAGGGGGTGGCTAAGGGCATTATTGATGATGCAATTTTTACTAGGTTATTTATTTATTTTTTTTATAATAAATTGGGCCACCCCTGCAGTTGATAGATATAAGATTACTAAACCATTTGCCTTAATAATAAAAGAAAAGGTAAAACCTGATGAGCCTGTTATTTGCCATAAGTATTTTCAGCCCAGTTTGGTCTTTTATACCCAGAAAAAAATAGAGAAAATCAATGATATTTCGCAGCTTGTTGCCAGATTGAAAGGAACATCCAATGCATTTATTATTACACGAAGTAGCCAGATAAAAACATTAAAACATCGCTTTCCAAAGCTTTCTGTCCTTTCTTGTAAAGATGGTTTTTATGTGCGGGATAAAATATGTTTGTTAAAATTAGAATAGCCGCAGCCCCTGCTAGATTCAAGCAAGGGCTGCGCTATATACTTATTGAGCAATTTCCGATTTTATGTTATAAGATGATATAAGGTAGAAATGTGGCTATGCAAAGAAAAAAGGCATTAAGGTCTATTTTTCATACGAATTTTAGAGGT
>CAZNJP010000033.1:11587-16306 GCA_964573345.1 uncultured Syntrophobacter sp. | reverse complement strand
TTAAGGGAAAGCTCTGCTATCTAAACTTGGCACCCGAACTTATTGAGAAGTTACGCAAAATTTTCTGAAATAGCCCCAGATCCATCTCTTTTCTATTTTAAGGGAAGGCTTGGAGTAGAACTTGCCTTTCAAGTAGTCTGGAATCAGAATCTCATGAAACAGGTAGCTTCAGGGGTCTTTGTTCTAGATATTTTCAGGTTTCTTAAACTTCTGGTTTGATATTTACACAGTTTTAACCCAATAAACTCAATAAACTAGCATATATCCTGTATCTTAATCACTATTGACACTACTCAATGCTGACTGATATAAAAGAAAAAACAGGGCAAATTGAAGGAGAGTTTTAAGAAAATAAGGGCAAAATTTATCTTTGTAACAGGTGGTGTGCTTTCTGCTCTGGGGAAAGGATTGGCCGCAGCATCTATTGGGGCCTTAATGGAGAGTAGAGGTCTAAAGGTTACATTCCAGAAACTAGACCCCTATATTAATGTAGACCCAGGGACGATGAACCCCTTTCAACATGGTGAAGTATATGTGACAGATGATGGTGCAGAGACAGACTTAGATTTAGGGCATTATGAGCGCTTTACCTCAACTACCATGGGCAAAGATAATAATTACACATCAGGAAAGATTTATTACTCTGTAATCCTTAAGGAACGCCGTGGGGACTATTTAGGAGGAACAGTCCAGGTAGTGCCCCACATTACTGATGAAATTAAAAGGGCCATCTTAAGTGTGGCAGATGGATATGATATTGTGATTGTAGAAATTGGTGGAACAATAGGTGACATTGAAGCATTACCATTCTTAGAGGCTGTTAGGCAATTTCGCCTGGATATAGGAAAAGAAAACGCCATCTATGTCCATCTCACACTAGTACCATACATAAAAACAGCAGGGGAACTAAAGACAAAGCCTACTCAGCACAGTGTCAAGGCACTTCGTGAGATTGGCATTCAACCCGACATCCTTTTGTGCCGCACAGATAGACTTTTACCCCTTGAACTTAAAAGGAAGATTTCCCTTTTCTGTAATGTGGATGAAGATGCAGTGACTACGGCCAAGGATGTAGAAACTGTTTATGAAGTGCCTTTAGTATTCCACAAAGAAGGGCTAGATGAAAAGATTGTAAGACTATTAAACATCTGGACACGTGAACCGAGGCTTGAGACCTGGGAAGACTTGGTTTATAAGATCAAAGGCCCAAAAAACGAAGTAAAGATTGGCATTGTAGGAAAATACACTAGCCTGAAGGAATCCTATAAGAGTTTACATGAGGCACTCACCCATGGTGGAGTAGCAAATGATTGCCACGTATTACTAAAATACATTGAAGCAGAAGAGATAGAGGAAAAGGGGGCTGAGGCTTTTCTTAAAGATGTAAATGGTGTTTTGGTGCCTGGAGGATTTGGGAAACGCGGCACTTCAGGAAAAATAATGGCCATTGAATACTCACGCAAAAATATGATTCCATTTTTTGGAATCTGCCTTGGTATGCAACTGGCAACAGTTGAATTTGCCCGAAATGTAATAGGCCTAAATGAGGCCGATAGTACAGAGTTTAGCCCAAATGTAGCCTATCCTGTAATCTATCTTATGAAGGAGTGGTATGATAGTCGCCTTAATAAGGTTCAAATAAGGGATGAGTTCACAGACAAAGGTGGTACCATGCGCTTAGGGGCATACCCTTGTGTTTTAAAAAAAGGCACATTGGCCTATAGGACATATCAGCAGGATAAAATTTCAGAAAGACACAGACATCGCTATGAATTTAATAACAAATACCGTGAGTCTTTTTTGGAAAACGGTATGGTGATTAGTGGGCTTTCCCCTGATGAGCAGTTGGTAGAAATCATAGAGCTTAAAGGCCATCCCTGGTTTTTAGGCTGTCAGTTTCACCCTGAATTTAAGTCTCATCCTATGAGGCCGCACCCTTTATTTAGCTCGTTTATCAAAGCGGCCTTAAAATGCAAGCATGGAAAATAATAAAAGGATTATAAAAATAGGGCCTATTGCGATTGGTGAGGAAAAATTGGCACTAATTGCAGGGCCATGTGTAATTGAAACAGAGGAACTCACCTTTAGAATTGCAAAATTTTTAAAGCAACTGACAGAAAGTTTAGGTATGCCCTTTATCTTTAAGAGCTCTTATGATAAGGCAAATAGGACATCAACCCATTCATATCGTGGACCAGGCCTAAAAGACGGCTTAAGGGTTTTGAAAAATATAAAAGAAGAGCTTGAGATTCCCATAATATCTGATGTTCATTGTGTTAGAGAGGTAGAGGAAGCGGCTAAAGTATTGGATATTATTCAGATTCCTGCCTTTTTGTGTCGGCAAACAACTCTTATCCTTGCAATAGCAGATACAAAACTCCCTGTAAATGTGAAAAAGGGACAATTTTTGTCCCCCTGGGATATTAAGTATGTCATTGAAAAGATTGCCTCCCGTGGGAATGAAAATATACTAATTACAGAAAGGGGAACATGCTTTGGCTATCAAAACCTGGTAGTAGATTTTAGGTCACTAGTGATTATGAAACAATTTGGCTATCCTATAGTATTTGATGCCACCCATAGTGTTCAATTGCCAGGTGCAGGGGAAGGAAAGTCTTTAGGGCAAAGGGAATTTGTACCATATTTGGCAAAGGCCTCTGTAGCAGTAGGGGTAGACGCTGTCTTTATGGAGGTTCATGAGGCACCAGATAAGGCATTGTGTGATGGTCCAAATGAGTTGCCTCTAAATGGATTAAAACCATTGCTTAAAGAACTTATGGTAATCAATAAGGTGGCAAAGAATGTTTAAAGATTATCTTAATTTACTTAGAAGGACTAAGAAAATTAAATTGTTATTAACAGATGTAGATGGTGTATGGACCAATGGCCATATTTATTACGGAGATGATGGAAATGACATAAGGCAATTCCACGTTCACGATGGCTTAGGAATAAAAAGATTAATGGAAGCAGGTATAGAAATAGCTGTGGTTTCTTCATACTTCTCTAAAGCAGTACAAAGAAGGTGCCAACAACTGGGGATCAAGGATATATTTTTAGGTGTTAAAGATAAAGAAGAGGTTTTAGAAAAGCTTATAAAGGAAAAGGGCTATAGTAAAGATGAATTGGCATATATGGGGGACGACCTACCCGATGCCAAGCTCTTTAAAAAAGTTGGAGTAGCAATTACTGTATCTAATGCCCCTAATGAAGTTAAAAGGAAGGCTCATTATGTGACAATGACAAGAGGTGGTGAAGGTGCCTTGAGGGAGATTTCAGATTTGATTTTAGAGATAAAGGGAAATGGCTGAAAAATATGATGTGGTTATCATTGGACAGGGTCCTGCAGGACTACAGGCAGCCATCCATGCCAGTAGAAGGAAAGTAAAAGTAGTCTTATTGGGTGGTACCAAGGCAAGCAGTCTTTACAGGGCCCATAATATTGAAAATTACTGTTTTTTAGAAGGGCCTGTCTCTGGTGAAAAAATGCTTGAAGGAGGCAGAAGACAGGCACAGGAGTTTGGAGCAGATTTTGTAGATGAGGATACAATAAAGATAATTAAAAAAGATGATTTATATGAGGTAATTACAGAAGGTCAAAAACACTTTTTAGCTAAAGCCATCATTATGGCCATGGGTGTCCATAAAAAGAAGCTAAAAGTGCCAGGAGAAGAAGAACTCATAGGAAAGGGAGTAAGTTACTGTGTAGATTGTGATGCCTTTTTTTATAAAGGGAAAACAGTAGCAGTAGTAGGAAATGGTAGTGCAGCAGCAAGTGGAGCCCTTACTCTTATTTCTATTGCTAAAAAGGTATATCTTATAAGCAAAGTGTCAGATATAAGCGAAACATTGAAAAAGGAAATAAAAAAGAGCCCAGTTATATGGTATAATGGCCAATGGGTAAAAAAGATATTGGGAGATAAAGAAGTAGAAGGAATTGTTTTAGGCAATGGAGATAATATTGAAGTAGAAGGATTATTTATTGAATTGGGTGGAAAGGGTGCTATTGAACTAGCAGTTCTTCTAGGGGTAGCCTTAGATAAAGAACACTTTCGCTATATTGTTACAAATAAAAGGCAAGAAACCAATGTTTCTGGTATTTATGCGGCTGGTGATATCTGCGGCCCTCCTTTTCAAATAGCTAAGGCCGTGGGAGAAGGGTGCATTGCTGGTTTAGAGGCAGCTAAATATGCAAAAAGAAAAAAAGGTTTAATTTAAGCCACAGATTCCTGAACCTGTCAGGAACAGGTTTCCACAGAATGACAAGATTGAGGTAGGGAGTAGACCACAGTGAAATAGGTAAATCATTTCACGTGGTAAACAGTAAGCAGCTAGCGCTTACTGCCTACTTATCACTTACTGCTTACTGCTTACTTTATTTATATTAATTTCATATTTTTAACCTTTCTTCCACTAAATCTTGCCTAGTTTATCTAAGGGTGTTATGTTCACTAAAACAATAAGGGGGGATATGAAGGGATTTGATATTATTTATATATTTAATGGTTGGTTGCTACTAGGCTTCTTTGCTCAAGGTATATTTGTCTCAAGGTTCATTGTTCAATGGATTATCTCAGAGAGAAAAAAAATGAGCACTATACCAAAAGTATTAAAAGATCCTGTATTTATTTTGGGACAATCGTTTAATTCTATAATCTATGTGAGAAATCTAATGTTGTTTAAGGGATAAAAAATGCATCGTAGTATAGGTTGGGTTCA
>CAZNJP010000033.1:0-11487 GCA_964573345.1 uncultured Syntrophobacter sp. | reverse complement strand
GGGTTCATCTCTTCTTTTTCTCAATAGGTTGTATATATTTTTTATTCTTCCATCTAGGTAGCTATGGCCTTTTTGAAACTACAGATGCACGTTATGCAGAGATTTCTTATGAGATGACAAAAACTGGTGATTTCATTACACCACATTTAAATTACATAAAACACTTCCATAAACCCCCATTTACCTATTGGATTACAAGCTTGGGTTATCACATCTTTGGTTATAATGAGTGGGGTGCAAGATTCTTCTTAGGCATAGCAGGGCTTTTAATCTTAATCATCACATTTTTGCTTTCAAGCTCCATGTTTGATGTAGAAACAGGGATTTTTTCAAGTTTTATACTACTTTCTATGGTAGGTTTTATTGCTGTTACCCATATTGTCTCTACAGATGTCTACCTCCTAGCCTCTATAACCCTTTCCATTTACCTTCTGTGGCAATGGGAAAACAGAAATACCTCTCCACTTTGGCTTTGGACAATTTTAGGTATAAGTAGTCTAATAAAAGGACCAGTAGGACCAATTTTGATAGGAATAATTGTCATAATTTATCTTATTCTAAGTGGACAGATAAAGAGGATAAAAGAGCTACAGATTAAAAAAGGCATCCTTATCTTTTCCATCATTGCCTTTCCTTGGTACATAATCGTCTGTTTAAAGAATAAAGGGCTTTTCCCCTATTTTATCCATGCTCAGTTCCTTTCTCGATTAACATCAGGGACTATGGGGCATACATATCCTTGGCATTATTATCTATGGATATTGCCTTTACTCATATTTCCTTGGACAATCTATCTGATCCCTGCTTTAGGAGGCAACTTTTTCCGCCTGAACAGAGAAAGGCTTCTGCTTATATTGTGGGTAATTATTCCATTTATCCTTTTTAGCTTGATGAAGACAAAGTTGCCATTTTATATTATGCCCTGTTTTCCACCTTTGGCTATATTATTGGCCACTCGGTGGAATAGTCCAAAAGAAAGCAAGTTATTGAACATTACAAATAGGGTAATGTGGGTACTTATATTAATCTTGGCAATTATTTCTTTTGGTATTGCTATTGAAATAATACCCTTGCCTAAACACCTTTCTGAATGGCAATCGCTTAAATCCATGTGGTTAATAGGAGGATTGATCCTATGTGGCTTAACGGCTTTGGGCTATATTGCTCTAAAAAAGAGAAAGGTTATTTTAAATTTTTATATATTGGTGGCATTAGTTGCCAGTACATCTATCCCTCTCCTTTCACATGTAGATAGATTGCCATTAAACACCTATGCAAGCTTGGGAGAAAGGATTGAACTATTGGCAAGGCCAGAGGATATGATAGCCCAATACAAATGCTACTTGCGTAGCCTGCCTTTTTATGTAGGGAGGAGGGTGGTACTGGTAGGGGTAGAAAGGGAGACCCAATTTGAAGATGATGCTAGCTATCATGAATTTTTGCTTACTCCTCAGGAGTTCTTCGAACAATGGGAGAAAAAACAATGCATCTTTTGTGTAGTAAATAAGAATAGGCTCTCTGAATTTAAAGGGGACTATTTCTTGATAGCAGAAAAAAGAAAATATGCACTAATTACTAATATACCTCTAGGTTAATGCCAATTTATCTATTAAAGCGATTGTTTTTTATGATCCCTTTACTTTTGGGCATTACAATTATATCTTTTGCAGTAATACACCTAGCACCTGGTTCACCAGCAGAAATGGGTACTTTATTAAGTCCAAAAACATCTCCGGACTTACAATTAAAGCTCACAAAATTATATGGATTAGACAAACCACTCTATATTCAATATTGGCTTTGGCTTAAAAGGCTCTCACATCTGGATTTTGGAAATTCATTCTCTCCTGACAGAAGGCCAGTAATTAAAAAAATAGCTGAGCGCATCCCCATCACCCTTACCATAAATGTACTTTCTATGCTCCTCATTCTAATAGTAGCAATCCCTCTAGGTGTGATTTCTGCTGTGCGACACAACTCATTATTTGATAGGCTAAGCACTGTATCGGTATTTATTGGCTATGCCACCCCAAGTTTTTGGTTAGCCCTGCTTTTAATGATGCTATTTGGTATAAAGCTAGGCTGGCTTCCCCTTTCAGGTCTAAAATCTCTAGACTATGCCTGCTTTAGCCCATTAGGAAAGATTTTAGACTATTCTAAACACCTTCTTCTGCCTGTGTTTGTGTCTGCCTTTGGTGGCTTGGCTGGCCTATCTCGTTATGTAAGGGCCAATATGCTAGAGGTAATTAACCAAGATTATATCCTTACTGCAAGGGCAAAGGGGCTTCCAGAAAGGGTAGTAATCTATGATCATGCCCTAAAAAACGCATTACTTCCGGTAATTACCATATTGGGGCTCTCTGTCCCAGGACTTATTGGAGGTAGTGTAATTTTTGAATCCATCTTTGCCATCCCTGGGATGGGGCAACTATTCTATGCCAGCGTCATGGCTAGGGACTATCCGGTAATTATGGGATGTTTAGTAATTGGGGCGATGCTCACACTATTAGGGAATCTTATTGCTGATATAAGCTATGCCTTGGCAGACCCAAGGATAAGGGTAAGTTAGATGTGGGGGCTTTTCTTAGAGAGGTTTTTGGAAAATAAATGGGCTATTGCCTCAGCCATATTTTTGTTTTCCCTATTTATTGCATCCTTGTTTGCCCCATATCTTTGCCCTTATAACCCTTTGGCAATAGATGTGAATACCATCTTGATGCCACCTTCTCTTTCTCACCCTTTGGGCACCGATATGTTAGGAAGGGATGTGCTTTCTAGACTCGTTTTTGGAGCAAGGATCTCACTAAAAGTGGGTTTTGTAGCAGTAGGGATTGCAACCATCATTGGTACCATCCTGGGGGCAATTGCAGGTTATTATGGGAGATGGGTGGATGCAATAATTATGAGGTTTGTGGATATTATGCTTTGTTTCCCAAGCTTTTTTCTTATTCTGGCAGTAATTGCCTTTTTAGAACCAAGCATCTGGAACATTATGGTAGTGATTGGCCTAACAAGTTGGATGGGAGTGACAAGGCTGGTTAGGGCAGAATTTCTAAGCCTAAAGGAAAGGGACTTTATTTTGGCTGCGCATGGATTAGGGGCAAGTGACATGCGAATTATATTTAAACACATAATGCCAAATGCAATGGCCCCTGTTCTGGTCTCCGCAACACTGGGCATCCCTGGTGCAATCTTGACAGAGGCAGCCCTGAGTTTTTTAGGCATTGGGGTGCAACTGCCTACACCAAGCTGGGGAAACATGCTTACTGCAGGAAAGGACAACTTAGATATTGCTTGGTGGTTATCTGTATTTCCTGGACTGGCTATTTTATTTACCGTGCTTGCCTATAACCTTTTGGGTGAAGGCATCCAGGATGCATTAAACATAAGGGTTGGGTGAAGGTACCCCTTAGTTACTCCATCCTAAAGCTGGCGTATGCCCTTTACATAGATAATTTGATTTTCAAAATCAATGTAGTCGATCTCTGCTACTGTAGTAGGCCTTTCTAAACTGTGGGCAAAATTTGGGTCTAAGGGGTCTACATAAAAATTTATGCCACTGTATTCAAACTCACAGTATCCAGAGTCTTTATCAAAATAACTTAATTCTGCCTTGTTCATCTTACACTCCTTTTTTAAGGCTAATTGTCAATTTAACGCTACTTACTGCAAAGTCTAATGACAGTCCGATAAGTCTCTTCTATTTTGCATTTTTCAACTTGCATTCTTTGTTTTGCATTGGGCATATATGTCCTCTAGATTATGAAACCTCTTTCATAAATCCTTTTAATTTCCCTTCCACCATCTTTTTGATCTCTCCTAGTCTTTCTTTACTGGTAGCCTCAAACCTCAATACCAGAACAGGCTGGGTATTGGAGGCCCTAACCAGCGCCCAGCCATCATCAAAAACAATCCTCACCCCATCTATAGTGATAGAGTCATAATGTTTACTAAAATAAGACTGTGCCCTTTCAACTACCTTAAACTTGATTTCCTCAGGACATTCGGTTCTGATCTCTGATGTAGAATAAAGTTTAGGCACGTCTGCCAAAATTTCACTGAGTTTTTGCCTGTTGTCAGTCAATATCTCCAGTAACCTCAGGCAGGCATAAACTGCGTCATCGAATCCAAAATATCTATCTGCAAAAAATATATGACCACTCATCTCCCCTGCAAGTAGTGCCTTTTCCTCTTTTAATTTATTTTTTATAAGTGAGTGTCCAACCTTCCACATAATGGGCTGCCCACTGTGTTTTTTGATATCGTCAAAGAGAAGCTGGGAGCACTTTACCTCACCAATAATCTTTACTCCTGGATTTCTTTTTAAAATATCTCTTGAAAAGATCATTAAAAGTTGATCTCCCCACAAAATATTGCCGTTTTCATCTACTACTCCCAATCTATCCCCATCCCCATCATAGGCAAAACCCACATCTGCCTTAACTTCTCTTACCTTTTCTATCAAATCCTTTAGATTCTCAATCACAGTGGGATCTGCAATGTGGTGAGGAAAGCTTCCATCTACCTCACAATAGAGAGGAAATACCTTACAGCCCAGGTCTTTAAGGATATTAGGGGCAGTTATCCCTGTTACCCCATTTCCTGCATCTATTACTACCTTTATAGGGCCATGAATTTTTATATTTTCCTTTAAAAAATTGAGATAATCTGGAATGATTTCATAAGAATCTATTCTACCAGAGCCTTTTTCATAATCTGCATTTTCTATAAGGGTCCTTAAAGCCTGAATCTGTTTGCCATAAATGGTCTCTTTTCCTACACAAATCTTAAAGCCATTGTACTCTGGCGGATTGTGACTACCAGTTACGGCAATCCCACCCTCTTTATTAAGATGAAAAATGGAAAAATAGACTACAGGGGTGGGGCAGAGCCCAATGTCTGTAACATTACATCCTGTGCTTAATATCCCTTTTATTATTGCCTTTTGGAATGCTTCAGAACTCTTTCTCCCATCACGTCCGATCGCTACATCTTTAAATCCAGAACGCTTCACATATGTTCCATAGGCCTTACCTAAGTGTTCTACTACAATCTCTGTCAAGTCTTTTCCTACTATCCCCCTTATATCATATTCTCTAAAGATTACAGGATTGACAGAAATCACTATTTACCTCCTTATCTTCTCAAATAGTTAAATAGTTAATTCTCAAGTCGTCAATTCTTAAACCAGTCAATGATTTGACGATTTTCGATTCAACCATTTAACGAATCAACTAATCACGATTTAACAAATCAACGGCCTTTCTTAAATTCCCTTACACGAAAATGGATCTCTTTTACATAGTCTCCATTTAGAAATCTTTGGCAATCCTCAAGTATCTTATGTTTCATAAACTGCAATTGGGTATTCCAAGTAGGGTCGCTAACTAACACTACCAACCTTCCACCTTTAAGGCTCAACGGAAGGCTACACTCTACTAATTCACTTCCTACGATTTTTGACCAATTTTTTCTCAGGGTCACAACCCTCCATACATTGGCCAGAACAGTAGACTCTTTACTTAAAATAGTGCCTATAGATGTAAATGTATCTTCTTGCATGAACCTAAAAAAACAATCTTAAAAAAAGGTAACCCAAGATTAAAGTAATTGCAAAACCTGTAGTCACCAGATTAAGGTATTTCTCAATAAAACCTTGAATTTTCATACCTGTAAAGTAAATAATAGTGCCTACAAGAAAAAATCTGGCCCCACGGGCAACAATAGAAGCTATTAAAAAGGCAGCAAAATTTATGTTAAATAGACCTGCGCTGATAGTAAAGAGCTTATAAGGAAGTGGGGTAAAACCCCCTAGGAAGGTAGCCCACACATCGTAGCTCTGATACAAACTTTGCACTTGCAAGTATTTCTCAGATAACCCATAAAATTGAATGATGTGTTGTCCTACACTTGCCATAAACTGCCAACCAATCAAATAACCAATAATACCACCCAGTATTGAGCCAACTGTCGAGACAAAGGCATAGAAAAAGGCCCTTGTAGGAGCTGCTATCCCCATAGCAATTAACAATATATCAGGAGGGATAGGGAAAAACGAAGATTCTGCTAAAGCGATAAAAAACAAGGCCCAGACAGCATGAGGGGTTTTAGACCAATTTATTGTCCATCTGTAAATGCTTTTTAGCACTACTCCTCCATCCAGCCCCGTTAGATAACAAAATAAACTCAACGTTAGATATTTATTCTATCTCACGGGGCCAGCCAAATTCCCCTACTAGGGGGACAAAACGGCAACCTCCTAAATCAATCTTTTTTATCGCACCATCAGGCTGTTTAATAATTTCATAAAGTGTTTGTGCATAACGGCTGCCTACAGGGATCACCAACCGCCCTCCTTTATCCAGTTGTTCAATATAGGTTGAAGGGATATCGGGTGCAGCAGCACTTACAAGGATAGCTTGAAAAGGTGCCACTTCTGGCCATCCCAATGTACCATCCCCTATAGAGTAAACCACATTAGAATAACCTAATTCACTTAGTATCTCTTTTGCCTTTGCACATAAAACATCTATACATTCTATAGTATATACTTCACTTGCCAGCTCAGCCAAAATAGCTGTTTGATAACCAGAGCCTGTACCAATCTCTAGCACCTTTTCCTCTTCTTTCAATTCTAAACTGGTAGTCATAAGTGCTACTATATAAGGCTGAGAAATAGTTTGTCCTTCCCCAATAGGGAGGGGATAATCGTAGTAGGCCTGATCCCAAAATGCCTTATCTACAAATAAATGTCTTGGTATTTTAAGCATGGCATCCAAAACCCTTTCATCACTTATTCCTCGGGCCTTGATTTGCTCCTGTACCATTCTTTTTCTGGCAGATATGTAAAATTCATCCACTTTTTTATAATTAATCGAGTTTCTTATATCGGGTATCCTGCAGTTTTATCCTTTAAGCATTTTAATAATCTCTGTTAAAAACATAGGTAAGTCTTCTGGCTTTCGAGATGTAACTAAATTCCCATCTACTATTACCTCTGCATCAACAAACTTAGCCCCTGCATTTTCTAAATCATCCTTTATGGCAAAAAAGCCTGTAACTGTTTTTCCTTCTAACATCTTGGCTGAAACCAATACCCAACCACCATGACAGATAGCTGCAACTGTTTTCCCCTTTTTGTAAGCATCCTCTACTAGATTTACCATCTCTGGATAACGTCTTATAATATCTGGGGCATAACCTCCAGGAATTATGATGCAGCTATATTCTTTAATATTTATTTGATCAGCACTGGCATCTGAAACTATAGGATAGCCATATTTCCCTTTATAGGTCTGCCCTGCCTCTGGCCCTACCACTGTGACTTCGGCCCCAGCCTCTTTTAAACGCAATATAGGGTACCAGACCTCTAAATCTTGGTATAAGTCTGCCACCAATACGATAACCTTTTTCCCTGCTAATTGCATTTTCCCTCCATCTTTAATAGTGTTTTTACTTCATCATCACTAATCTCATGCCAAAATTGATAAACACTTGCCACAGAAAAGTGTGGGTGACGACGCACATCAGGACAAACAATCTTATAAACCAAGGGGAAGATCTTTCTAAAGGCATACCCAGAGGCTATGGGAACAGCCACTATAATGGATTTTGGCCGGTATTTATTTATTATAGAAATGGCTGCCTCCATAGTAACACCCGAAGCTAAGCCATCGTCTACTAAAATTGTGGTCTTATCTTTAATGTGTGGAAATTCATTTTTTATTCCATATTTTTCTAAGCGCTCTTTGATCTTTTTTAGCACATTTTTAACCAATTCTTGAATCCTTTCCTCAGAAAGTTTTAACTCATCTATCAAAGCTCTATTTAGGATGAGTGTGTTATCATGCCCAATGGCCCCAAATCCTGCCTCTGGATTCTGGGGGATGGGTATCTTTTTTACAATAATTAGCTCTAAAGGACAGTTCAGTGTCTTAGCAATTTCCAGACCTACAATCACCCCGCCATTTGGGATAGCCAATACTATAGGGTCTATTATATCTTCCTTTAATAATTTTTGAGCAAGGCATTCCCCTGCATCTTTTCTGTCTGTGTATAAAATCATGCTAGCATTTTATCACAGGAGAAGAGAAAGTCCAAGCATTTTTAAACCAAAATATGGAGTTATTCCTTGTTGAAAAGTGTGCCCTATTTTTGCAAATAGGGTCTGGGGCAAAACCCCAGCGTAAATGGCGTTTATTTCATAATCTGGGTTAATTCATTATATTACAGTAAGCCGCGTATTTAATAAATGAGGGCTGCTTCCTCCTTTATTTTTAAAATAGACCAAAATTCCATATAGATTTAAACGAGACATTCGATTTGTTGACAGGCCGAATTCTTTATGCTAAACCAATTTGTGCATGCACAAATCTAATACACCAAATAAAATTCTCCTTATATAAAAAGGGAGGAAAAATGAGAAAGGTTTGGGTCTTTGCCCTGATTTTCTTTATTTTGGCTGGTTCTACTTGGGCTAAAAACCTTGGAGAGACCCCGAACCAAAAGCTTCCTAATATCTCCCAATATGAGAAGATCAGACAACGTGTGATTGTTCGGTACCGGTCCACAAGGACAATGGACCGCCTGCTTTCAGATAGAAAGATTCCAAGTCCTATTAGAAAGAAATTCAGGAGATTCGCCATGATGGCTACTGACCTCTCAGAGGAAGAGGCGGCTGTCCTTGCCACGGACCCGGATGTGCTGTACATCGAGCCGGATATTACCTTTTATCTCGACAACCGTTCCTATTATCGCCATCTGTCAAAAAAGCTTCGCAAGGGCCGATTTTATGATCCTATGGCCAGTTTTGGTTACCAATGGGCCAGCCCTATAGAAGAATATCAGTATAACCTAGCCAACATGGGGGTGACCAAGGCCTTCCACGACGCAGGATACCTGGGCCAGGGCATCAAGGTAGGGGTCATCGATACAGGAATCGACGGGCATCATCCCGACCTGGATCTTGCCAAAGGATTAATGCTCACTGGAGGTATTGAAACCTCCGATAGCAACGATGTGTTCGGTCATGGAACGCATGTTGCCGGCATCATCGCTGCCAAACGCAATGGCTTCGGCATAGTGGGTATGGCCCCGGAGGTAGAACTTTACAGCCTGAGGGTCTTCACGAATATGGGGACTGCAACCCTGTCCAATGTCATCGATGCAGTTCAGTGGGCCATCGATCACAAACTACATATCCTGAACATGAGCTTTGGCACAACTCAATACTCCGAGGCCTTCAGGGAGGTCTTGGAGTGTGCCTATGATGCAGGCATTCTCCTGGTGGCTGCTGCCGGCAATGCTGGCCCTAGTGTCGACAACGTAGAATACCCTGCCAGATACGACATGGTCGTCGCCGTCTCAGCGATCGATGAAGATAATGGGATTGCTGACTTTTCCAGCCAAGGGCCTGCCATCGAGGTTGCCGCACCGGGTGTGGACATCTTGTCCACTTTCAATACACCCCCTTACTACGAGTACCTTTCTGGTACTTCCATGGCCTGCCCCCATGTGGTCGGATTGGCAGCACTAATTATGTCCGCCAATCCAGGAATCTCCAATGAAGAGGTCCGCAGGCGCCTTTCCGCCTTTGCCAAGGATTTGGGCCCAGCAGGCAGGGATTCGGCCTACGGATGGGGGATACCTCAGGTTGATAGGGATCCTTCTTCTCCAGATAAGTTTGCCCCGGTTGCAGTAGCTGGGGGGCCTTACCAGGCTGCTGTGGGAGATCCAGTGCACTTTTTAGCCACAGGCACCCTGGATATGGACGACAACTTCTTGAGCTATGAATGGGACTTCGGCGATGGGAATATAGGCCAAGGGCCATATTCAGAGCATGTTTATCAAGAACCCGGAGATTATATGGCAACCCTTACCGTATGGGACCAGGATGGCTTGGAGGGAGTAGCACAGACTCAAATTTTGGTGCATGCTGGTGTCAAGAAGGCAATTTGTATTAACACTATGGATGAGAATGTTGTTTATTTGAGGGATTATTTGAGGGAACCAAGTAGGACCCACTTATACCGAAAGGTAACGACAGGGAGGGAACCAGAAAAATAGTATCACAGTATGATACACTTTGCCATATCACAAGATAAGGACATCTTTCTACTATCAGTGGACTTAGTCCTCACCGACGACACATCAGATATGCCGGGAAGTGCCATTAAACTCCTTTCGGCAAGTCGGAGATGTATGGTCTATTTTTGATGCTGGATGGAGAAGGTGTAGTTAGGTTCAGCATACTCCACCTCAGGCAGGGCGCTGTATTTTTCCACCATTCCCTCCACGCTCTCCGCTTCTGGAATTTGGAGGACATGGATCCTGACCGTCCGGATTACCTTCACTAACTCTGTCCCCATTCGACCATTAATCTCTTCAATCCGCTCTTCAGAAACCCCCTTTTTGAACTTCACCAAGATCTCATTCTCTTTATAGACTCCCCTCTGGGAATGCCCTCCTTTCTCAATCCCCCATATAATTTGAAAGCTTAAAATCAATGTGGTTATAAGAAAAATTGACGTAACTTTCATATTAGGCTCCCCTGTGACTTTCTCTCATTCTTTTTCTGCTAAAACAAAGTAGAGTTTTTCCTTATCAATATATTTTTTGATAACAAAGGAAAAATTTTTTAAAAAGGCATCTATTTCATAAAAATCTGGTAAGTGGTTTAAAGGAAATGGGACTGAATCTTTAAGCTTTGAGACAAATAGGCGCCCTTCGGGATGGGAAATTACGATTTTCCCTCCTTTTCTAAACATTCTATAAAGATTTTTTAAGGCAGATGGCTTGTCACCAATGTTTGGCCAAACAGCATTAAAAAATGCTATATCTATAGAAGCATCTGGTAAGGGCAAATCCTTTACATCTGCTTGATAGGTTTTGACCTCAGGATATTTCTCTTTTAGCTTTTCCAACATTTTTAAGGACAAGTCACAGGCAATTATTTCCTTTGGTTTGTATTTAAGGATATAGGGAATTACGGCCCCTGTCCCTGTTCCCACATCTAATACTGTAGATGTGCTCTTTATTTCTGCTAGAGAAACAATAGAGGCTAGCCTCCTTTCCACCTCTTTAGGCAATGGCTTTTCAAAAATATCTACAACATTGTTGAAAAATCTTCTTTGCATCTCATTATATTCCTGTAGATCTGCTATTTTCTGGGAAAAATCTAAAAGCCCCCTTTCCTCAAGCTCGTCTATAATTTCAGTAATACTAATAGGTCTCTTTTTGGTCATCTCAGTTTTAATGTACCAAATTTTCTTACAAGATGCCATATTACTGGGACCTGGTAAAAGTCCAATGGACAAAATAGAATTGGTATAAAAAGGGAATTTCAATGAAAAAGCATACCTTCCAGATCCAATTCTTTATCCTTCAGTTTGTCAACAAAATATGGTTTTGAGAGAACTTCTTCAAACTCGATGATTATCCCAGATTATGCATATATGGCGATAAGTAGTTTTCGAAAAAGCAATTTAA
>CAZNJP010000032.1:0-16678 GCA_964573345.1 uncultured Syntrophobacter sp. | reverse complement strand
ATGTTTGACAGCTACTGAAACTGTAGGCGGTGAGTCAAAAGTGGCCCTACCGGTAGCCTGTGCACTGGAACTTATCCACACTTATTCCCTGATACATGATGATTTACCCGCTATGGATAATGATGATTTAAGAAGGGGTGAACCTACTAGCCATAAGGTATTTGGAGAGGCATTAGCCATCTTGGCAGGCGATGCCCTATTAACAGAGGCTTTTTATTTGCTTACTCACCCTCAACTTGCTCATTCTATATCAAATGGCCCTTTGCTTAGTATTGTCCATTTAATTGCTAAAGCATCTGGATTTAGGGGAATGGTAGGTGGACAAGTAATGGATTTAGCAGCTACAGGGAAAAAGATAAATACCAAAGAATTGGAAACCATGGATAAACAGAAAACAGGTGCCCTAATTATGGCATCTGTGGAAAGCGGTGCCATTTTAGGAGATGGTACAAGAGACCAAATTAAGGCCTTAAGCAAATATGGATATCATATAGGCTTAGCCTTTCAGATTATAGATGATATTTTAGATATAGAAGGCACCACCATAGAGTTGGGTAAACAAACAAACGTGGATCAAAAAAAGAAAAAATCCACTTACCCCAGTATAATGGGATTAAGCAGGGCAAAGAAGTTGGCATCAAACCATATTAAAGAAGCTATAAATGCCTTGGTAAAATTTGGAAAAGAGGCAGAGCCACTGCGAGCTATTGCCTATTATATTAAAGATAGAAGACATTAGCTCATAGCTCATAGCAAAAACAACAAGAAAACGAGCATCAAGTCATGAATCATGGGAATTTTAGATAAAATCAATAGCCCTAAAGATTTAAAATCCCTTTCTTTGCCAGAATTAAAACAATTGGCAAAAGAGATAAGAAAAGAAATTATTCAAACAGTAGCAAAGACAGGGGGGCATTTGGCGCCTAGCTTAGGAACAGTGGAACTGACTATTGCCTTACACTATGTATTTGATGCCCCAAGAGATAAGATTATATGGGATGTAGGGCATCAATGCTATTGCCATAAGATCCTTACAGGAAGACGAGATTCTTTTTATACATTAAGGCAATTCGGGGGCATTAGCGGATTCCCCAACCCTAATGAAAGTATTTATGATGTTTTTACAACAGGTCATGCCAGTACCTCCATCTCTGCTGCATTAGGGATTGCTACAGCAGGACACCTAAAAAAGGAGAACACCAAAGTAGTTGCAGTAATTGGTGATGGGGCCATGACTGGGGGTATCGCCTTTGAGGCCTTAAATCAAGCAGGTGAATTGGAAAGGGATTTGATTGTAGTATTAAACGACAATAAGATGTCTATTTCACCTAATGTAGGTGCATTTTCTTCATTCCTAAGCAGAAGATTAACAAGCCGCACCTTCCGAAAATTCAAAAAGGAGATTGAACGATTTTTATCCTCATTACCAGGTGGTGAAAATCTCATCCATTTTGTTAAAAGAAGTGAGGATTCACTAAAGACGCTATTCACACCAGGGATGCTCTTTTTGGCCCTTAGATTTGATTATTTAGGCCCGATCGATGGCCACAACCTAGAAAAGCTTATTCGAACATTTGAGCATATAAAGCAAATGGAAGGGCCTATTTTAGTACATGTACTTACAGTAAAGGGAAAGGGATATAAGCCTGCTGAGGAAAATCCTACTTCTTTTCATGGTATAGGAAAATTTAAGATAGATTCTGAAGCACCATACAAAATCAATCACACCCGCCTGCCACTGCGAGCCACGATCGGGCAGGAAATAAAGGATGAAAACCCCACTTATACAGAGGTATTTGCCAAGACATTAGTTCGGTTAGCCGAAGCAGATAAGCGGATTGTTGGAATTACTGCAGCCATGCCTGAAGGCACCGGCCTCTATCTTTTCAAGAGGCACTTCCCAGAACGTTTCTTTGATGTAGGCATTGCTGAACAACATGCTGTAACCTTTGCTGCTGGATTGGCAACACAAGGATTAAAGCCAGTGGTAGCCATATACTCTACATTCCTCCAAAGGGCATATGACCAGATTATACACGATGTTTGCCTGCAAAAATTGCCAGTGGTGTTTGCGATAGACCGTGGGGGAATTGTAGGAGAAGATGGCCCAACACATCATGGCTTATTTGATCTTTCTTACCTTCGTATTATCCCCCATATGGTAATAATGTCTCCTAAGGATGAAAATGAGTTGAGCCACATGCTAAAGACGGCAATAGAATACCAAGCTCCCATTGCCCTGCGTTATCCACGTGGGAGGGGATTTGGGGTAAAGTTAGATGAGGTATTAAAAAAATTACCCATTGGAGAAGCTGAGGTATTAATACCCGGAGAAGGCTTAGTTATTCTTCTAGCTATTGGCCATATGGTTTATCCTGCATTAGATGCTGTAAGAAGCCTACAAGAAGACGGACTTTATCCCACTTTGGTCAATACCCGTTTTATCAAACCAATAGATAAATCCCTTCTTTTAAAATTATCCAAAAATTGCAAAGCTATTATTACCATAGAGGAAAACATGTTAATGGGTGGATTTGGCAGTGCTGTTATTGAGGCCCTTCAAGAATTAAATATCCAGGTACCTGTGAAACGTTTAGGTTTGCCTGATAAATTTGTTGAACATGGCTCACAATCTATATTACGAGAAAGGTACGGCCTTTATGTTAAAGGTATTTATACATCTATCAAGGAAACCTTTGCTATTTTAAGAGTAAAAACTGAGGTTAGAAAAATTTATTTTAAAAAGGGTCTTAATGCATAGGAGAATTAAATGACTATTTTTCGAAAAGATAGACTAATTCAAGAAAAAATCCATGATCCCTATTATGAAGGTCGAAAGTACCCAGATGGTGTGATATGCCCCATGTGTCAGGCCATATATCTTGATGGCCGTTGGGTTTGGAAGGCAGAAAAGAGGAGAGTAGATATAAGTGGTGAGGAATATATCTGCCCAGCCTGCAGACGCATTTTAGATAGGTATCCTGCTGGTATAGTATTCCTTACAGGTAAATATCTAACCATACGCAGAGAAGAAATCCTAAATTTGATTAATAATTTGATAGAAGAAGAAAGCGGAAGGTCTCCTTTAAAAAGACTAATCAATATAGAAGAAGACAGCAAAGGTATTACCATCAATCTAACAGATGATCACCTTGCCAGGCGGATAGGTGAGGCTATAGGCAGAGCATATAAAGGAAATTTAGAGATAAAATACAAAGAAGATGCCCGATTTGTCAGAATTTATTGGCATCGTGACGATTAGCCCAAAATTATTACATAATCTGGGTGTTAACTTGACAACCTAACAGCCATTTATTAGACTTCTCTAATTGAAAAGCAATTTCTCGTAGGTGAGATTGTGATGAAAAAAATAGACCTAGAGGAACTTTTAAGAACTATTGAGTGGAATAATAGCTATAAACAGTTTCTAGAAGAATATGAAGAGATAAGGGACTTACATGGTAAACATGTAGAGGGGGATAGGGAGAAGTTAGAGTTATTTAACCAATTTCTCTTTAAAAAATACATAAAAGCTACCCAGCTAATCTCCGAATTAAAAGAGAAAATAGAGGGATATGAACAAAAGGTGTCAGAATTAACAAGAAGGGTAGAGAAGTATGAAATAAGAATAGAGGCATTGGCTTCACCACCTTTACAATACGGTACATTTTTAAAGTTTGGGCCTAAAAAAAGGGTTAAGACAGAGTCAAGGGAAGGTATTAGTGAGGCAGAATTACAAACTGCTGAGGTAAAGATTGATGGTAAGAGAAGAGAGGTTTATATCGACCCCCATATAGATTCAAAGATCGTTGAAAGCCTCAAACAGGGGACTGAGGTAAAGATTAATGCCGCACTTAATATAGTAGATGTTGCAGACCGCTTTTCTTATGGTGAGGTTGTAAAGGTTAGGGAGATTTTAGAAGGTAACAGGATATTGGTAAACTGGGGTCATGACCAGGAAAAGGTTGTAGGGATTGGACCAGAACTTAAGGGGAAAAGGGTAAGAACAGGTGATAATCTAAGATTAGATATAGGGTCTGGTTTTGTGCATGAGATACTTCCCAAAATTGAGGTTGAGGATTTTGGTCTAAGGGAGGTCCCTGATGTTGCTTATGAGGATATTGGAGGGTTAGACAGGCAGGTTGAACAGGTAAAAAGGCTCATTGAAAGGCCATTTTTATACCCTGAAATATATCAAGAGTATAAGAAGAAACTTTCCAAGGGGGTATTATTATATGGGCCTCCTGGTTGTGGTAAGACCCTAATAGGTAAGGCGGTAGCAAATAGTCTGTCCAAAAGGGTAAGGGAGAGAAATAGTAAAATAAAGGAGTTAATAGGTATATACAAAACACAAAAGGGGGAAGGATTAGATAAAGAGCTCTTTCAATTTTATAATGATGTCATACCTGATGATGCTGAATTAACCCATGAACAGATGTTGGATTTATATAATAAG
This sequence comes from uncultured Syntrophobacter sp., assembly GCA_964573345.1. Classification (GTDB taxonomy): domain Bacteria; phylum Desulfobacterota; class Desulfofervidia; order Desulfofervidales; family DG-60; genus CAZNJP01. The sequence goes on along the minus strand of CAZNJP010000032.1, from coordinate 12,222 downwards.
AAATATCATAAAATCAGTCTAAAGAGATTTGAAGAAAAATTTATTGAGCCATCTTTAAAAGGGAATCTATTTGAAAAAATAACTACTAAAGGGAGAATCTATAAATTTAAAAAGATACCCTTAGAAGAGAGGAGAAATAATTTAGAACGGATAGAGCGCTATCTGGTAAATAATCACATTGATATTCATAACCTGGACAAGGAATATGACAAATTAAGTGCCAGGTCAGGTGAAGAATTTAGGGGTTATTTCCTATATGTGCCAGGGCCTGCATTACTTAATATGTATGTGGGCCAGACAGAAAAAAACATCAGGGACTTGTTTGACCGTGCTGTGCAAAAGGCAGATGAAGGAATACCAGTGGTGATCTTTTTTGATGAAATGGATTCTTTGTTTGGTATAAGGACAGAGCATACAAGCATCTCAATGAATAGAACCACAGTAGGTCAACTCCTACCTTTAATGGATGGGATTAGTGAAAGGGATAACATTATTGTTATAGGGGCAAGTAATAGGCATGAACTTATAGACCCTGCTGTTTTAAGGGATGGCAGATTTGATGCCAAAATAAGGATCGATAGACCACATGAATCTGGTTCAAGAGAAATCTTTAAATTATACTTAACACCGGATCTTCCTGTTGAACAAGGACTTGTAAAACAGTATAAAGGTAAAGAGCAGGCCATAGATTATCTAATCTCAAAATCAATAGAAAAAATCTTTGCCACCACGCCTGAAAATAGATACATAAAGGCCATCTTTAGGGATGGCACCAGTAAGGTCTTTTATTACAAAGATTTTATATCTGGTGCAATAATTGAGCGAATAGTTGAGTCTGCAAAAGAAAACGCCATAGATAGAAAGATTAAGGATATGGAATTAGCCCATGATGAATTGGAGAGGGAAATCATTAAAAACAAGGTTTATGGTATAAGTTATGAGGACTTAGAAAAGGCAATAAATGAAAGATTCAAGGAAAATGAGGACTTACCTTCTACACTAAACCCTAGTGATTGGGCAAAGATAATGGACATGGAGGGCAAGATAGTAGAAAGGGTGGAGCCCATTTTTAAAAAGGAACAGGCTATCTATAAAAAGATAGAATTAAGGCCCTCTGGAGACAAGATTTAATGAGCATTAGAAATAGATATATGGGCTTGGAAACCGAGTATGGAATTGATGGTGGTGAACTCAACCCTTTTGATGCCTCTCTGCTTATAATCAATTCTTATAAAAGACCTGAATTGGAACACATAATTTGGGATTATGATTTGGAATATCCTAAGAACGGTGCCACTACCATGAGGGATGCCAGGGAATTTGCATATCTACTTGATGAACCCTGCCAGTATCCCTCTGATTATGACAACAAGCTAATTCATTGTATGGTAGAAAGCGGATTCAGGTTATATATTGACCATGCCCATCCAGAGGTAAGCACACCAGAGACCTCTATTTTAAAGAATGTATTAACCTGGGATAAGGCCGGTGAGGAGATTCTAAGGATTAGTTGTAAGAATGCTGAACATAATACAGGAATAAAAATAAAGATATACAAAAACAACACAGATTTTAAGGGCAGTAGTTTTGGTTGCCATGAAAACTATCTAGTTGAAAGGAAAATCCCATTTTCAGATATATCTAAACATCTTATACCATTTCTGGTCACAAGACAGATTTATACCGGTGCTGGCAAGGTGGGCTATGATGCTGGAGAACCAGTTCATTACCAAATCTCTCAAAGAGCAGATTTTATTACAGATGACATCTCCTTAGATACTCAGCATAAAAGGGCAATTGTCAATACCAGGGACGAGCCCCATACAGATTTTAATAGATATAGGAGGTTGCATCTGATTTTGGGGGATTCAAACCTCTCTGAATACACCACCCTTTTAAAGGTCGGTACCACTTCCCTGGTTCTTTCAATGATTGAAGATGGCTATATAGATAGTGAACTTTCATTAATAGATCCGGTAAATGCCCTTAAACAGATATCCAGGGACCTATCATTTAAGAAGAGGTATAAATTAAAAAATGGAAATGAGATGAGTGCCATAGAGATACAAAGGGAATATCTTACAATGGCCACAAGATATAGTTTAGGGATTGATCTAAACCATGAGGCCAAAGCTATTCTCAAGCATTGGAGATATGTACTTTATGCATTAGAAAAGGACCCTATGCTATTATGCACCAAAATAGATTGGGTCATTAAAAAGAGACTGCTTGATTTTAAGCTAAATGATTTGGGATTAAAATGGAATATTAATAACAGCGATATTTTGAATAAATTACGTAACTGGGATTTAAGATACCATGATTTGAGTGAAAGGGGTTTCTATAATATATTATTGAAGAATAATAAGATAGATAGGATTATAACCAAGGAAGAGAGGGACTTTGCCGTTAATAATGCCCCAGAAGATAGCAGGGCCTATTTTATAGGCCAATGCCTTAAGCGCTTTCCAGAGCATGTCTTTTCCAGAAATTGGGATTCTATATCGCTTATCAATAAGGGTAAAATTCTTAGAGTCCCATTAAAAAACCTTGATAAGGGGACTAAAAAATTGACTTCTGATGATTTTGAGAATTCTAAAAGTATTGAGGGTCTCTTAAAAAATATTGGTATTCAAGGAGGAATAAATTGAAGAAAGAAAAAGTGAAGGAAAGAACCCCAAAGGAAAAGGCATACCAAGATATAGAAATAGAAGACTTAACCCAAGAAAAGGAGGAAATAAAAGAGGGGTTAGAAGATATAAAAGATGAATTAATGGACCTTGCAGAAGACATGAATATTGCCAAGAAGTATAAGCAGAGATCGGGTGAATAAATGTCACTGAAGGATTTATCATATTTGATGAAATGTGATTTTTATTCCTTCCTAAAGAAGGAACATCCAGAATATATGCCTTTGTATCAATGGGATAACATAAATTTAGCCAAAGAAATCCCCATAGGTACTACTGTAGTGGCCATCAAATACAAACATGGTGTCATTATGGCAGGGGACAGAAGGGCTGTTACCCAGGACCATAAAATAGCCCATGGTAAGATTAAAAAGGTATATAAAGTGGATAGATATTCAGTAGTTGGGATCTCAGGGGTCACAGACCCAGCAATCCAATTAGTAGATATATTTAGAAGAGATCTAAATGTTTATAGAAGGAACGAAGGTAGATCACTTTCTTTAGAAGGGCAGGCAAATAGATTGTCCTTGCTAATAAAAGGAAATCTTTCAGCGGCTGCCCAAGGGTTTGTGGTGTTGCCCATGATAGCGGGCTATGATACCGAGAGTAGACAAGGAAGGATATGGGAAATTGGCATTGGAGGGGTGGCATATGAAAAGGAACTATTCAATGCCATTGGCTCTGGAAAGGACCATGCCGATGGGGTCTTAGAACAATACTTTGATAAATGCTCGGTTGAGGAGGCCACTAAAGAAATTGGGGTCAAATTATTAATAAGATCATTAGAAAAGGCAGCGGGAAAGGATGCTACCACCGGTGTTATAAATCCTGTTAAGGGGATATACCCCAATATTAGCCTGGTTACTAAAATGGGGACTGAAGAAATAAAGGATGAGCAGATTGAAGAAATTTATAAGGAGTATTTAAAGGGCGGTATTTAATGGATTTCATACCATACTCACCAGAAAGATGGAGAAATGAAAAGATAAATATTGGCATAGACTCATTAGAAAAGAGTGGAAGTGGGTTGGCTGTAAAGTATAATAACGGGATTTTACTGATGGGAGAAAATCCTAGTTCCACTATAAGGATTACTTCCGAGGTATTTGATAGAATTGCTATCATAGGGACAGGGCAGACGTATGAAGAGATAGGCACCGGTCAAACTAATCAATATGAAACATTAAAAAAATTGGTAATCCTCAATGCGGAATTTATGGGACTACAGGATGGAGATAGAGATGTTTCTGCATATAAACTTGCAAAGAATGTGTTATCTCCCACAATTGGTACCCAATTTAATGAGGGTCTATATCCATTTGAGGTAGAGTTTATGTTAGCAGAGCTTGGTAAGAATAATGTAAAGAGAATTTATCATGTAATGTTTACAGGTACCATAAGTGAAAGAGAAGGATTTTTTGCTATTGGGTCAAAGGCCTATAAAAGAAAAGAAGAGGAGGATGAACAGAAGATTGTAGATTTTTTGAGGAAAAATTATCAAGACTTCTCAAAGACCAATATTAGAGACTGTTTTCTAATTAGTCTGGATGCATTAAAAACAGTTAAAAAAAGAACCGAATATTATCTCAGTGAACTGGAGGTAAGCATACTTGATACTGAACTCAAAGAGGATAGTAAATTCCGAACTTTAAGTATTGAAGAAATTAAATTTATGACCTCAAATGACAATATAGAAACCATCTATAAATATCTCAATAGTAAAAATTATTGATGTTTTAATTATAGCTTAAAATGGTAGTGGTACTGGGATCAGAAACTGAGTATGGTGCCCTTTATATAAGTGAGGAGGGGATAAGCACTAAGATTTATCATTATCTTTTTGAAGGGATTGATCACTTACATTACAATGTATTTTTGCCAAATGGCTCTAGGTATTATGTAGACACTGGTAATCACCCTGAATGTTCAACACCAGAGTGCAGGACAGCAAGAGACTTAGTAAGGTGGGAGAAGGCCAATGAACTATTTATGCTAAGACAGAAAAGATTGGGTATTAAGAAATTGAGGGAAAAGGGGTACACAGGAGATATTGGGATTATTAAACACAACACGGCAGATGATATAGACGGAGGCCAGGCTACCTTTGGTTATCATGAGAACTATTTAATACATAGAAAAACCAGTATAGATAAAGTCATCACTCAAATAATTCCCTTTCTTGTCACAAGGCAGATTTATACTGGTGCAGGTAACTTTGTTAAAAATAAGTATCATATGTCCCAAAGGGCCAGATTCATGTGTTATGAGATAGGGGATACTACTTACAATAGAGGTATGATCTCTTTCAAGGATGAACCTTTGTCTAATAGGGATAAATACAGGAGGGTCCATATAATAAGTGGTGATACCAATATGTCTGAATATACTACTTATCTAAAATTAGGCACTACTGCCTTGGTTCTTGATATGATTGAAGGTGGGTATTTAAAAGATATACCAAGTATTAAAAACCCAATTGCCGAGTTAAGGGGTATATCTAAAAATTTGGATGTTAACAAACCAATACTACTTGACAATTGCAAAAGAACAACCCCCATAGAAGTACAAAGACTATATTGTGATTTAGCAGAAAAATTCTATTTTAGGGAGATGAGTTCAAAAGACCCTGAAACTCTCGATATATTAGATAAATGGAATTATATCCTTGATAGTCTTGCAAAAGGGGATTTTGATAGTTTAAGTAACAAAATTGATTGGGTAATTAAAAAGAATCTATTAGATTTTTTGATTGAGAAAATGGGTTTGACCCTGGGAAGTTCTGATCCAGAGATTATCAATAAAATAAAGGACTTAGATATGGGTTATCACTATATTGATGATGATGGATTCTATAATATTTTGAAAAAGAGACATAAAGTTATGCGTATTGTATCTGATGAGGAAATTATGTTTGCCAGTGAAAATCCACCACAAAATACCAGGGCTAAATTAAGAGGGGATCTTGTTAGAAGATACCCAGAATTGGGAGGTATCATTGGTTGGAGCCGATTACCATTGCTGACTAAAAAGGAATCAAAAAATCTAAATTTTATATTTGATGAACCCTTAAATACATATCCTGTACTTTTTGACTGTATATCGGAAGAATATGGCAAATTATTAAGCTACTAGGGTTTTTCATAAGGATAAAGCTCAGGTTTGATTTACAATTTAATCAATCTCGATTCAACAATTGTTTAAAATAGTCTTAGTTCTTGGCGTAAGCGCTTAAGGCCCAACAAAACATCTGCTCCAGAGACAGGCACAAAAGGGTCAAATTTAGCTCTATTTTTAGGAACAACAATGCCTTTTATCAAACAGATCATGCAGGCATTATAATAAGGCTCCTTGGCCTTGAGGTCTTTATAATGAGAACGAAGGTTTTCAAACCTGATTTTGGCACCAGTCAGTTTGACCAATATACTTTCAGCAGTTTGGCAAAAACATGCCTTGGTAACCACTATATCTGGATCAAAATAACCATCCACAGTAGCAGATAATTCTTTTATCCTTAAAGGAGCTATAGCTTTAATCTCTTTTTCAAATTGATGATTACCAATGTCTTTTAACACTATATTTGATGCTTGGCTAATCTCTAAAATTTGGGGTAACTTTATCTCATGTGTCAATAAAGCAGCCATTTCGGCCTTAGTAACTTTATCCTTTAAGCCAATCTCTTTACCCAATAGACTTATTGGCTGTGCCCTTTGAATCTTTTCTAACTTATCCAATTCATTATAGGCTCGCAAAGCTAAAGGATTCTCTGATTTCAAAACGCTGTTTAACAATGGCTCAGCATCTTTAAACATAAAGGCATGTTCATATACTTGAGCCATATAAAAACAGGCAGGTGCATACCCTGGTCTAATGACCATAGCCTCATCAAATGCCTCTTTGGCCAGGGACAAAAGCTCAGGAGAATAAAGCAAATCAACAAGGTAAATCTTTCCTGCAAGCACACTTAATCTATCTTCATCCTCTTTAGCAAATGCTTCTGCCCTTTTTAAATATTCCCAGGCCTCTTTCTCATTCCCCTTTTGAGCAGATATTAAGGCCAGTCCAACATAGGCCTTTACTGCTGTGGGAACCATTTCTAGAGCCAGTTGAAATTCACGTTTCGCATCATCCAGCTTACCTTTTTCTAATAAGATCATGCCCACTTCTATATGATGTGTTGGTACAGAGAGTCTTGTCTCTAAAGGATACCTCTTAGAACCACAGTTGTTTATCAATAAAGATACCAATCCTAAAAACACAATAAAGCCTATTAATATTCTACCTTTGACTTTCAAGAGGTTTGAAGTTACATTTTTTCTATGAATCTTTGGGCACGCAAATTCTGGCATCTTCTGGGTACCTTAATCCCTGTTATTTATTATTTTAGTCATCTTTCTCAAAAGTTGGCTGCCTTTATTACATTCTGCTTATTTCTCTGCGCACTAATAATAGATGTCCTCAGACTCCTTCTGCCTCCATTCAAACGGTGGTTTTTGAACCATTTCAGCACACTTTTCAAAGAAGGAGAATACACCGCTCTTACAAGCACTGTTTATTATCTGGCTGCTATTACTTTAACCATCTATATTTTTCCTAAGAAAATAGCTATTTGCGCCTTACTATATCTAACATTAGGAGACCCTGTAGCTGCCATTGCAGGCCACTACATCCCTCTCAAAAGAATCTGGCAAACCAAAACACTAGGGGGCACACTTTCCAATTTTCTTGTCTGTTGCTTGCTTACCCTGTTTTTTTATCATTGGCCCATCGCTATTTTTGGTGCAACTGCAGCCGTTCTCACTGAACTATTCTCTCCAGTAGATGATGCCCTAACTATTCCTCTCATTTCTGGTCTTTTACTTTATCTTTTGGTGTAATATTAATCTCAGTTGGTTCCTTTAAGGCCTTTTTAAAATTCTTAATGCCCATACCAATCCCTTTCCCTAAATCAGGCAAGCGCTTAGCACCAAAGATTACTAAGATGATAACAGAAATTAAAATAAATTCTGTAAAACCAATGTGAAACGCAGCATACCTCCTTACTTATGATAATCTTCTTCTTTACTAATTTCATCTAAATTAAAAAGCTTACGAGCAAGATCTAAATAAAGGTCTACTTTTGGCCGTTCTTCTCTTTTCTTCAAGAATGTGATAGGGTCATGGAGAACCTTCTTTACTATAGCACTGGTCATTACCTCTATTGCCTCCTTATCTTCATTAGATAGGTGATTTAACTGTTTCAAGGTCTTACTCAACTCCTTCTGCCTAATTTCTTCTAACTTCTTTTTAAGCAATACAATGATAGGCACTGCCTCTAAGGTCTCTAACCACCACTTAAACCTGATGACCTCTTCTTCTACAATCCGCTCTGCCTTCTGTGCCTCCTTTTGGCGAACATGCTTATTTATCTCTGTTATATCTTGAAGATCATCAATATTATAGAGATAAACGTTGTCTAACTCATTTAATTTGGGGTCTATATTACGAGGAACAGCAATGTCAATAAAGAAAATAGGACGATTTTTACGTTGCCTCATTGCCCTTTTTACATGGTCATAATAGATAAGGAAATGAGGGGCGCTTGTGGAGCTAATAACAATATCTGTCCAACTGAGATAATCACTTATTTCTGCCAACAAAATAGGCCTTCCATTAAATTCTTTTGAAAGCTCTACTGCCCGTTCTAGTGTACGGTTGGCTATTACAATATCCTTCACACCACTGCCTAAAAGGTGGCGTACTGCCAGTTCGGCCATCTCCCCAGCCCCTATAAGCAAGATTAGTTTCCCACGCAAATCACCAAATATCTTTTTTGCCAGCTCTACTGCTGCATAACTGATAGATACAGCATGATGGGCCAACTCAGTCTCTGTACGCACTCGCTTTGCAACCGAAAAGGTCTTATGCAACAAGCGATTGAGAATAGGGCCTACTACACGTTGTTCAAGAGAACGACGGTATGCCTCTTTGATCTGTCCCAAAATTTGCGGTTCCCCTATTACCATAGAATCTAAACTAGAGGCTACCAAAAACAGGTGTTTTACTGCGTCTGCATCAAGATAAGTATAGATAGAATTTCCAAATTCATTTAAATCTATTTGGTTATACTGGGCCAAGAAGTCTTTTATCGCTTTAATAATAATTTCATGCTTTTCCTCTGTAGTGATTATAATTTCTATTCGATTGCAAGTAGACAAAAATAGGGCCTCTTTAACAGGTGGCAATTGTATCAGTTGGCCTAGGATCTCATTGTTGTTACTTGTTGCTAATCGCTCCCGCAGCTCTACTGGTGCAGTTTTATGATTTAAACCAATCAAAACAATCTTTTTATCTTTCATTTAAATACATGGTAGCCTTTAAGTAAATAATTTACTCCCAAAAAGGTAAATAATAAAAACATAAAGCCAATAATGGAGATTATAGCCGCTCGCCTACCCCTCCATCCCACCGCCAGACGTTCGTGGATAAGGACAGCATAAACAAGCCAAGTGATGCCTGACCATACCTCCTTTGGATCCCATGCCCAATAATGCCCTCTTACCCACTGGGCATAAAGGGCCCCCAGTATAAGACCCAAGGTAAGCATAGAAAAACCCCATATCAATGCCTTATGATTCAAATTGTCCAGTGAAGTAAGTGAAGGAAGACGTTGATAAAGACCTCCTAACTTTTTTCTTTTAATGTGCCTTTCCTGAATAAGGTACATAATGCCTACGCAAAAGGCTAAAGCCAACAAGGCATCTCCAATCAATGAAAAACCAATATGGAGGTTTAACCAAAAGCCCTTAATTAAAGGAGGTGGTTCTGCCATAGCAGGGACTACCTTAGACAAGAGCATAAGCCCTACAATAAGTGGTAAAAGAAAGGTGCCTAATACAGCAAGCCGCCATCCAAAGATTAGATATATGATGACCAGGAGCCAGGCAAAGAAGGATAATGAGCTTTTTATAGTAGTAAAAGGGAAATAGCCAAGACTTACCCAAGAAATTCCTAAACCAATACTATGGAAAGAGAAACTACACAACAATACTAATGTAGCAATTCGAGATACTGAGTGTTGTGGGCGCAAAAGATAGATGAAAAAACCCACCATAGCCACACCATAACCTATCAAGGCCAGTTGATAAAAAAATTTATCCATCTCTTATAGAGAAGTCCAAATTTATTCCCAGTGTTTCTTTAAGATATGCGTCTACTTTTGAAAATTCTTTATTTTTTAACCAAACTAATATATCAGAATCGACGATTTTTTTAAACAGTCGCTTCCGTGCCTGTTGTCCATTTATATCTTTTAATACCTTCTTTCTGATCCTTCCCATAAGTTCTAAAAAAACAGCATATTCCATACCAAAGGACCTTTCTAAATCTAGACGTATCTTTCTGGCCAATATAGGGCTTTTCCCTGAGGTGGAAATAGCAATAACAAGGTCACCTTTTACTATTACTGCTGGCACAATAAAACTACACTTCTCAGGTTGATCAACAATGTTACAAAGAATATGGGCTTTATAAGCATCTTCACTAATACGGGCATTAAGTGTCTGATTATTGGTAGCGCCAATCACCAAAAACGCATTTTTTAAAAATTCTTTTTTATATTCAGTCCCTAAATATTCTATTTTTCTTTGTTTAACGAGTTCCTTTATCTTTTTCGCCAATTTAGAGGCTACTATTTTCACATTGGCATCACATTCCAAAAGTCTTTTAACCTTCCTGAAGGCAACCTCTCCACCCCCTATCACCAAACAGCTTTTTCCTTTTAAATCTAAGTTTACAGGGTAGTATCGCATTATCCTAGGTTATTTTAAAATTTCCTTAATTACATAAATGGGCCTCTTCTGTGCCTCATGATAGATCCTTATTACCAGTTCTGCCAAAAGACCCAAACTAATAAACTGAATTCCTATAAAGATCAATAATACTCCTAGTAAGAGTAAAGGCCTTTGGGAGAGCTGAACATCATAGAAAAATTTAAGCACACTCAGATAGCTACAGATAAAAAAACCCGCTAAAAATGAAATTGTACCTGGAAGACCAAAAAAGTGTAAAGGTTTAGTAGAATAGCTCAGTAAAAATTTAACAGTAATTAGGTCTAAAATCACTTTTAATGTCCGAGAAAGGCCATATTTGGCTTGCCCGAATCTACGTGGGTAATGACGGACCTCGATCTCTGTAATTTGTGCCCCACACCATTTGGCCAAGGCAGGGATAAAGCGATGCATTTCTCCATAGAGATGGATGTTTTTTACTACCCAGTTGCGATAAGCCTTTAGAGAACACCCATAATCATGTAATTTTACACCAGTAATCTTACCTATCAGCCAATTTGCTATCCAGGAAGGAACCTTTCTAGTTATTAAGGCATCTTGCCGATGCCTTCTCCAACCGCTCACTAAATCATAGCCCTCCTCTATCTTGGCCAAAAAGTAAGGAATATCTGCTGGCTCATTTTGCAAATCTGCATCCATCCCAATAATAATCTCACCTTCAGTATGCTCAAACCCCGCAGTTATAGCTGCTGTCTGACCAAAATTGCATGTGAAGCGAATAAGTTTAATATCTTTATCTTGCTCCCTTAAATGTTTTAATATTTCCCAACTGTTATCCTTACTTCCATCATCTATAAAAATAATTTCATAAGGTCTATTAATTTCCTCCAATGTTTTCTTTAATTTTGCATAAAGCGGTTTTAAGGAGGCCTCCTCATTGTATACAGGTATTATTACTGAGATATACATTATAGAAAAAACTAAGCCTTCTTTATCTTTTTGTCAAGTTTGACATAAAGAGCCGATTAAGATACAAACTGTATAAGGGCGATTAGTTCAGAGGAAAGAACGTTGGCCTCCGGAGCCAAAGGTCGAGGGTTCAAATCCCTCATCGCCCTCCATAGTCCTGACAGGGAAGTCTTTCTGGTGTCCATATAGGTGCAAGTATCTATGATTTCCTACAAAAGACCTTTTGCCATCAGTTTTCCAGTAGACATAAATAAATCTTGACTAAAAATAAACTCTATATGCCAGCTTATTTAAGACATTCGGTATAGTCAAGCTTGACTTTTCCCTAATAAGTATCAAAAAATATTGATATTTGAAATAATCTATTGTAATAAAATAATCAATTACTGATACTTTCAGCAAAAAAGGGAGGTGTTGTATGAACAAGGGAGAATTAGTCAATGCTGTTGCCAGTGATGTTGGTATTTCCAAGACATCAGCAAGGACAGTATTGGACAGCATCGTTGATACGGTAGCAAAGAGCTTGAAGAAGGGGGATAAGGTTACTTTGGTTGGGTTTGAAAGCTTCCCTGTCATAAAAAGGAAGGCTAGAGAGGGGAGGAATCCTCAGACAGGGAAGGTGATTAAAATTTCTGCCAAGAAAGTGGCTAAGTTCAAGGTTGGAGCCAAATTGGGTAAAGCCTTAAATAATTCTGTATCAAACTTTTATTTCGCCGGCCCTGCTCATAAGCCAGGAAGTGAGAAGGTTCACCGTTCACCGTTCATAGGTTCAAAGGTTGTCAACCTTGAACCCCCGC
>CAZNJP010000031.1:7948-16831 GCA_964573345.1 uncultured Syntrophobacter sp. | reverse complement strand
GAGTAAATATGGATAAAGAACAAAAAATAGAGGTTATATTCAATGAAGCTGAATGTCTTTATAAAGAAGCAATGGAGAGGCTCAACAAAGGAAAAGTTAGAGATGCAACTAAAAAGGCATGGACATCAACAATTAAGGCCACTTCTGCCCTGATACTTGCAAGGACTGAAAGGGAAATAGATGGAACTAAACAATTAGGAATAGCTTTTAGGGAACTTATCAAAAAAGATAAGGAGGTAAAAGAAAAGCTTAAAAATAGATTTTTTACTCAACAGCACTTTTTATCTGGTTGCTGCATTCATATAGATTCAATAAGCGAAGTAGAGCCAAAGATTAAAGAAACAATAGAGTATATCAAAGAGGCAAAAAGACTAAAATAACAAAACTACACGATGCAATTTCAAAATCAGGTCAGAAATAATTGGTATAAATGCGACAGCCCTGATCATACCCTTAAGCGGATCAAACAAGGCTTAAAAGACCTTGACCTTGACCCTCAATATTCAGAGGTTCAAGTCACAGACTTCCTCTTTTGGGGCAGAGTGCGGATCGATTCCTTACAAATCACCTGCGAGGGCAAGGGTATAACTAAAGAACTGGCTGAAGCAAGCGCTTATGCCGAATTAGCCGAACGTCTTAGCGCTGGACTATATTACCCTGTGTTTGAAGAACAGGTTAGATTTCATCTTCCTGCTCTTTACAGCCCTGATATAAACAGTTTTTTGAACTACGGATGGATGGATGGTTATGTATGGGCTCACCAAAGAGAATTAACTAAGCCCCTGACCGTGGAAAGCCTACTAAGGAAGCAAACAGAACTTCGTCCAAATGACCTTGAGGAGATCAAAGATTGTGAAATGACCAGACATTGGGTGGACGGTTATTCCCTTCTTCAGGACGAAACAATCAAGGTCCCCATCAAGTTTGTGGCCTATATTCACGGCACCAATGGGATGGCTGCAGGCAACACCATTGAAGAGGCTATGATTCAGGCCGCCTGTGAAATATTTGAACGATATACCCAAATCAACGTTATCAAACCAGAGAAAGAAATTCCAAGCATCGACCTAGACTCAATTGACATCCCTTTGATCCGGAAGATGATCGATTTCTATAATCAAAACAAGGTCAGGGTAACCATCAAAGACCCGTCCTTCAATGGTCACTTGCCAGTCATTGGTGTCTTGTTTACCAACCAAAACCTACCTTCTAACTACTTAGAATACAGAACCTTTATTCCTGGGGCTTCCTTCAACTTGGAGGAGGCTTTGACCAGGTGTTTCACCGAAGGAATGCAGGGCAAACATACCCTACTTTTTTCCAGGCCCCAACTAAACAGAACCATTGTCCCCGGATCTCATGTGAATAATTATTACCTGCTTATGAAACATGGTGTCTCACCTAAGGATATTTCCTTTCTGGAACGAGGTAAAAATATCAAGTTCCAGAGTTCCAAGAAGAAAGACATCCTAGAAGAGATCAAAAGTCTCAAAGATATTTGCAAGGGACTCCACACAGATTGTATTCTCCTGAATCACACCCATCCCATTCTGAAATTTCCTGTAGTCCGGTTAGTTATACCCGGGATTTCTGACTTTTTACCTTTCTTGCCTCCCGATATCCTAACCAATGAACGAACCAAACCCTCTACTGCCTGGAAAGGGGAAGAATTCAAAAGAATAATGCAAAGTTTCTTTGCCTAAGCTACTCAGCCCCATTGTAAAAAGGTTTGTAAAGAGTTAAGAAAAGGGTAATATGCCAAGGAAAAGCAACTGGGCAGACTTTATGGTCTACAATATAAGACAGGCTTCTGGTTTGGGTATTTCTCTTAATGTCTCCCTTTTACCAAGCAAAGATATGGATGTAGAAGAGATTATTAATTACCTGGAGGGGCGTCCAAATGATAAATTTATGATTTCACATCTAGTAAATCTCTTGCAGGGGCTTTCTTCACAAAAAATTTCCGAATTAATAAATATAGCAAAAGAGAAGAAGAATTTTTTATTACTATCATCCCTTTATGAAACATGTTACTCTAAGCACCCTCATTTATTGGAAAGGCTCAATGATATAGATACAACTACATTGGCCAAACATGCACCTTTAGTCTATACAAGGTGGCTTTTAAATAAGAATTTAGATTCCCGTGGTTATTGGATGGAGGTATTTTTTAAAAACAAATATAACTATGAGCTCTTGCCCTGTTTTAGGGATATTAAATATCCCATACCTTTTGATTTAGAAATTTTAAATAGCAATAAACAAGCAATCCACATAAAAGAGCTTTGTTCAAAAGTCCGCTCAAATATTAAATCCTTCAATGTAGGTACCTCATTAAGGGCTATACCACCAAAAGAGACTATAAACAGGGTTTTAAATAATTCAATAGTTCAGGAAATGTTTATTGGAAATGAGGAAAGGGTATTGGATTCAGTCAGCCCTTATAGCCTTAAAAGAGACTTTAAGATTGATGCAAAAGTAGTAGTTGAAAGGAATAGATACGAGATTAAAGGCATTCTTTCATCTAGGGGGAAAGGTAAAGATGAACAACAGGCAAAGGCATCTTATTTAATGGAGTTTGTAGAGAGATATTCGGCCTCAGTAAGTTTTTATAATAATCAATCCATTGGGTATAAGAATGAATTTGAGTTAATTAAGTCTAGATATAGCGACTTAAAAAATAAAGGGCTTAATGTACTGGACCCAAACAAAATGAATCTGGAGGTCCCATATAAAGATGAAAGTCTTTATTGGATATGTGCTATGGAACTTGATAAAAATGGAAGCCATAAAATCTATGTCCCAGCACAGTTTGTGTTTTGGCTTTCTTCAGAAAATTTTGATGAGATTGACCTTTTCTCTAGGTCTACCTCAAATGGCCTGGCCTCAGGGAATACCATGGATGAAGCTAAATTACATGGAGTTTTAGAATATATAGAGAGACATTTAGATAAGGTTTCCTGCTACTCACCAAGTAGGTGTTTTTCTTTAATAACAGAGGATAAAGAAATATCTGATATAGTAGCAGAATTAGAAAAGAGAGATATCTATGTCTACTTTCTGGATTTGGCAAATGACTGGGGAATTCCCTGTTATAAGGCATTTATAAAGAGTATGCAAGAAAAAGCTACCATAACCTCTACAGGCTGTGGGGCACACCTTGATGGAAAAATTGCACTATTAAGGGCCTTATATGAATTAACACACTCTTCAGAATATGGCCCTTTGATATCGCCTCCGCAAGGGTTATTTAAAACCATAAGGGAATTTAAATATGAAGAACTTCCAGACTATTCTTCAGGGAATATAGCTAAAGATTTACATACCTTAGAAAAGTTATTAATAATGAATGGTTTTCATATAATTTATATAGACCTAACAAGAAAAGACTTAGACATACCTGTTATAAGGGTAATAATACCTGGATTAGAGATGTTGCCTGAGCTGGATTTGTTATCTAATTTCAATAAAGAATTATTCAGGAACTATTTACAGATTGTTAAATCTAGAGATGAATCTATTGATGAGCTTACTCAAGAATTTCTAAAGATAGAGATACCAGATATTTATAGGCACCTGATTAAAAGGTATACCAACAGTTTAGCACTTATATTGGGTTCTTCTTATAGGTCAAAAATACAGGGCTACTTGAGGAAAAAAGTAAAAGAGGTAATTGAAAAAATGGAACACTCAGAAGGAAAGAAACAGGTAAGCAGGGTGTTAATGGAAATTAAGAAAATATTGGAAGAAGAAGACAGAAAAGGCAATGCAAAAGAGGCATTGAATTTTTTAATTAAGCAAAAAAAGGCACTCCCTTTTTTAGAAAGTGCCTAATCAATGAGTACAACAAATTCCTAAACCCTGACTCCTGCTTGATTTTAGCAGGGACAGGCCTGTCAGGAACAGATTTATGTGCTAAAGACGCGAGTCCGTATTTCCTTACCTTCTAATGGTTTATGGGCCTTGGCAATAAATACCTTCATAATATCTAAGGTCCTGTTTTCAATAATCATATCAAATAGCATATCTTCCCCTTCTTTAGGAAGGGTAGTTTGATTTGCCTCAAAATTTACTTTATAGGTCTTTACCAGCTTCTTTTGGTCTTTCTCTCTAGCAGCAACCTGGATTGCCTTTTTACCTTGAATTTCTTTAATCTGATCTGCTAAACCAGCCTCTTCAACCTTTGCAAGTTTTTCCTCGTCAAGAAAGATATTAATAAAATAATCAGCCATAATACCCCCCTTTCTAAATTTTTATAAACCAAAAACCCTCAAAAGTTCTCTGTTTGTCAAGGGAAACATTATTAAAATAATTATATTTCCTTCCCAACGGAAATCAGAAATAGCTAGCTCTCTTGCCAGCTACCTTTAAAAACCTATCCTTCTTCTTTGCCTCTTTCCTCTGATTCTAAGCTTACACCCCTACCTTTTAGGCCATATAAGGTAGTGCTTCCTGTAGAGTGGTATATCATAATGCCTTCATTAACCAGTTCAGTAGCAGCCGTTTTTATGTCCTTTGATTTTGCATCAGGTATAGTCTTCTTTACTGCTTTTGTCATGTCCTTGAAATAGAACTTGGTCTTTTTTCCTTTTGAGGCAAAGTCCACTATGGCCTTTTTTATCTCTTCTAATCCCATATCTCACTCCTCCAATCTTTTTAATAAATCACTTTATCACATTCTATAAAAGATGTCAATAACTCAATGACTCCACTTTTTATCAAAATTAGTCCTTACCTCTATTACCCCTCTCGTAGTCCCAGCTTTTGCCCATATCTTCCCCCATCAAGGGGGGAGGAACTTGGGATTTTATAGGCTTAAGTAGTTTTAAAATTGATTTCCAAATTTCTGTTTATTGAAATAATAAAATTAGGCCACGAAGCTAATTCTTACGTCATCAATAACTCCGTGGCCATAAAGCTCTCAACTTTCATCTGCTATGGAATTAAATGCCTCCCACGGCCTCAGATACCTTCCATGCAGCTTCTGTAAACTTAAAATGAGTGGAGGTTCTGTAAGTATCATAAGCCAGACGATAATCATCAATAAGTTGCCAGGTAAAAGGTATGTCACACTTTTCAAAGAACCTTTCCCAGCCAATCCTCTCTGCCCAATCTGCCAAACGCTCATATTTCCTGGCATCTTTGGCATAGGCGTCTACTATCCTTCTTATTGTTGAAACTACCTCTGGCCAGCGGTTCACATTATTTGGGAGCCAGGGGACCACCACCTTAGAGAACTTGGGTTTGGTTAATCTGTTTGATATCTTTCCACCTGCCAATATGCAAACACCGTCTCCTTCCTTATCAGCTAATGGGGTACACTGGCACATAGTATAGCAGTTTCCACAGAACATGCACCTTTCTTTTTTAATACTTATAGTATTTACTTTTTGACCATCAATCTCTTTCTTGGCTAGACCTATAGCACCTGTAGGACAGGCTGCCACTACTAATGGAAGCTCACACAGCTTATCTATCACATCATCATCTACCATAGGTGGTTTTCTGTGATAACCTAGCATGGCAATATCAGAGCAGTGCACAGCTCCACACATATTTAGACAGCAGGCCATAGAGACCCTGAGCTTTGCTGGAAGCTTCATTTCTTTAAAATACTCAAACAGGTCGTCTGCCACAGACTTTACCAAACCAGAGGCATCAGTAGCCGGGGTATGGCAGTGGATCCATCCTTGAGTATGGACAATCCCTGTAATGCCTGCACCAGTTCCGCCTATTGGAAATTTATAGCTTCCTCCATATGCATGTTTTCTGTTTCCCACATCATCTCTTAGGGCCTTCATCTTCTCTTCACTATCTACTATCCACTCAATGGCGTTTCTGGTAGTAAACCTCACATATCCATCACAATATTTATCAGCTATATCACAGATTTCACGCACATGTTCTACAGTCATAAATCTTGGGGCACCTGCCCTGATTACCCAAACCGTATCCCCAGTTTCAGAAACCCTTTTAATAATACCTGGCTCTACAATCTCATGATATAGCCACTTTCCATAATTTCTCACTATTATATCTGGAAAATATTCCCCATAGTGCCTGGGACCAGTATCTGTAATCCTATTTTCTAAGGGCTTATCTGGGTTATAATAACCAAGCTTTCCTAAAGACATAATACACCTCCTTTATCTTGGATGTCTCTTTCTAAATTCCTTAATATCCCTCTCGAATCCTCCAGGTACATCTTCCTCTTTCCAGAATACATATGGATTAGAACGAGGTTCCCAAACCATCTGAGGCATAGGCGGAACTTCGATTACCTCCAAGAACTTTGGCAGGGTCCAACGCTGAATCAGCTCACCCAACCTTTCACGGTTTTTGCCCTCTTCCATCCACCAATCCCAAACCTTGTCCACAAGGTCTTTAACATTCTCATAGGGATGCTCACTCCTCATAAACGGGATAGTAAGTACTGACATCTGTGCACCTTCAAGTATTGGTGCCTTGGCCCCAAATAGGATGCTAAATCCAGTGTCTGTACCTTGCCTTAGTGCCCTAGGCATAGTGTTTATACAGTGCATACACCTTACACATTCCTTGTTATCAATCTTGAGTTCTTTCCCGTCCCATTCCATACAATGGGCAGGACAGCGGTCTATTACCTCCTTCTGGATGTCAAATTTCCCCCAGTCCCTGCCAGCTAAAGCACCTGCATTTGGAGGAAACTCACCTGCTACATAGGCCCTTACTGCCTCTTGGTCAATCCTGATATCGTCTTTCCAGATGCCAATATAAGACATATCAGAACGGGCAATGGATGCCACACAACAATTTGGACAGCCATCAAACTTAAACTTAAACTTATAAGGAAATGCAGGCCTGTGAAGCTCATCCTGATAGTGCATGGTGAGCTCATAGCACATCTCCTGGGTGTCAAACATGGCATATTCACAAAGTGCCTTTCCCATACAGCAAGAAGGTGTTCTAAGATTTGAACCAGAGCCCCCTAAGTCCTGGCCCATATCGTGTTCCATGTCTTGAAACATAGGCTCTAGTTGTTCAGTAACAGTCCCCAAACACACAATATCTCCAGTAGAGCCATGCAGATTCATAAGTCCACTTCCCCGGTATTCCCAGAGGTCACAGATTGACCTTAGCCAGTCAGTGCTATAAAATTTACTGGCAGGCTGATTGATCCTTAAGGTGTGAAACGCCCATACACCTGGAAACTTTTCTGGTGCATCATTATATCTTCCAATAACCCCTCCACCATAGCCAAACACACCTACAATGCCACCATGCTTCCAGTGGGTCTCCTTGTCTATATAAGACAACTGAAGCGTACCCAAGAGGTCTTCAACACAGTCAGAAGCCATTAACATCTTATCCTTAGGAAGCTTGCTTCTGTGGACTGCCTCCCTTATGGCATCAGCGGCAAAGCTTGGCCATGGCCCTTTTGTGAATTCTAATACATCAGGGATGTCATGCTTGCACTTGAAGTTTTTTATGTCCTCATCTGTATAATTTTTTCGTTCCTCTTCGGTATAAATGTCTAGATTTGGGTTTCCCCAAAATTTCACTTCCTCAACTACCCCTTTTTCCCTGTGCTTCTCCTTTGCCCAGTCTTTGAGCCGAGGCAGTATTTGTTCATCAAATACCTTATCCATCTTCCCCTCCTTTTTTCAAGATTTTTTTAAATCCAAGTTTTTGTAGATCCCTTGAACTCACCTCCTTCAAAAAAACTTTCCTCTAATATAAACTACTTCCTTAGATTTGTCAACAAAAATTTTATATGCCACTTTCATACCTTTCATAGACCATGGCCACTGTCCTATACACCATGTGGGCCAATTTTGAAAATGGTAGATAGGCAAAGAGATAAAATACAGTTACTAAGTGAATAAAGTAAAACAAACAGGCCCAAGTTGGTACCTTTAGCATCCTGAAAATTTCAGTCAAAAATCCAGTAACTGCTAAAGCAAGCACTAATATAACCAAACTCCAATCAAAATAACCAGTTGGGGTCTCTTTATCTGTAATTCTATCATAAACAAGGATTAAAGAACCAAGAAGTAAGGCCACACCAGCTCCATTAGCCAACCATTTTATAGGATGTATTAAACCCAAAGGTTCTTCTATACGAGGCCAGATCCAGGTCCTAAAAAAGAAAAGGCTAGTAACAATAAATAAACCAACAAAACCCCATAATATAAGAAGATGGTAATAAGACCTGATGTTCTTTTCACCACACTTAAAAAATCTAGTATGAAGTAATATCTCCTTTATAGGAGGGACAATGATATTTAGCCACCCTCCCCTGGCTGCAATCAGTTCAGGGGTCAAATCAACTGTTTTTATATCCTTCCAAAAATCACGAATACTAAGAAAAAAAGAGGCAACTATTAAAATACTTAAACTAACAAATGTTAAATCAACTACATATAATGATGAAGCAAACTTTGTAAGATGTACTACTTCCCCTGCCTCAGGAATATGAAAACCAGAGGTTATACCAATCAAAAATAAAAACCAAATTACAGGAATAGCTAAGAGGAGTGGAAGGTATTTTTTATCCAGAAGCCATTTTGCCAAAAATTTTGGCCTTGCATATTCATAAATAGTATAGGCCCTTAATGATGCCATGACATCACCAGGCCTAGCACCCCTTGGACAATATATACTACAGTCATTACAATAGTGACATAGCCATATATTTGGATCTTTAATTAATTTATCCTTTAATCCCCACTGTGCTTGAATCATCTCTCTACGCGGAAATGGTCTATCATCTGTGGATAAAGGACACACTGTAGCACATGTGGCACATTGATAACATGCATTAAGAGATGCTCCGCCTAAACCCCTAATCTGTCTTATAAAATTTACATCAGGTTCCAATATCTCTGCCATTTCTTTCCTCCT
>CAZNJP010000031.1:0-7848 GCA_964573345.1 uncultured Syntrophobacter sp. | reverse complement strand
TCTGTCTTATAAAATTTACATCAGGTTCCAATATCTCTGCCATTTCTTTCCTCCTCTCTTCCCTCCCCTAGTGGGACAGATTGGGGGAGGGGATAAAACTCACAAAGTTACTAAAATCCTTTAAATGGGTTAGGACCCATGGCTTTTATCTTTTCTATAAACTCATTAATTATCTTAGGAAGTTTATAATGGTCTGTAATCATTACCTGTTCCATATGCACCCTCTCTGGCTCCAATTGCAGTCTTTGCAAGGTCTCTCCTACCTTACTCAGCCTATAGTTGGCCAGTTCACTACCCCTAACAAAATGACACTGGTAATCATCCCCTAGCACACAGCCCAGTAAAAGTATCCCATCTATTCCTCTAGAAAGGGCATCGCTAATAAACACCATGTTTACTGAACCCAGACAACGTACTGGAATAACCCTTAAAGAGGCATCATATGTGATATGGTTTATCCCTGCCATATCAAGTGCTGGAATGGCATCATTTTCACAGGCAAAACACATTATCCTGAACTTTGGTTCGTCTTCATAAGGCACATTAACGGCCTTAATCATAGAGGAAATAATATCCACATTATAGTCTTTAAATCCAATAATCCTCTCTGGACATGCACCCATGCATATCCCGCACCTGCGACAGCGAAATAGATTGGGTTTGGGTGTTCCTCTTTCATCCTCCTCTAAGGCACTAAATGGGCATTCTATGGTACATCTTTTACACTGAGTACACCTTATGAGTAAAAATTCTGGATAGCTCAAATCCATTGCCCTGGGATGAACAGTCCTGCCCCGAGATTCAAGCTCCATACACTGGATGGCCTTTAGTGCTGCCCCTGTAGCATCTGTAATAGCTTCATCCATATCCATGGGCTTCCTTACACAGCCTGCCACATAAATACCCGTTCTCCTTGATTCGTATGGAAAACAAATAAAGTTAGATTCTGGGAAGTCACAAGTTTTTGTCAAATCGCTGGCTGCAAGAAATGGCATCTCTGGCCCTTGTCTGTAGTCAAGGTTAAGCACCCCTTCCCAAGGCTGGGGTGTGCTGGCCATCACCTCTTTTATCTTGGCCACTTCTTCTTCACCGGTAAGGCCATACCTTGCATAGACCTCCTCTATGGTATTAGGCAAACCCTCTATTGTAGAAAGCATGCCACTGGGTAAAACTACTAAATCTGCCTTAACTTTGATCTTTTCTCCAAATAATGTATTGTCCACCTCGATAATTAAATGCTTATTACCATCTTCTGTAACACCTACCACATCTCCTTTTGTCAAAAAGATGTTATCATCGTCTTGTACCCTTTTATAAAACAATTCATACTGACCCGGGGTTCGCATATCCTTATAAAAGACATAGACCTTTGCCTCTGGATTGCTTTCCCTTACATAAACTGCCTGTTTTAAAGAGACCAAAGAATAAACAGGTGAACAATATCGCAAATGCTCTTCATCTTGGCTTTGAGAAATAAAGGCTACACTTTCTGCAAGACTTCCATCAGAAGGACAAGTAATCTTTCCATTAGCAGCCATCTCTTCCATCATAATGTCTGTAATTATATTAGGAGATTTTCCATAACCAAAATGCTCAAGCTTATTAGGGTCATAAGGCTTCCATCCACTTGCTACAATGATGGAACCAAATTTTATGTTTTCTTCTTTTCCATTTTGAGACAAAATTACACTATATCCACCTGGTTGCCCCTCAGCCTTTTTGACAGTGGTTGAGGTACATACCTTTATATTTTCATTTGCCTCTACATCTTTAATCCTGGCTGCTACCCCAGTGTCTTCTAACATTTGATATGGGGGGTGCTTTGGAAATTGCTTTACCCACTTTGCTGCCCATCCACCTAATTTTTCCTGCTTTTCTACCAATACCACCTTATAATTTGCCTTTGCGGCCTCCAGTGCAGCAGTCATGCCAGCAATGCCACCACCTATTACCAGGATTTTCTTACTATATTCCTCTTCAGTACTATAGCCCTCTGGCATTTCAACCTTCTCTGCCCTGGCAATCCCCATCCTTAGATAATCTTCTGCCAATTCCTGTGTCTCCTCCCCTTTTGGGTGAGACCAAACTCCCATCTCCCTTAAATTTACACGCTCTACAATAGTAGATGAGTCAAACTTAAATACATCCCAGTTTACCCGTGGTGAACAGCCAGCTATTAGAACCGTATTAATACCCTCTTTTTCAATGTCTTCTTTTATAATCTTAAGGCCCTCTTCTCCACAAAAAAATGCATGGGTCTTACAGACAGGTACCTTATATTCCTCGGTGGCTACCTTGGATAGCCTTTCTATATCAAGAGAATTCCCAATATCACACCCTGTGCAGATATAAACCCCAAGTTTTTTTTCCATAAATTACCTCCCAATAAACTAATATGCAGTATGGACTAAAGAGTAAGCAGCAAAAAAATCAACCATACTTCCGTTTCTTGTCACAGCCTTCTGCGGGCTCCCTACTCCTTACTGCCTACTCATTTATCTCCTCACAACAGATTGAATGGCCTTAAGTGCTGCTGCAGTTGCATCCTTTACAGATGTCATAACATCCATAGGCTTTCTAACACAACCAGCAGGATAGATCCCTGGTTTTTGAAGGTCAGAGACCAAAAATCCCAAATCATCATAAGTAGCCTCAAAAGGCAATTTCTCATCTATGGTGGTAGGGGCCATTCCTGTAGCCAAAACCACCAGGTCTACTGTCTTTCTCATCTTAGTAACTGATAAGATATCTTCGGCCTCTACAGTTACCTTCTTGGTGTTTGGGTCTTCTTCAACCTTGGCTATCTTTCCTTTGATAAAATTTACATTTTCTCCTTGTATTCTGGTATAGAAATCCTCAAACCTTCCAAAAGGTCTAACATCTATATAAAAGATATATATTTCTGCATTAGGATACTGTTCCCTTACATAATGGGCCTGCTTCATAGAGGCCAAACAACAAATATTTGAACAAAAAGGCAGGTGGTTCTCATCTCTTGAGCCAGCACACTGAACAAAGGCCACGCTAGAAATAGCCCCTCCATCAGAAGGCCGGACAATCTTTCCATTTGTTGGCCCACCAGGGGCTGCCAGCCTTTCCATCATTACATTTGTAATGATGTTTTTATACTGACCAAACCCCAAATTATCTATCTTTGTGGCATCATATGGCTTCCATCCTGTAGCCCAGATAATAGAAGCTACCTTTGTTGTAAACTCCTTGGGCTTCATCTCCAGGTCAATGGCATCGTATTTACAAGCCTCTAGACACCTTTTGGCATCTTCTGTCCCAATAATTTCAGGTGCTAGGACATACCTCATGGGAAAGGCCATCTCATATGGTAAATAGGCAGCCTTTATCTTTTTCATACCATAATCAAACTCACTAGGTATCTCTAAAGAGCATACCTTGGCACATTCACCACAACAGGTACAATTTTCATTGACATACCTTGGACTTATCTTTATGGCTACATCAAAATTGCCTTCTTGACCGGAAATGCTCTGTACTTCAGCCAGGGTAAAGACTCTAATACGGGGATTGTTTTTTATCCTCTTATAATTTATCTCCATTCCGCATAAAGGAGGGCATAATTTTGGGAAATATTGATACAACTGGGCTACCCTTCCCCCTAGATATGGCCTTTTTTCTACAAGCATAACATCATAACCCACTTCAGCTACCTCTACGGCAGCAGTAACCCCGCTCATGCCCCCACCAACTACCAAAACAGTCTCAGTTACAGCCTTTTCCTCTGCCATCTATTCCTCCAATATCCTCAGTTCTTCAGTTAATCAGTCAGTTAACCCACTGACTATTCTTTGATTTTATGCTTAAAACGAAAAATATTATTGCCCGCTTAAAAAGATAATAAAGAGAGTCTGCTATTTTTAACCTAAGCTCTCTAAATTTCCAATTTATAAATAATAAATAATAAAAAGCCCCAGGTGCCAAGCACCTGGAGCTTACCATTAAAGTACCGAGATGTAAGGTACTTTCCTCATGGTCCATTCGCCGGTTGCTGGGTCATACTTTGAAACCGTAAAGGCTCTCCAGTTGGCATCATCCATCTCTGGAAAATCAGACCTGTAATAGTAACCTGGCCACCTGGTCTCTTCTCTAAAAAGTATGTGTCTTACATGGGATTGAGAAGTCCAGAGCCTGTGATAATTCTCCCAGCACCTCATAAGTTCATGCAGGTTTTCTGCTGCCAGTTTTTCTGCATCCTCATCCATCAGCTTAAGGAGTTCTAATGCCTTCCCAAGTAATAGTTTATTAGTAGTGTACATAGAGCCAACACCACCTGCATATTCATCCATGCACTTCATAATCCTATACAAAAGTTGTTTTGGCCTGATATAGTTGGGATTCACGTCAGGTCTTGATGTATAGGCACTGTGTTTTGAAAATGTATCTACGGGCCTTAATACCTCTGCCTTAACTTCATCTAAACTCTTCCCTCCTGGCCCAATGGGTGTTGGTTCATAATCTTTATTATTAAGTATAAATTTAATGGCATTCTTGGCAGCTATCCTACCCTCTGCATGGGAGCCAGATGAATATTTGTGTGGGTTTCCACCACATCCATCACCTGCTGCAAATAGACCAACCACTGTAGTCATCCTGTTGTAATTCACGCCATTGTAATCCCAGCAATATTCTGGAGGGGAAATCCTTGCATCACCACTGCACCAAGCACCTCCCTGGCCAGAATGGGAACCAATAAAATAGGGCTCTGCTGGCATAATCTCCCATGGGGTCTTTTCCGGATGGATATTATAGGCACACCATATGTCTGCCATACTAATAGTCATATCCAAAAAGTCTTCCCAGGCCTCTGCCTCTACTGTCTTTACCCTCTTGGGATCTTCCTCAATGATTTTCTGCATGGCCAAATCTGTTCTTATAAAAACAGGCCCTTCTCCTTTATACATCGTACACATCATGGCATGGTTTCTCAGGCAGGTAGGAAGTGGCTTAATAGTTCCATAAGGAGACCATTTTTCAAACTCAGGTGCATTTTTGACCATATATTCCTCACCTCTTGCATCTGTGGCCTTTGCTGCAAAAAACAAGAACCATGCACCTACAGGCCCATACCCATCTTTAAACCTGGCAGGGATAAACCTTACCTCCATCTGGGTCATCTCAGCCCCAATTTGCTGCATCATGGCATAAGTAGAACCGGTACTCCAGGGTGGATACCATGTCCTTCCCAACCCTTCAGCTACGGAACGGGGCCTAAAGATATGAACTCCTCCACCACAGCAAACTATAGCAGCCTTGCACTTAAATATATAATACTTATTCTCCCTAACACTGAACCCTACAGCACCAGCTATTCTGTTGGGATCTTTTTCATCTACTAATAACTTTACAATAAAAACCCTTTCAAAATAGTCCTTTCCCTCTTCACCTAATGCCTTCTTTGCTGCCTCTGCTACAATGGCCTTATAGGATTCGCCGTGAATCATAATCTGCCATCTGCCTTCATGGATATAAGCCCCTTTATCATCCTTCCAGATAGGAAGCCCCCACTTTTCAAATAAATGGACAGAACCATCCACATGGGTAGTCATATCCCAGACCAAATCCTCTCTGGAAATGCCCATCAAATCCTGTGAAACGTACTTAATATAATCTTCATGGGTGTTTTCATCTTTGGACCAGCCAGGGTAGGTATTTATCGCAGAGAGGCCCTGGGCTACCGCACCACTCCTCTCAATAGCGGCCTTCTCTACCAAAATAACTTTAATATCATCGCCTGCCCAGTATTTTGCCTCTACAGCCGCCCCAGTACCAGCCATACCCCCACCGATTATCAATAAATCGGTGCTTACCTCTACTACTTCAAAATCTGCACTTGTCAAAGCCATATTTTACCTCCTTATTTTTATTATCCCTTACTAGGTGGTAGCGGAATCTCTTTGCCCATCAAGGTATCTGGCTCTGAATAAAGATAAAGGTCATCAATCTTTGCCCTGTCCATAGATGGATAACCTGCATAAGGCTCAATAGAACCCTCTGCTGTAGTCCTGATAGCAAACTTAAACCGCTTGATGGTCCCATCCCTATACTGACATGTCCACATGATGGAATCTGTGCCCCTTAGAGGAGTAGTCGCACTCCCAAGTGGCATAAAGTCCGCATAACCCCTCATAACAATGGCCTGCTGTGGACAGATTTTTACACAGTTATAGCATTCCCAGCACAACTCAGGTTCCTGGTTGTATGCCTTCATGACTTCCCTGTCCAATACCATTAAGTCATTAGGGCAGATGTACATACAAGCTGTCCTTTCTGCCTTTTGGCAACCATCACACTTTTCCCAAATTACACAACTTGGCATAATTACCTCCTAAAATTTTAATCTAAAATCCCTTGAATTACCTAAGTTTACCTCACCTCCTTCCTTCTACATTTATTCCTGCCTTTCCTCACTTTAATTTGCCATTTATAACATATACTGGCTCAACTGTCAAGAAGAAATTCTGCCAAAAAATCACTAACAGCAATTTTGACACCACTGCCAAGATTTGCTAATTTGGATATATGAAAAGAAGAAGCCAAGTTTTTTCATTTTGGAGGAAGCATGTTGATATCCGTATAAAATGGGGAATAACTTTATTCTTACTCGCTATTATCTACATTGTCCAAAACAATGTTATTAAAGATATTCATTTAAAAGAAATATTTTGTCGTCTCTATTATCTGCCTATCTTTATGGGCAGTCTTTTAGGTGGGTTAAAAGGTGGTCTAATTTGTGCTGTATTGGCCAATACCTTATGTTTGCTTCCTATATTTCCTTTTAAATCACATACTTTATATGAAATAGCCCTCTTTTATTTTTTTGGTGCCTTGACAGGTTTCTTGGTAAATAAAGAAAAGGCTGAACGGGAAAGGTCAGAACAAGCAGAACACATGGCACTTGTTGGTCAAGCAGCAGCTGCCATTGTCCACGAACTTAAAACGCCTTTAGTGGTCATAGGTGGTTTTGCGCGTGTTATCCAGAGAAAGCTCTCCCCTGATGACCCCAACCAGGAAAAGTTAGAAATCATGATAAAGGAAACAAAGTGGATAGAGGATATGATCCATGGGATGTTAAACTTTGCAATGCCTTTAAAACTAAACCTTCAGCCTGAGGATACCAAACCTCTGGTAAAAGAAGTAGTTAGCTTAGTGAACATTGGTGAAAATGCACAAATTAAAATCAATTTTCTCTCAGATATCCCATGCATGAAACTAGATGCTAGTAGTTTTAAGGAGATTTTGATAAATTTGCTTACTAACGCAGTCCATGCAGCACCACACGAACCAGTAACAATGAATGTTTATAGGTCAGGGCCTAATCTAATTATGGAAGTGAAAGATAAAGGACCAGGTATCCCCAAGAAATATAAAGACAAAATATTCCAACCATTTTTTAGTACCAAAAGCAGGAGTACAGGCCTGGGCTTGGCCATAGTTAAAAAGATTGTAGATGCATATGGAGGAAAGATCAGTTTCTATAGTGAAGAAGGGAAAGGAACTACCTTTATTGTATCGCTACCCTTAGATACTTGTTAAATGGTAATTATTCAAAATCTTGTGGATTTTTCTTACCATTCTATCACGTGATAGAGACTTTTCCAGAAGTCTCTTTTTTTTATCTTTCACTCTCCAAAGCATCTAATCTCTTCACAATATTTGCCAAAATCTCGCTCATTTTGTCCAACTTCTGTCTTAATTCTGTTAAATCAGGGTTATTTGTCCCGCTATAACCTACACCATATCCGCCCATGCCACGTCCCATGCCCATGCCACGTCCCATGCCCATGCCACGTCCCATGCCAAAGCTAGGCTGTGTAT
>CAZNJP010000030.1:0-17172 GCA_964573345.1 uncultured Syntrophobacter sp. | reverse complement strand
TGTTGTTGTTTGAACGATTGCAGTAGCAGGCACTGAAATTGGATTAGCAGGGTCAGCTAAAGGTACAACAGACATGGTATAGTCCCTTTCACCATGGTTCCAGGAGAAAAATATTTCACCAGAAAGCATGTTACCATAGGGATCCTCTTTAATAATAGGGACATCTAAACCAAAACCAAATCCATAATTTCCCCCATCTGCATCATAAGGACCTGTAGCATAACCACCATACAGTGCAAATTCAAAGGGCTTTTCCTCCTGTGCATGTCCAATACAAGTAAAGGCAATTACAGCAAACACAAAAACCACAAAACTGATAACTTTTCTCATCTCTCCCTCCTGTTTTTAATTAAATAACATAAACTTATATCTTTGTCAAGAATTTCTTAATTTACATAGATAGACAAACTGAGGTTGTATTAATAAATATTATTAATATATAAAACCGTGTTACTAAACCAAATTGGCCAAGAGGCTATAAAATGCGGGGAGGCTGCTTCCCCACTATTTCTTACTCAACAGTTACCTTTTCTGTTTATTTACCTTATACCAAAGCTGATTCCGGTTAATTAGCCTCTCTGTAACATTCATAGTCCCGGCTGAGCTTCACAGTTTTTCATTTTCCACTTGACAAATTTTTGGGAGTGGGATAGAGTGTAAAAAGGTGGGGAAAAAATTTCAACAAAATGCGTTCAGAGGTCATCATTCTCATTTGATAGATGAGAAGGGAAGATTAAGCATCCCTGTGCAGTTTCGTGAGGTGCTGGCAAATGTATACAAGGAAGAAAGATTAATGCTTACCAGTTTAGGAGATTGCCTTGTGGCCTATCCATTGTCAGAATGGCTAAAGATTGAAGAGAAAGTAAATAATTTGCCTCAAATTAAGCCAGAAGTTAGGGCCTTTCAACGCGTATTTATCTCCCGTGCTGAAGAATGTGGATTTGATCGACAGGGTAGGATTCTTATTCCACCTACTTTACGTGCGGGATTAAGAAAGGAGGTAGTAATTGTTGGCATGTTAACAAGGTTTGAGATTTGGCATAAGGAGAAGCTAGAAGAAGAGATAAAAAGATTTGCAGAAAACCCTGAAAGAATTACTAATGTACTTGGTGATTTAGGTTTATAGATTGCAAGAAATTTTTCATCACCCAGTACTTGTGGATGAAGTAATCTTTTACCTCAATTGTGAGCCAGGCAAGGTATATGTGGATGGAACTGCAGGAGGAGGTGGACATGCTGCTGCCATTTTAGAAAGTACAGTTCCAAATGGATTTTTATTAGGCCTAGATTGGGATATAGAGGCAATCATGCAATCAGAACAGACATTAAGTCCATATCAGGGTAGGTATCGTCTGTTGCAAGAAAATTTTGTTCATCTAGCACATGTATTGGAGGCATCTCCATGGAAAAAAGTAGATGGGGTTTTCTTAGACCTGGGAGTTTCCTTTCATCATTTGAATGACCCACAACGTGGTTTTAGTTTTTTAAAAGAAGGCCCTCTGGATATGAGGATGAATAGACAGGGTAATCTTACTGCTGCTGAAGTTGTAAATGAATTTTCACAAAGACAATTGACTGAGATTATCCGTGAATATGGGGAGGAAAAATGGGCAACCAAAATTGCTAAGCGTATTGTAGAGATAAGAAAAAAAGTGTTTATAGAGACCACACTTCAACTTTCAAAGATTGTGGAAAATGCCATTCCAAAAAGATATTGGCCACGTAAAATCCATCCTGCGACTAGGACATTTCAGGCCATTCGTATTGTAGTTAATAAAGAAATAGAGAACTTAGAAAATTTTTTGAAAGATGTCATTGATTTACTTAAACCCCAAGGAAGGTTGGTCATAATTTCTTTTCATTCCTTAGAAGATCGCTTAGTGAAAGGATATTTTCGCAGTTGGGCCAAGGAAGGACTTGTTAAATTATTAACAAAAAAACCCATAGTGCCTACTGTGCAAGAAATTAAAAAAAATCCACATGCAAGAAGTGCAAAGCTAAGGGCTGTGGAGAAAGGAGGTGAAAAATGACAACCGCTATATGGGCTAGAGATAATCGATACATAAAAACTGCAAAAAGACATTGGCAGATAAGCTGGATATTCGTTTTTGTATTATTTGTTATCCTGATAAGTTTTGTCTATGTGATCCTAAATGCAAAAAGTAACCAAATAGGTTCCCAAATTTCAGAAGAATTACAATTACAAGAAAAGCTTAAAGAGGCTAATTACAATCTAAAGTCGGAGTGGGCATATCTTACCTCACCCCAAGTTTTAAGTATCAAAGCAAAGGAATTAGGGTTTACCCATCCAGAAAAGACCATCAAGATAGATGAAGAATTAACTTTATAGGATAGTAATAAGTGATACTAAAAACAAGGATTATTTTGGTCTTAGGGCTTCTTGCTACCCTAGGGGGTACTATTCTAGGGCAGGCCTTTAGACTGCAAGTCACCAGTCAAGTTCAAAAAACAGGAGTCTCCAAATTTCCTCTTTTCGCAAAAAGGGGTATTATTTATGATAGACATGGGGAAGTATTAGCCATTGACTTAAATACACCTTCTATTTATGCTTGCCCGTTTCAAATAGAAGATCCCTATAAAGCAGCAGCTTTTTTGAGCAAAACTCTTCATTTAAAAAAGAAGGCCTTGCTAGGGAGGTTAAAAAGTGATGCAAATTTTGTGTGGATTAAACGCTGGATATCTAATGAAGAGTTAAGGAAGATAGAAACAGAGGAATTAAAAGGTATTGGTATTTTGGAGGAAAATAAAGGTTATTATCCTCATGGGCATTTAGCAGGGCAGGTTTTGGGATTTGTGGGAATTGATGGTTATGGACTAGAAGGGATAGAGAAGCAATTTGAGCATTATTTGAAAGGAAAGGATGGATATTATTATGGTATAAAGATTCCCGGCAAAAGTATTATTGTCTCACCCGAATTCCCTATTGAGCCTGCTCAAGATGGTTGCAACCTCTTTCTCACCTTGGATCATAGAATTCAATATGCTGCAGAAGAGGCATTGGCAAAGGTGGTAAAAAATTATCATGCCAAGACTGGTTATGCCATAATCCTTGCACCTCAAACAGGGGAAGTGCTTGCACTGGCTAATTATCCTCCATTTAATCCAAATGAGTTCAGAAAGGCAGAGCAAAAAGACTATCGGAATCATGTAATTATGGATATTTTTGAACCGGGCTCTACTTTTAAGGCCATCTTGGTTGCAGCAGCCTTAGATAAAGGAATTTTAAAGCCGCATGATATAGTTTATGGTGAAAATGGTTACTATAAAATAGATGATGCGGTAATTCATGACATAAAACCATTTGGTCGGCTTTCTATAGAGGAAGTAATTGTTTATTCTAGCAATATTGGTGCGGTAAAGATTGGGGGAATTCTTGGAAAACAAGCATTTTATGAATATATTAAAAAGTTTGGTTTTGGAAGGAAGGCGGGCATAGACTTAGGGGGAGAGGCTAAGGGCCTCTTACGACCTGTAGAGAAATGGGAAAAGGTAGATGCAGCCACTATCTGTTTTGGACAAGGCATTTCAGTGACTGCCTTACAACTGGCTACAGCCTATGCAGCCATTGCCAATGGTGGTAAATTAATGAGACCCTTTATTGTGAAAAAGATAGTGGATGCTGAAGGGGGAGTAGTGAAGGTCTTTCAACCAAAGGTAAGGCAGCGGGTAATTACTGAAGAAACAGCAAGGTGTTTAAGAAAAATCTTGAGGGGAGTAGTAGTGAAAGGCACAGGCAAAAAGGCAGAAATTGCTGGTTATGAAATAGCAGGTAAGACCGGTACAGCACAAAAGCCAGGTAAAGGAGGCTATCACAAAGATAAGGCAATTTCTTCATTTGTAGGATTTTTTCCAGCCAATGATCCAAAGGTGGTAATTGCTATTGTTATTGATGAACCTCGTCATATCACATATGGAGGGGTTGTAGCTGCCCCTGTATTTAAGGAAATTGCTTGGGACGTTATCAGGAAATGGGATTTATCTCCATGCCCTTATCCTGTGAAGGTAGTCAAGACAAAATATTTAAAATCAAAGTATATTGCCAAAAAAGATTAATATAATGGTGATATTTAAAAAGAGCAGGGAGTTTCTTTGAGCCTTCAGCTTTGAGCCGGTATACTTTTCTTTAGTTAAAGTCTATTTATGAAACTGAAAAATTTAATAAATAATACAGAGATTTTAGAAATAAGGGGAAATCTTGAAACAGAGATTTGTGGAATTGCTTCTCATAGTAATTATGTAAGTCCTGGAGGGATATTTTTTGTATTAAAGGGGCAGAAGACCCATGGGCGATATTATTTAGCAGAGGCTATAAATAATGGGGCAAAGGTTATTATATTCGATGAGCCCCTTCCTGATTGCCCCGAGGGAGTGACACTTATTCAAGTGCAGAGTGTTCGGGAGGCCATGGGGAAAATAGCTGCCAGGTTTTATGATTATCCAGCAAAATATATGACACTAATAGGCATTACAGGCACCAATGGTAAGACCACTACAAGTCATTTGATAGCCTCTATATTACATAAAGCAGGGCTTAAGGTAGGGGTTATTGGTACAATTGGCTATAGTTATTATGATAGAAACATATCTGCCTCAATGACTACCCCAGAAAATATAGACCTACAAAAGTTATTAAAAGAGATGTTGGATGCAGGCATAACCCATGTCGTGATGGAAGTTTCCTCTCATGCCTTGGCCTATGAGCGAATAGCAGGCTGTGATTTTAAAATAGGTGTTTTTACCAATCTTTCCCAAGACCATCTGGATTTTCATAAGGATATGGAGGCCTATTTTTATTGCAAGAAAAGGTTATTTACCCATCATCTGGATGGCCCTGGAATAATTAACAAAGAAGATAATTATGGAAAAAAACTATTAAATCTAGATATCCCTTTTATTACCTATGGTTTAAATTGCGCAGATATTGCAGCAAAGGTGATAAAAATGGATTTAGATGGCACTGAAGCAAAGATAGAAACCCCTAAAGGGGCATTTAATATAAATACATCACTTTTAGGGATGCCTAATCTCTATAATATAATGTCTGCTGCAGGTGCGGCCTTGGGTTTAGACATAGAACTTATAGATATCAAGGCTGGTATAGAGGCAGTTTCTTATGTGCCCGGGCGTCTGCAAAGAATATCTAAAAATGGGATTGAAGTCATTGTAGATTATGCCCATACCCCTGACGCCTTAAGGTGTGTACTTTCTAATTTGCGAAAATTTTGCTCAAGTCGATTAATCACTGTGTTTGGATGTGGCGGGGATCGTGATAGGGGAAAACGTAAAATCATGGGGGAGATTGCAGGTAAATTAAGTGATTTAATCATCATTACAAATGATAACCCTAGGACAGAATCACCAGAGCAGATTGTCAAGGAAATAGAAATGGGATTGAGGCACTGTAAAAGGCCTTATTTTATTATTTATGATCGAAAAAGGGCTATTCGTTCTACAATAAAAAAGGCAAGGAGGGGAGATATAGTACTTATTGCAGGAAAGGGTCATGAAACCTATCAGATTGTAGGTGAAAGGGTCTATCCACTTAGTGATATAGAGGAGGTAGAAAACATATTAGATGCGCCAATCGATTAAATGGAAATGGGGCAATATTTTGAAGGCTACAAGTGGCATTTTAGTTAAAAAAGGTACTTTTCCTTACTGCTCAGGGATTAGTACAGACTCAAGAATATTAAACAAAGGGGATCTTTTTATTGCCCTAAAAGGTACTAGGTATGATGGTCACGAGTTTGTCCCTTTAGTCATTAAAAAAGGGGCTGCTGGGATAATAATAGATAGATATATAGAAATACCTCATTTTGAAGGGGCAGTAATTAAGGTGGATGACACTATAAAGGCACTGGGCAATTTGGCCAGATATC
This sequence comes from uncultured Syntrophobacter sp., assembly GCA_964573345.1. Taxonomy (GTDB): domain Bacteria; phylum Desulfobacterota; class Desulfofervidia; order Desulfofervidales; family DG-60; genus CAZNJP01. The sequence continues at coordinate 11,272 of CAZNJP010000030.1, read as the reverse complement.
ACCGTATGAAATATGAAATTCCCATTATAGCTGTTACAGGCAGCAACGGGAAAACCACTACCAAGGAAATGACAGCACATATTTTAGGTCTTTCTAAAAGGGTCTTAAAAAATGAGGCAAATTATAACAACTATGTAGGAGTCCCCTTCACATTACTTTCTATGGACAGCTCACATGAAATAGGTGTTATAGAAATTGCCACCAATCAGCCAGGAGAAATAGACTATTTGGCCAACCTAGTCATGCCAGAGATTGGAGTAGTTACCAGTATTCACCCAGTTCACCTAAGAGGATTAAAGGATATAGAAGGTGTTAAAAAAGAAAAAGGAAGTTTATTAAAATACATTAATAAATTTATCTTTAATGCTGATGATGATAGAGTGGTGAGTTTAAGCAGAGAATTTTTAGGGGAGAAAGTAGGCTTTGGTATAAGATATGGTGAAGTAAAGGCCAAAGACATTAATGAAAATGGCCTTTCTGGTGTTGCGTTTACACTTAGTTTGCCTAGTACATATCTAAGTGTGAAGTGTTCTATCTTGGGAAGGCATCAAATATATAATGCACTAGCCGCTGCAACAGTGGCCTGGATTTTAGACATTCCTCCTTTATTGATTAAAAAGGGGCTAGAGACATTTATTCCTATAAAAGGACGATTAAATATCTTCAAAGGGAAAAATGGTATTTGGGTTTTGGATGACAGTTACAATGCCAATCCCCAATCTGTACTTTCTGCCTTAGAGGTGCTAAAGGGGCTACCCGGGGGTAAGATTATTGTTTTAGGTGATATGCTTGAGTTAGGAGAGACATCAAAAATATGGCACGAGAAAATAGGTAAGTCTATTGCTTGCCTACCACCTAGATATTTCATTGTGTTTGGCCGTTATAAAGAAAGCTTAATCAGAGGGGCTTTGGATGGAGGGTTATCATCAGAAAGGATTCTTAAGGCCAATAGCCATGAAGAGATTCTTTTGATTTTAAAAAAGATTAGTAAAAAAGATGATGTATTATTGATAAAAGCCTCCCATACTTTGGGATTTGAGAGGCTGGTTAGTGCCTTAGCTGAGGAAAGATAATGCTTTATCATTTACTTTATCCCTTACACCCATATTGGTTTGGCTTTAATGTCTTCCGTTACATCACTTTTAGAACCGCCTGTGCTGCCCTAACAGCCCTTTTGCTTTCCCTTATCTTACTCCCTTATTTTATCCGTTATTTTAAAAGCGCTGGAATTGGACAGTCGATAAAAGATTATGGCCCCATAACTCACAAAAATAAAAAGGGTACCCCTAATATGGGAGGCATCCCTGTACTTATTTCTATATTCATAAGCACATTACTCTGGGCAAATTTAACCAATGGATTTGTTTGGACATTTGTTGTTTGTTGTATTCTGTTTGGTCTTATTGGCTTTGTAGATGATTATAAAAAAATCATTCAAGGAAATGGTAAGGGTCTAAGCATCAAGATAAAACTCTTCTATCAAACTTTAGTTGCCCTGTGCTTAGCCATTATTTTAATTGAAAAAATAGGTTTGTCTACAAAGCTATATGTCCCATTTTTTAAGCAATTTACCCCAGATTTGGGCATATTATATTATATATTTATCATATTTGTAATTGTAGGAGCATCAAATGCAGTTAATTTAACAGATGGCCTAGATGGACTGGCCATTGGCCCTTTGGCCATTTCTGTTAGTGCCTATTTAGCACTTTCTTATATCGCAGGCAACATTAAGATGGCAGAATATCTTCAAGTTGCCTATATTCCTGGTGTAGGAGAGATAGCCGTAGTCTGCGGGGCAATAGTTGGGGCAGGCCTGGGATTTCTCTGGTACAATGCCTACCCTGCCGAGATCTTTATGGGGGATGTGGGTTCTCTCTCTTTGGGTGCTGCCTTAGGCACTGTAGCGGTAATGGTCAAACAAGAGTGTCTTCTCCTAATCATAGGTGGTTTATTTGTTATTGAAACCTGTTCTGTCTTGGCACAAATAATCTATTTTAGATTTACAGGTGGAAAGCGCATCCTGAAGATGGCACCATTGCACCATCATTTTGAATTAAAGGGATGGGCAGAGCCAAAAATCATTGTCCGTTTTTGGATCATTGGTATTATTTTGATATTGGCAGCCTTAAGTACTTTGAAGTTAAGATAATTAGCCATTAGCTTATGGCAAGAAAACCTTTTGCTATGAACTACGAACTACGAACTACGAACTACGAACTATCTGAGTTAAGGCATAAAAATGTGCTAGTAGTAGGTCTAGGAAAGACCGGTGCAGCCTTAGCGAAATTTTTAACTGCCCAAGGAGCAAAGGTAACTATCTCAGATAGACAACCAGCTTCTGCATTAAAGGGGTATATTAGAAGGCTTAAAGGCATAAATTTTGAGCTAGAGTGTGGGGCTCATCATACTAAGACCTTTTTAGGGGCTGATTTGATTGTACTTAGTCCTGGAGTCCCTCCCAATTTAACTCCAATAGAGGCAGCCAGAACCAGTGGCATTCCTGTCCTGAGTGAATTGGACTTGGCCTCACATTTTGCAAAAACCCCTATCATTGCTGTAACGGGCACTAATGGTAAGACCACCACAACAACCCTTATAGGAAAAGTGCTTAAGGCCAATGGCTTTAGGGTATGGATGGGTGGAAATATTGGTAAACCTATAATAAATGCCATTACATTAAATAATCTTGACTATATTGTAACTGAAGTGAGTAGTTTTCAATTAGAAATCACTAAAGAATTTCATCCCTATATTGGTGTGCTTTTAAATATTTCAGAAGACCATCTGAATCGTCATAGAGATTTAAACCAATATCTTTATTGTAAAAGCAGGCTATTCAGTGTCCAGACCACCGATGACTGGGCCATATTAGATAATGACAATCCTGAGATAGCCAATATCTTTACTTTAGCTAAAAAGGTATTTTTTAGCGATAAAAAAGAGCTGTTTCCTGGTGCTTATTTAAAAGGTGGTTACATTTTTACTGGCACTAATAGTTTAAGATGGCAGTTAAATATTAAATCATTACGCCTATTAGGAAAACATAATTACAAAAACATTATGGCTGTTCTTTTGGTTGCTCAAATTGTAGGCTGCGGACTGGATGCCACAGAAAAAGCAGTTTATGGCTTTAAGGGACTGCCACATAGATTAGAATGGGTCAAGGAAGTTAGCGGCATCAATTTCTATAATGATTCTAAGGGTACAAACGTAGGGGCAACCATTGCTGCCCTAGACTGTTTAAATCCACCTATTGTTTTAATAGCAGGTGGCCTTTCAAAAGGACAAAATTTCGAATCATTACGTGAAATTGTAAAAAAAAGGGTAAAAGCTACTATCTTATTTGGAGAGGCCAAAGAGGAAATTGCAAAGGTATTAAACGGCGCTACCTTTATAATAAAGGTCTCTAATTTGAAAGAAGCTGTACTGGTGGCAATGGATTGGGCAAAAAACGGGGAAAGTGTTTTGTTTTCACCTGCCTGTGCAAGTTTTGACATGTTTAGAGATTATAAGGAAAGGGGGTTGACCTTTAAAAAAATTGTAAATGAAATTAATGCCTAACATAAAATTAGACTATTGGCTCCTTATTTTGACCTTGGTCTTAATAGGTTTAGGGCTGATTATGGTCTTGAGCAGTAGCTTTCCTATTGCCCAAAAAAGATACCATGATCCTTATTTCCTTTTTAAACATCAATCGATGTATGCCATGCTAGGCATAACCCTAATGACAGGGATTAGTAAAGTTCCATATCAGCTCTATAACCGCTTTACCTATCACTTACTTTTTTTAGGTCTAATTGGTCTTCTTCTGGTCTTTGTCCCTGGGATAGGCTGCAAACTAAATAACGCCGCACGCTGGATCAGAATAGGACCCTTTACCATTCAGCCATCGGAGTTTTTGAAATTGGCCATAATAATTTATCTTGCAAAGGCAGTAAGCAGGAAAGATCACATCATAAAATCATTTTCTTTAGGCATAATCCCACCTTTTATGATCTACACCGTTATAGCCGTGCTACTATTGATGGAACCAGACATGGGGACTGCTGTGCTATTGGCAGGCATTGTATTCATTATGCTGTTTGTGGGTGGAGCAAAGATTAAACACCTTCTTATGGTAGTTTGTCTAGCAGTTACAAGTTTTGCATACTTAATCATCAAGGAGCCTTATCGAGTTAAGCGATGGTTGGCATTCTTATGGCCTGAACAGAATCCTTTAGGCATTGGCTATCCTGTTTTGCACTCAAAGCACGCCTTTGCTATGGGAGGGGTGTTTGGAAGGGGATTGGGTGCTAGCAAAGAGAAGCTTTTTTATCTGCCAGAACCTTTCAACGATTATATATTTTCTATCCTGGGAGAGGAATTGGGATTCATAGGTGTAGTCTTAGTTATTGGACTTTTTACCCTACTTATATGGAGAGGTGTTGAAGTAGCTAGAAGTGCAAGGGATGCATTTGGATTTTATCTGGCATTGGGCATTATTTTATTAATTGCCTTACAGGCATGTATTCATATGGGTGTGTGTTTGGGATTGATGCCGCCTAAAGGCATTACCTTGCCATTTTTAAGTTATGGTGGCAGTTCCTTAATAACAAATTTAATAGGTGTGGGTATTTTGCAAAATATCTATGCACAAGGACAACGTTAGGGTAATTATTGCAACAGGTGGCACAGGAGGACACATCTTTCCAGGCATTGCTATAGCTCAGGCATTGCTCAACTCAGGTGTTAAGGAGGTTATGTTTTTGGGGAGAACAAACAGTCTGGAACAAAAAATCGTATATAGATATGGTTATCCTTTTAAAGATATAACTTCTGCAGGTATAATGGGAAAAAAATGGATACCCAAAATTAAAGGTGTATTTCAAGTGGGTTTTGGAACAGGGCAATGTCTTTATTTCTTAAGGCATTATCAGCCTAAAATAGTTTTGGGGTTAGGCAGTTATACATCAGTACCAGTTCTTATTGCAGCTAAATGCTTAGGCATTCCTATAGTAGTCCATGAGCAAAACTTAATCCCTGGAATGGCAAATCGGATTTTAGGAAGGTGGGCAGAAAATATTTGCCTGTCCTTTAAAGAAACCACCACCTATTTTCCACAGAAAAAATGTATCAAAACAGGTAACCCTGTGAGAAAAGAGATTGTCAACGTGCATAGAGAAAATACAGAAGGAAAATTTAGAATTTTGGTGCTGGGTGGAAGTCAAGGGGCACGTTCCATAAATCAAGCCCTCTTAGAGGCATGGGAAGAGTTAAAACATTTTCAAGGACAAATCCTTCTTACTCACCAAACAGGTGAAAGAGATTATGTTTGGGTAAAGAGGGGTTATGAAAAAATGGGCACTAAAGTCCATGTAGTTCCATTTATTTATGATATGGCTGAGGTATATGCCAAAACAGATTTAATTATTGGGCGTGCAGGTGCTACTAGCTTAGCAGAAATAACGGCTTTGGGCATTCCTTCCATATTGATTCCTTTTCCTTGGGCAACAGGCCAGCATCAACTTTATAATGCTAAGAGGTTGGCTTTAGCGGGTGCAGCCATTGTAATTAGGCAAGATCAGCTAAATGGGAAAATTCTGGCAGAAAATATTCTCCATTTTTTAAAAGATAGGCAATTGCTAAAGTCTATGGCAAAGCGTGCCTTGAGTTTGGGAGCACCATGGGCAGGAGAAAAGATTGCTGCGTTATGCAAATCTATAATCAAGGGCAATTAAGATGAAGCTTCCTTGGAAGCGATTTCATTTTGTTGGCATTGGTGGAGTTGGTATGAGTGGTCTAGCAGAGATATTAACTCATCTAGACTATAAAGTAACTGGCTCTGATATAAGTGACAATGCCTTAATTCGGCTATTGTGTAATCAGGGGGTTAGGGTATTTTTTGGTCATAGGCCAGAGCAAATCCAATTGGCAGAAGTAGTAGTAATTTCTTCTGCTATTCCCAAGGATAATCCAGAATGGGCAAGTGCTAGGAAAAATGGTATACCTGTAATTTCTCGTGGTAAGCTGCTTTCTTATCTGATGAATCAAAAAAGGGGTATTGCCATAGCTGGCACTCATGGAAAGACCACTACCTCCGCATTGATTTCTGCTATACTTAGATCTGCTGGTTTTGACCCTACAGCAATTATAGGTGGCACAGTAAGTGGAATTAATGCTTGGTTTGGCAATGGTGATTATTTAGTAGCAGAAGCAGACGAGAGCGATGGAAGTTTTTTGCTGCTTTTTCCAGAAATAGCCGTGATTACAAATATCGATGTCGATCATTTGGATTATTATAAGACATTTTTTTCTATTGAGACTGCTTTCGAAATATTCCTTAATAACCTTCTACCTTCTGGTGTGGCTGTGGTTTACGGAGACGACCCCCATTTAAGAAAGATGATACCTGAGTTAGATAGGCCTTATATTAGTTATGGTTCAGAGAAGAACTGCCATTATCAAGCAAAAAACATCTCATTAAACGGTGAAATAACCCAATTTGACGTTTATGCATATGGAAAAAAAATGGGGAGAATATCTTTACAATTATTAGGTATACATAATATCTACAATGCATTGGCCGCCTTTGCTGTAGCTCACAAGCTTGGCATATCTCCTGAAATCACCATAAAAAGCCTAGAACAATTTAAGGGTGTGGAAAGAAGATCAGAAATTAAAGGAGAAAAGAGAAATATCTTAATAATAGATGATTATGGCCATCATCCCACTGAAATAAAGGCAGTACTTTCATCCATCAAGCAGAAATGGCCCAAAAGACGCCTTATAACCATATTTCAGCCACACCGCTATACACGCACAAAGATGCTATATAAAGAATTTCTAAAGGCATTTTTGCAAACAGACTTACTTATTATCACAGAGATTTATGCTGCCAGTGAGCCACCTATCCCTGGTGTAAGTGGTGAGTTGTTGGCTAATGGCCTAGAAAAGATACAAAAGGTCAAATTCTGTAAGACCTTAGAAGAGGTACTTGATTATTTGCTACCTTTATTAAGGCCCTATGACGTTGCCTTAACATTGGGAGCAGGCGATGTCTGGAAATTAGGAGAAATGTTATTGGCTGAGCTATGAGGAAACTTTTGTCATTTGGTCAAGTAAAATGGGATTATCCTTTAAGTAAGTTGACTTCATTTAGGATTGGAGGGAAGGCGAAGGCAGTGATTTGGGTAAATGATGAAGTGTGTTTGAAAAAATTGATATTTTACCTAAAAGAGGAGGGTTTCCCCTATTATTTTTTGGGTCAAGGAACAAATGTTTTGGTAAGAGACCATGGTTATCCAGGAATAATCATTAAACTTGGACTAGGCTTTGAAAGGATAGGGATTTTACTCAAAGAAAAAAATGCTGTTTATCTTAGGGTAGGAGGAGGTATAAAACTATCAAAGTTGTTAATGGCCAGCCTAAGGCATGGGTGGGGAGGACTAGAATATTTAGTAGGTATTCCTGGCACCTTAGGCGGGGCTATAGCAGGTAATGCTGGGGCATTTGGTCACACTATTGAAGAAAATGTAACAGACATTAAGGTCATGACACCAGAGGTGGAGATAGAATGGTATTCAAAAAATGCACTTCGATTTGATTATCGCACAGCTAGCCTGCCTTTTGGGACATTGATTCTAGAAGCACGTCTAGGACTCGCGCCCTCCACTTATAAAAAGATTAAGAATAAAATGCATTTTTATTTTCAGCAAAAGCAGTTAAGTCAACCCTTAAACATGCCCTCAGCAGGTTGTGTATTTAAGAATCCTAAAGAGGAATTCGCTGGCAAATTAATTGAAGATGCAGGGCTTAAGGGTTACCAAATAGGGAATGCTAAATTTTCTGAAGAACATGCTAATTTCATTGTTAATCTTGGAGGTGCAAAGACAACCGATGTATTGGCCTTAATGGAATTAGCACAAAATAAGGTTTTTCAAAGAACAGGTATTTTTTTAGAACCAGAGATTAAGGTTATATAAAGAAAGGTAATGGGTGAATTGGTTAATGGGCTAATAGGGAATTAGCGGGGAAGCCATTGTGAAAAAGAATTGGTATAAGTCATCTATAAATAAGAAACGATTGATTTTAAAAGTCCTATTATTCATTACGGCCCTTGGAATTTTCAGCTTTATCTTTGTAAAGGGGTATTCTCTATTAGTTACCTATCCTTATTTTCAAATAAAAGACGTAAAGATTATAGGGAATAAACGGCTTACTCAATCAGAGATATTAACTTGGCTCAAGTTGTACCCTGGCCAAAGCTTGTTAAATCTGCATTTAAGACGGCTTGCGCAACGTCTGATTTCTTACCCATTGGTAAAAGAAGCAAATATCTCTTGCAAGTGGCCTGATAGGTTGATCGTTTCTTTAAAAGAAAGGGAACCCCTGGCCCTAGTTTATGATGACACTAGATTATGGACTATAGATAGAGAAGGCGTCTGGTTTTATATCAAAGAATATCCAGATTTGCCTACCATTACTGGAGCTTATAGAAACAGTCCTTATCTAAAGGAGGCAATCGATTTGCTGGTGAGGTTTAAGCAGGAAAAATGGGGTATCTCTTTTGCTGAGATTTCAGAAATTCACTTAGACCCAGATCTGGGTATTACCTTCTATACTACTAATGGAACTGAGGTTTATTTAGGTAAAGGACATTATGAAAAAAAGCTTTGTTCACTACATAAGATATTAACCTATCTGAATCAAATTGGTTTAGAGGACATAAAACGGGTTGATTTAAATCAGGTAAATAAGGTTTGTGTAAGATTGGGATAGGCATGGAGCACAAGGGTAAGCTTATTGTAGGTCTAGATATCGGCACTACTAAGGTATGTGCAGTAGTGGGGGAGACGAAAGAGGAAGGTAATATAGACATTATAGGAATAGGTTGTCATCCTGCTTATGGCTTGCGGAAAGGAGTAGTAATAAATGTTGAGAATACTATTAATTCTATTAAAGGTGCTGTGGAAGAAGCAGAGCAAATGGCTGGATGTGAGATTAGGAGTGTCCATACAGCGCTTTCTGGAACACACATTCAGAGTATCAACACTCAGGATGCAATTTCCGTTAAACATCGAGAGGTAACCAAAAAGGATGTTAAGCAGGTGATAGAAACTGCTAAGATAAATTCTATTCCTCCAGAGAGAGAAATTGTTCATGTTTTACCTCAAGAATTTATTGTAGATGGCTATACTGGTATCCAAGACCCTGTAGGTATGGTAGGAGTGAGGTTAGAAGTGAAGGTGCATATTATTACTGCTTCTGTCGAGTCTGTTCAAACACTAATAAGGTGTATTCAAAAGGCAGGGTTAGATGTGGTTGATGTGGTCTTACAGTCCTTAGCAGCCAGCGAGGCTATATTAGCAGAGGAAGAAAAGGAGCTGGGTGTAGGTTTGGTAGATTTTGGCGGAGGCGTCACAGACCTAGCCGTATTTACCAATAATAGCGTAAGACATACTGCTATATTGACAGCAGGAGGAGTCAATATCACCAATGACATTGCCTTTGGTTTAAGGACACCTATCTCGGAGGCAGAAAATATAAAACTTCAACATGGTATAGCTAATATTGCCCTATTAGAGAAAGATGAGGAAATTAAACTGATTACGATAGGTGATCGTAGAGTACGTCTGGTGCCTAAGTCTGAATTAACCCAAATTATTCAAGCACGGGTGGAAGAAATCTTAAGCCTATTGGAGCAGGAATTAATAAAGGCAGAGTTGCCAAAGGAGGTTTTGGCAGGAGGGATGGTTATTACAGGGGGGTCTTCTTTGCTTCCAGGATTGGTAGAGGAAGCAGAGCAAATTTTCGATATGCCTACCCGTATTGGTTATCCTCAAGGAGTAGGGGGTTTGGTAGATGTTATTAGAAATCCTGTATATGCAACAGCAGTTGGTTTAGTAAAATATGGTTTTAAAAACAAAATAAGTCCTTTTAGGCAAAAAAAGGGATGGTGGTCTCGCTTTATAAGCGGGTTCAAAAATTGGCTTAGGGAAGCCTTTTAATTAAGGGAGGGTAAAATGGATATGCCTATAGAGTTTATAGAGGAAAAATTATCTGCCACAATTAAGGTAATAGGCGTAGGGGGGGCCGGAGGCAATGCCATTAATAATATGATTGACTCCGGTTTAAGGAACGTAATCTTTATTGCAGCAAATACAGATGCCCAGGCTTTAAAGAGGAGTGAGGCGTCGACTAAAATTCAGTTGGGTGTGAATATAACTAAGGGTTTAGGGGCAGGGGCAAATCCAGACATTGGGCGTCAGTCTGCCCTAGAAAGTCTAGATCAGATTAAAAAGAGTTTAGAAGGTAGTGATATGGTGTTTATTGCTGCCGGGATGGGCGGAGGCACCGGTACAGGAGCTGCGCCAATTATTGCCCAGGCGAGCAAAGAGTTAGGGATCTTGACAGCAGCAATAGTTACTAAACCATTTTACTTTGAGGGGAAAAAACGCTTGAGGCATGCCGAGCAAGGGATTAGTGAATTACAAAAAGTGGTGGATACCATTATTACCATCCCCAATGATCGCCTCCTGAAATTGGCTTCCCGCAATGCTACTTTGAAGCAAATGTTTAAAAAGGCAGATGAAGTTCTTTATTATGCAGTGAAAGGCATTACAGATCTCATTACGATCCCTGGTTTAATCAATGTAGACTTTGCAGATGTAAAGACTGTAATGGAAGAAAGGGGATTGGCACTTATGGGCACAGGTATAGCTAAAGGAGATGCTAGGGCTGTTGAGGCAGCTCAACGGGCGATTCATAGTCCATTATTGGAAGACCTTTCTATTAGCGGAGCAAAGAGCGTGCTTATTAACATCACTGGTTCTAGTGAGATGACCATTGAGGAGGTTCAAGAAGCACCTATGTTGGTTCAAAAAGAGGCCGATGAAGAAGCCAATATCATTTGGGGTACAGTAATTAATGATGATATAGGTGATGAGATGATAGTTACCGTAATTGCTACTGGAATAGGTGAAAGGATACCTGAGCGTTTTAAAAGGGCAGGAAAGGGTAGAAAAGGAATGATATTCCTTGAACCTAGAGAAGGAGAGGATCTAGATATTCCTAGTTATCTTAGACGACAGTAAGGTTAGGTATGCCAGAAATAGAACTATTAACTACAAAAAAAAAGTTGCTAAGTATTTGAAAATAAATGAGAAAAAGGTCTATCAACTCATTAAGGAAGGACAAATACCCCATAAGCGCTAACTTAAGCCATAAATAAAATCTAATAAGGTGGTTCGGATAGTTCTATTGCTTTTTATGAGGTGTACAATATCGAACA
>CAZNJP010000029.1:5134-17371 GCA_964573345.1 uncultured Syntrophobacter sp. | reverse complement strand
AAGCGTATTTATATAACTCAAAATAAATTTTTAGTCAACCCCATCTCTTTGTGAAATTTAGTAAATCAACTGTTGACAGAAAATGATTTTTGGTATAAGCAACTTTTGGAGGTAAAAATGCCACATTCTTTATCCGCCATGAAGAGGTTAAAGCAGAATGAAAAGCGACGTATGCGCAACCGCTTTTATAAAACGCGGGTAAAAAATGTGATTAAAAAAGTAAGGATAGCCATTGCTAACAATTCACTGGAAGATGCAAAAAAAGCTATGAATGAGGCCATTCCTGTGATATCTAAGGCTGCTTCTAAAGGAGTGATACATCATCGCAATGCAGCCAGAAAGCACTCACGCCTTACCCGTCAAATTAATGCCTTGGAAAAGCAAATAAGTGCTTCCTAAATAATTGTTGATCTTTATAAAATAGCTGGCCAAATTTAAAAGGAGGATAGAATGCAAAGTAGTAAACTCTATGTAGGGAATCTTAATTACTCTGTAAGTAAGGAGCAGTTGGAAGATTTGTTTTCCAATTATGGTGAAGTTAGGCAAGTCAATGTAATTGAAGGTAAAGGTTTTGGATTTGTTGAGATGTCTAACCAATCAGAAGCTGAAAAAGCAAAGGAAGCATTGAATGGTTCGGACTTCAAAGGACGTACCTTAAAAGTTGACGAAGCGCGTCCACCTAGAAGCAGACAAAGTAGGGGTTATCGAAGATATTAACCTGAGTTAAGCGGTTCAGCGTTCACGGTTCCCGGTTGAAGAGCCCTAACTGGCTGTTAACAAAAGGATGATGCGTAACCTTTAAACCTTGAACCCTGAACTTGGAACCGATCACTTTAGGATTAAATCAGGATTTTACTGATTAATATATTTGCTGCTAGTTTTCTGGATGCCTTAAAAATGGGTTTTGTGAAGCCTGTTTCCCAATTTTCCCTGCTTAATTTGTCAGAGACCATAAGGAGGGCATTTGCAGAAATACCCTTTAAATTAGAAATTTTTAAAAAATCTGCGGTTTCCATATCCATGGCCAGAATATTTTTTTCTCTTAATTTCTCAAGACTATTCTTTGTTTCGGTATAGGGATTATCTGTAGAATAGACAGTGCCCAAATAATAGGTCAAAGATGCCCTATTTAATGCTTGTATGGTTTTTGAAAATAAAAATTTGTCGGGTTTAAATAAGATATTGTCTTCTTTTATGCCCGCATTGGGTAAGATGATATGCCCTATCTTTATTTTTGACTGAAGCCCACTGCACCATCCAAAGAATATAATCTCTTTTATTCCCCAGGCTATTAAATATTCTATAATCAACATAATTTGAGGGCCTCCTAAGCAGGGGCCTGCCAGAGAGAACCCTTCTGAAATATATAACTTGCTCAGTGGAAGATTGTATTTTGCTTTAATATGAATTTTATCAAGGAATAACCTTATATCTAATGGATGAGCAACAATAATGGCCTTAGGAGGGAGTTTGTATTCAGGGGTAATTTTTAAATACATGGTTAAATACATGGTAAGGCCAAGGCAACAATAAGAAACATAATCACTGATACAAATCCATTAAATGTAAAAAAGGCCGTATTTACCCTAGAGAGGTCATGAGGCTTTACCAATGTATGTTCGGCCAAAAGTAATATAGCAACTCCGGCCAAACCAAAAAAATAGATAGGTGAAAGCATAGCAAATTTCCCTACATAATAAAAACAGACTACGGTAATTATGTGAAATAGTGTAGAGATAAAAAGAGCATTTTTTATACCAAATCTTACAGGTATAGAATGGAGGTCCTCCTGTATATCAAAATTATAATCAAGGCAGGCATAGATGATATCAAAACCTGCCCCCCAAAACATCACCCCTAATGTCAAAAAAAGGGCAGTAGCAGATATCTTTGGTTTAATAGCCAGCCATCCCCCTAATGGCCCTAAGGACATGGCAAGTCCCAAAAATAGGTGGGTTGTCCAAGTAAATCTCTTTATATAAGAGTAAGCCAAAACAACGCCTAATGCACAAGGGGAAAGGCAAAATACCAAATGATTTAAATTATAGGTAGCTACAAAAAATAAAGTAAAAGAGATGCCTATAATGGCATAAACCCATTTTAGACTAAGCTTTTCCTGGGGAAGGGCGCGATCTTTTGTGCGTGGGTTTTTGCTATCAATCTCCCTATCTATCAAGCGATTAAAGCTCATGGCCGCAGTCCTGGCAGACGTCATAGCCAGAAAAATTAAAAAAATCTTCTCTAGCGAAGGAATACCGCCCTTTGCCAAAAATGCACCTATAAAGGTAAAAGGGAGAACAAATATGGTATGTTCAAACTTAATCATTTCTAAAGTAAGACGTATTTTATTTAAAAACCCCATCTATAATAGTTATTCATTAATGAGTTAATCAGTTAATCAACTGGTGAACTGACCCACTGAGTAACTGACTAACTGTTTATCTTCTATCCTGTATTTCATTCCAGCTCTTGGTCAATTTATGAGGTATTTTTAATAAATCTAGTACCCTGCCTACAATAAAATTAGCCAAATCTTGAATAGTTTTGGGATTTTGATAAAAGGCAGGCATAGCAGGTAAAATCATAGCACCCGCCTCAGCCAGGGTGAGCATATTCCTCAGTTGAATGACGTTAAGAGGGGTTTCCCTGGGTACTAAAATCAAGGACCTTTTTTCTTTTAGCATTACATCGGCTGTACGCTGAATGAGGTTATTGGAAACTCCCTGAGCAATGGCTGCCAATGTCCCCATAGAACAGGGTATAATCACCATAGCCTTTGCTAGATAGGAACCACTGGCCATGGGTGCCCACCAGTCATCCTCAGCATATAAATGGATGCTGGGAGGAAGCATTTTTGAAACAGGCTTACCCATTTCCCATTCCCATATCCTTTCTCCTACCTTTGAAATCAAGCAATTTATAGGTATATTTTGCTTATAAAAATATTCTAGTATTGTCTTCGCATAAATCATGCCGCTTGCACCAGTGATGGCTAAAACAGTTTCTCCCATATACTATCTATTTTCTCCTTAATCCCTTTATCCATCTCAATCACTTCCGGCCACTCTCTTATAAAACCCTCTTCCCTCCATTTCTTTGTGGCATCAATGCCCATCTTACTGCCAAAAAGGGGCTGTGGGGCAGCATGGTCTAAGGCATCTACAGGCCCCTCTATAAAAACAATATCTCTTTTTGGGTCTATGTTATTTCCCAATTTCCACAATGCTTCAGAGCTATTTTGCACATCTACATCTTTATCAAAGACCACAATAATCTTTGTAAGCATCATCTGCCCTAGGCCCCATAATGCCTGCATTACCTTTTTTGCATGGCCAGGATACCGCTTATCTATAGAAACAAGGGCTAAATTGTGAAATACACCTTCTATAGGCAGGTTTATATCCATTATTTCCGGTAGTTGCTTCTTAATGATGGGTAAAAATATGCGCTCTGTGGCCTTGGCCATATAACAATCCTCCATAGGGGGTCTCCCTACAATAGTAGCTGGATAGATAAGGTCTTTTCTATGTGTAATACAGGTAATATGGAATACAGGGTAACTATCAGGTAGTGAATAATAGCCTGTATGGTCGCCAAACGGCCCTTCCAAGCGCCTTTCATTGGGTTCTATATAGCCTTCTAAAATAATTTGTGAGTGTGCAGGAACTTCATGGTCAATTGTTATACATTTTACTATCTCTACCGGCTCATTTCTAAGAAAGCCAGAAAACAATATTTCATCTATATCTTCTGGTAATGGAGCTGTAGCTGCATAGGTAGTAATGGGGTCTGGCCCAATGGCTACGGCTGCCTCCAGCCTTTTTCCCAACTGTTCTGAAATTCTATAATGTTGGGCTCCGCCTTTATGGGGATGCCAGTGCATGCCTGTAGTGTTTTTATCATATACCTGCATCCTATACATCCCTATATTCCTTACGCCAGTGAGAGGATTCTTAGTAAATACCAAAGGGAGTGTAATAAATTGACCACCATCCTTTGGCCAGCAATGAAGGATGGGAAATTTTTTCAAATCTACTTCTTTATCCATTAGAACAACGTCCTGACAGGGTGCCTTCTTTACTACCCTGGGAAAAATATCAGAAAGCCTCTTGAGTTTCGGGATAAGTTTTAGCTTTTTTATCAGACTATCAGGTGCTTCTGCCTGGAAGAAATGGTTAATTTCCTCACCTATCTCTTCTAAGCGATTCACTCCTAATGTAAGGCACATCCGCCTATAAGAGCCAAAGGCATTTGTTAGCACTGGTATATTGTATCCAGTAATATTTTCAAATAGAAGTGCAGGTCCATGGTCTTTACATACCCTATCTGTGATCTCTGTAATCTCCAAATATGGGCTAACAGACTCTTTTACGTGTAAGAGTTCACCCTTTTTTTCCAAATCAGAAATGAATTCGTTTAAATCACGGTAGGCCATAGGTTTTTAGTGTGGTTTTACATTTACTTGCTGCTTAGGAAAAAAATAATTTCTCACTGACAGGAAATCCATCCTTTAAAGCCCAAATGCCAAAATCCAAATGCCAAATGAAATCCAAAACCTTGTTAATCGGTTACGGCAACGATGCCCGTATCGTTTTACGTCTGACGGGCTTCGATACGGGTCTCGTAACCCTAGCCCTTTTACTTTGAATTTTTGGACTTTATTTGGCATTTGAGCTTTGACATTTGTCATTTTTTCTGATTAGATAATGTTTTTACTCTTAGCTCTAACCAAGCAGGTGTAAGGGAATCTTTTGACTCTAATGCATTTTTATACATATTATATGCCTCAGAAAATTTCCCTTCCTTTTCCAGAATCAAGCCTGATTGGGTATAGGCCCAACCAGAAAGGGCATGATCCTTCAAATTTTCAATAATCATTTTTAGATATTTCTTTGCTAAATTTATTTTCCCTAATCTTTCATAATCGCAAATGATGGCATACAAGACAAATGGCCTCAAAGAATCATTATCTTTTGTATTCTCTAAATATTTTTTATATAAAGAGATGGCCTTCTCAAAATCCCCTTTCTGCTCATATATATAAGCCAGTTTTAAATAAGAAAATTTTCCTATGCCCATGCGTGGATATTTCTTTAACACTTGATTTAAGGTACTTACTGCTTCTTCTCTTTTATCTTCATTTAATAATTTTTCGGCTTTGGTATAAAGGGATAAGGCATTTTCTTTTTTCTGCTGATGCCAATGTCTTCCCAAAAGGCCGAGGAAGATAGCAAAGACAAAAATAGTAGAAATAAAAATCACCTTTTTTGGATTTTCTTGAATGTAATTTAAAATGCGATTGGGGAAAGAGATAAATTCATCTGGGATATTGATAGGCCTTTTTTTCTTAATCTTAGTGACCATGGTAGCTTAATAGCATGCTAGTCAATATAGGTCAAGCCTTAACACAAGAGCGTGTCAAAGTCCAGCAATAAGTAATTTAGCAAGAATACCAAACTACTCTGTAGGACTAATGTGAAAGTGAGCAAGTGAGAAAACGGGAAAGTGAGACTATAAGAGCTCACTTTCTCATCCGCATTTGGTCATTTGAATCTCCTTTTTTTTACCAAAACGCTCTCGTTAAAATTACTTTGACGTAGTCCTGGGCCATAGAATTTTATCTTACCAGTGATTTACAGATTGGAAACACTGGCATATAAATGTGGTTGCTATGCCTTTAAAGCGCCAATTGGGCTTGTTTGATGCCACCTTACTGATAGTAGGCAATGTAATAGGGGCAGGCATTTTTGCTACCAGTGGCCTTTTAGCCCAAGAATTGCCTCACCCCTGGCTATTTGTCTTTATTTGGGTCATAGGAGGGATTTTAACTTTGGCTGGTGCACTTACTTATGCAGAAATGGCCAGTGCTTTACCTTATGCAGGTGGGGATTATCAATTTTTAAAGGCAGCCTATGGTCACTGGGCGGGTTTCCTATTGGGTTGGCTGTATTTCTGGGTCATTTTCCCAGGTTCTATTGCTGCATTATCTATTGTGTTAATAAAATATACCCAAGTATTTTTCCCTACTGGAGGTCAAATATCAGAAAAAATCATGGCCATTTCAGTAATTTTCCTCCTTTCTCTTATTAATTATCGGGGTATTCGCCCAGGGACTGCTGCTCAAAACCTCTTTATTTTAGGAAACCTATTCATTCTTTCTGGCTTTATTGTATTGGGATTGGTACTAGGGAAGGGTAATTGGGGGAATTTAAAACCTGGCGCTATCCATATCCCTTTTTCTAAACTCTTTGGTCCTGGCATGATTGCTGTAATTTTTACCTATAGTGGTTGGTTTGCCTCGGCCTACATTGGCAGTGAAGTAAAAAATCCAGAAAAAAACCTACCCTTCTCCTTAATCATTGGCACATGTATTGTTACTCTGGTTTATACCTTAATGAATCTTACCTACCTTTATGCCACCCCTATATCAGGGCTCAAAAATACCATCAATGTAGCAGAGAAGGCAGCAATATCCTTATTTAATCCAAAATTTGCCTATTTAATTTCTGTGGCCATTATCTTGGCTATTGGTGGGAGCATTAATGCTACAATACTTACTGGTGCAAGGATTTATTATGCTATGGCAAAAGATAGGATATTCTTAACATGTCTGGGCAAGGTTCATCCTTATTATCATACCCCTTATGTGGCCATCATTACCCAAGCTGTTTTGTCTATTGTTTTTGTTATATTAGGTAGTTTTAATGAATTATTAAGCTGTGTGGTGTTTGCTATGCTCCTTTCTTCTATAGCTACAGGGTCAGCTCATTTTGTCTTGCGCTTGAAAAAACCTGATTTACCAAGGACTTACTATACCTGGGGTTATCCCTTTGTTCCATTTTTATTTATTGGATTTTATACCTGGATTGCCTGGCAGATATTTTTAAGTAGGCCTTATACCTCTATTTTGGGTCTAGGCATTGCTCTGTCAGGAGTGCCTTTTTATCTTTATAAAAGATTTAAGTTGCAATAGCTACTTTCTAGGAGCATAAGAGTTATGCCGGAACTACCTGATGTTGAGGCTATTTTGAAATATCTAAAAGCTACATCTCTTAATAAAAGGCTAGATACAGTTAAAGTACTCGATTCCCGTATAGTAAAAGGAAATATAAGAGAGCTAAAACATGGCTTGATTGGTCATTGTCTCCAGAAGGCAAAAAGGAGGGGTAAATTTGTTATTCTCAAAACCGATGTACCAAATTATTTAATCTTCCATTTTGGAATGACCGGGTATTTAAGGTACTTTAAAAATAAAAGACGCATCCTCCTATATACCAGAGTATTGTTTGGCTTTAAAAACAATTATCATCTAGCTTATATCTCTCAAAGGATGTTGGGTGGAATCTGGCTAACCGAATATCCAGAAGAAATACCCACTATAGCCTCAATGGGACCTGAGCCATTGGATCCAAATTTTACCTTAGAGGTTTTCCAAGAGAGATTAAGAAATAGATCAAAGATTATTAAAGCCCTTCTTATGGATCAGGGGTTTATTGCAGGCATAGGCAACCTATATGCAGACGAAATCCTTTTTCAAGCAGGAATTCTTCCATATCGCAAGGCAAAGGATTTAAATATAAAGGAACGTGCTAGGCTATATAAAAAGATTAAAGAGGTCTTGAAAGAGGCCAACAAAGTCAATGCTGAGGTATGGAGGCTTGGGCATAAGTTTATTATTCCCCACCGCTACTCAGATGATATATGCCCAAGGTGCGGAAAAGACCTTGAAAGTATGAGCATAGGAAATAGGACCAGTTTTTTCTGCCCACAGTGCCAGAAATAGTAGGCAGTTCAGGTTCCCCAAGGAGTATCTCAATGGTGTATTTTCTCTAACATCAGGCAAAGGACAATTTCATATAACGATTCTAATCATAGTTCAGGGGAATTTTTTTTAATATATTTACTATCTTTTTGCATGGTAGGTTTTTCCCCTTTTGAAATTGTTTTTTACTTAAATTAAATTTTTTGTATATTTTATCTTCGTAAAGGTTATGGCAGGGAAGGCATTGATTTACCCGTATTATATTTTTCAGTTCCTCCTTATTAAATGGCCTGGCAGATGGATAAGGGGAGGTGATTTGTAAAGGTTTTCCTTTTGTATTGACAAATGCATCTAGAGGGAAATCAATACCTAAGCCAGAGCTAGAGGCATCATAAGTAGGCCTAAAACGATTCTTATAAAGGATTCCTTCCCCTAAACCTAATGTTTTTGGATCACTATGGCACTCTAAACAATTACGAGCATCCTTTTGGGTAGTATGTGGGTCAAATGAGGTCATGGTGAGTATTTTAAATGAGTTTTGAGGCTTTTTATTTTCATCAAATATGGAGGCAAATACCTGACATGGGGAAAAAGGAGAAATCTTTCCTTTATTGTCTATCCCCAGTGTAGGCTTTAAAAAACGGATATAAGACCGTTTTTCTGCCCACCTTCCTGAGCTTATATTCTTTTTAATCCAATTATATTGATTCCTGTCTTTTCTATAGCTATCATGACAGCCATAACACTGTGGCATCCATAGGCTATGGCATGCCTGGCACCTAAGGCGCTCATGGCCTTTCATATTATGATAAGTCTTTTCTTTAAGGAATTTAGTAACTTTTATAGCCTTACCATCTTTTTTTCTATAAAAGATGATTTCTTTACCTCTTTTCTGTAGGCTATAAATGGGTGTTCCTCTTTTAGTGATAGCTATCTCCTTTCCTGCAGGATTAGGCACTTTTTTATTTAAAAAGGCCAGCTTTTCAGCTAGCGTTCCTTTTTTTACCTTTTTAAATTGAGGCAAATGACAATCGTTACAAGAAATCTCAATTTGTTCTTTTAGGTGGGTGTAATTTTTTCCATCACCCATAATCTCTGTTTCTGTATGGCAGTCTATACATTCCATATTTGCCTTTTTATAATGAGTATCTGCTGGCAAATTTGTAAAGAATCTATTGCCAGAAAGTCTTCTAGTATTTAACCATTTGCCTTGATAAGGTGTCCCATATCCCTCTGATTCAAATCTTCCAAAATAGGAAAGCCCTATCCTGGCTGACCTATTATGACACTTGGTGCAATTTTCTGAGGGAATTCTAGTAGTCATCTTTGGATGTTCCTTCCCGGTGGGCCTTGAATAATCTATTATATGGCAGTCAGAGCAACCCCCTCCTCTTTTTCCTATTTCTCCTGGAAAGTCCCATCTTTTTTTCCAGAGATGGCAGCCACCACACATCTTCATATAATGTTCTATAGCAAGATTGGTCTTTATATCCCTTGCTAAAAGGCTGGTTACATCCATATTGCATTTTTCAATCCCTTCCCATAGATAGATTAGTGTGTTTAATATCCCTTTATTTGTAGCCATAATGCTCTTTTTTACCCTAGAGACAATCTCTGGGTGACAGCCTGTCTTTCCACATGTTTGGTCTACAATAGATAGGTCTGATGGGTTATTTACCATAGTAAAGTGGGCCCTATCTTCATCTAAAGAGAATGGATTTCCCAGGTGGCACTTGTAGCAGCCAAATGCAGATATGGGGTGCGAGGTATCTGGATCAGTCAAGTCTTTATGACAAAAAAGACACTTTTCCTTAGGCAAAGGTTCTGTTGTATCTCTTTGTCTTTCTTTATAAATAAGAAAAAGTGCTAGGATAAAGATTAAAAAGATAGCTATCTTTTCTTTCATCTTTCATATTAGGGAAAAAGTTCAGAAGATAAAAATAGCACTTTATTACTAATTATCTAAATTCTTAAAATCTTTATCAAAGCTTAGGACAGGTTTCTCTGGAGTAGATTTACTAGCCAAAATGTGGTCAACAATATCAATTTGCGTTGCTTTATAAGCTTTTAAAGCATTTATAAGTTCACTTTTATCCTTATTTACTATACCCTTATAGGATAGAATGTCTATTAAGGTATCTGCGACTTTCTCTCGAGGTACTTTATAAAATTTGTTTAGCACATATACACATTCTATTAAAACCCCCTCTAAGATTTCTGCTTTCATTTTTCCTGATCTAATCTCATCCATTATTTTACGTGCCTTAGGGCTCAAAACTTGATGGTCTGCCAATACATGTCTGAGTAAGATATTGGTATCAATTAGATATACCTTCTTTGGCTGCTTCATTGACCACTGCCTCCCAAGTTTCTTGCCTTACTGTCTCAAAAGGGAGATACTTCTGTGCATATTTTTTTAAACGGCCATAGGTATCTTGTTGGGCACTCACGATTTTAATTGTGTCTCCCTCTATGATAAAAGAAATTAACTCGCTTTTTAAAATCTTCCTTACCTTTTTAGGAATAGTAACCTGTCCTTTTTTAGTAATCTTCATAGTTATTACATTCATACTTATTTCTCCTTACTTATTATATAATCTTACATTAAGATTAAGACTTACTTTTTAAAAAGTCAAGAGAAATCGTCGAATGTTTAAATCGTGGAGCTGTGATTATTTGACAAAATATTTTTTAATGTCTATCGTTTGAATCTCCATTAAAATTACTTTGATGGAGTCCTGAATTTTTGGTTTGACAAGATTTATCAAATACTGCATATAATAAATTAGTAACAGAGAGGAGAATAAGATGGTAAAAAAGCCCAGTTACATAAAAGGAGCTGGCTTTTTGTGTTTTGGAGGAAGAGAAGGTTTTAGAAAAAAGGAGTTTAGCCATGCAATTTAAAAAGACGTTATGGGGTTTGTTGGTGGGATTTATTGTTTTAAGCCTTGTCTTACCGGTTAAGGCAAAGATAAAGGAAGAAGTAGTAAAAGAAAAATTGAAGGGTATTCCTGTGCCTTTTGTGGAAAACAGAGGTCAGGTAAAGACTGAAAGAGTGAAGTTTTATGCCAAGACACTGGGTGGGACCCTGTTTGTAGAAAAGGATGGAACCTTAACTTACAATCTGCCGGCCAAAGATGGGAAGGGAGTAGCTATTAAAGAGGTTTTAAAAAAACCTTCTTTACCAAGGCCCGGGAAAGAAACAATTACTAAAGTAAACTATTTTATCGGCAAGGATAAAAAGCAGTGGCGTACAGGTATTTCTACCTATGAAAGTGTAATTATCAAAAGTCCTTTTTCAGGCATAAACCTGACCTTAAAGGCATATGGCAAAAATGTGGAAAAGATATTTCAGATTACCCCAAAAGCTGCACCAGAAGGAATCAGGATAAAAATACAAGGTTCAAAGGGATTAAGCATAAATGCCAGAGGGGAGTTAGAGCTAACTACTGAATTAGGCAGTGTTACATTTACCAAACCCATTGCCTATCAGAAGATAAGGGGAGAAAAAAGAGAAATAGAGGTTTCCTATGTGCTTTATAACAAAGACTCCTATGGCTTTAAGGTGGGTGCCTATAATAGAAACCATGACTTATTCATAGACCCCTTGCTTGCCTCTACTTATGTGGGGGGCAGTAGTGAGGATTGTGCTTATACTCTGGCCCTGGATAGCTCTGGCAATGTCTATGTGGCAGGATATACAGACTCATCTGACTATCCTACTACCTCTGGTGCATATGATGAGACATTTAATGGCGATGGCCGTGATGATGCATTCATAAGCAAATTCAATTCAGGCCTTAGCAGACTGCTTGCCTCTACTTATATAGGAGGAAGTAATTCTGATTCGGCTCATGCCCTAGCCCTGGATAGCTCTGGCAATGTCTATGTAGCAGGATGTACATACTCATCTGACTACCCTACTACCTCTGGTGCATATGATAGAACATATGATGGTAGCTGTGATGTATTCATAAGCAAATTCAATTCAAGCCTTACCAGGCTGCTTGCCTCTACCTATGTAGGGGGAAGTAATTATGATTATGATGTGGCCGAAGCCCTAGCCCTGGATAGCTCTGGCAATGTCTATGTGGCGGGAAGGACAGACTCATCTGACTACCCTACCACCTCTGGTGCATATGATAGAACATATAATGGTAATGGTGACGGTGATGCATTCATAAGCAAATTCAACCCAGGCCTTACCAGGCTACTTGCCTCTACTTATGTGGGAGGAAGTGATTATGATTGTATTAATTCCCTGGTGCTAGATAGCTCTGGCAATGTCTATGTGGCAGGATATACACGCTCATCTGACTACCCTACTACCGTTAGACCATATGTTGTCGGATATGATGTGTTTTATAATGGTGACGGTGATGCATTCATAAGCAAATTCAATCCAGGCCTTACCAGACTGCTTGCCTCTACTTATGTGGGAGGAAGTGATTATGATTGTATTAATTCCCTGGTGC
>CAZNJP010000029.1:0-5034 GCA_964573345.1 uncultured Syntrophobacter sp. | reverse complement strand
TAGATAGCTCTGGCAATGTCTATGTAGCGGGATATACAAGTTCATTTAACTACCCTACCACTCCTGGTGCATATGATGAAACATTTAATGGCGGTGGTGATGTATTCATAAGCAAGTTCAACTCAAGTCTTAGCAGGCTGCTTGCCTCTACTTATGTAGGGGGGGATGATGATGACACTGCTCATGCCCTGGCACTAGATAGTTCTGGCAATGTCTATGTGGTAGGATATACCTTCCCACCCCTCCCCACCCTTGGGACATATGATGAAACACATATTGCTGTGCCGTGGACGCTTTTTGTTTTTGGTGGTGATGCATTCATAAGCAAGTTCAATTCAGGCCTTAGCAGCCTGCTTGCCTCTACCTATATGGGTGGAAGTTGCAACAATTCGGCTCATGCCTTAGCCCTAGATAGTTCTGGCAATGTCTATGTGGTAGGATGTACACACTCATCTGACTACCCCACCACCCCTGGCGCCTATGATAGAACATATAATGGTGATATATACAGTCCCGATGTATTCATAAGCAAACTGGACAGCAATTTGTCTGCCTTTACTGATGTTTCAGACCCAAACTACTGGGCATTTGAGTATATCCAGAAACTTAGGGAATCAGGCATTACAACAGGTTATCCAGATGGTACTTTTAGGCCAGAAAATCTTGTAACCAGGGCAGAAATGGCAGCCTTTTTAATTAGGGCAACTGTAGGCGAGGGTTTTACCTATGAACAAACCCCTTACTTTCCTGATGTTTCTTCAGACCATTGGGCATTTAAGTACATCCAGAAGCTATATAAATTAGGCATTACCACAGGTTATCCAGATGGAACATATAGGCCAGAAAACAACGTTATCAGGGCAGAAATGGCAGCCTTTCTGATTAGGTCCCTGGAAGGAGAACCGGAAGACGACTACTGTGATACAGGTTCACCATTTCCAGATGTAGCAGTAGGTGCCTGGTCGTGTAAGTACATAAAGAGACTGTATGAGCTTGGTATTACAACGGATTATCCAGATAGTACACACAAGCCATATGACAATGTAACCAGGGCAGAGATGGCAGCATTCCTAGCAAGAGCATTTTTAGGGATGCCTTAGCTAAAAAAAGAAAAACTTGGCAGTAATTAACGAAAAGGACATCACATCTTTCCAAGAAATAACAGATGTAAGGGCATTTAAAAGAAGAATAGAGGCTATATTTTCTTATGCTTCTTGCCCCTTCTCTTAGGATGGGAATTTTCAAGAAAGACTTAAGGTCACAAATACTGAATTTCTGAAAAATTACTGTAAAACTCGAGTTCCATTTATCCTGCAATCGGTAGTCAATTTGTAATCGTTCACCGCAGAGTGCACAGAAGACGCAGAGAAAAATAAGAATTTTAAAAATGCTTTGCTTTCCCGCCTGCTAACGCCTGAGCGTAGCGATGGAGGGCAGGTGTGCTCTGTAATCTCTGCGGTTCCCCTGTTAAGTAATTCCATACTAGCAATGCTCCTTGTAAAAAACAACTTTCAATAAAAAAGCAACCAAACTGCTTATTAGCACATACTTAACAGGGTGAATCTGTGGTAAATAGAAAAATGACGAATGGTTACCTTAATTTACACCAAAGCGGCAACATGTTAAGTTTTACTGACTAATGTAAAAGGTATTTAAAAATAGCATAGTGAAAAGGTATTTTAAATACATCAAAATTCCAGCGGTAATTTTATTATTGTGTTATGTATTATTGGGTTGTGTTTCCCAAGAAGATGGAAACTCTGAAAAAGAGATTACCCTGGTATTTAAACATGGAAAGATAGCAGGAGACCCAAGGTCCTTAAAGGCCCTCCTTAAAAAATTTGAGAAATTTCATCCAGGGATTAAGATAAAAGATGAGGTGCTTCCTGCCTCTACTGATGAGCAACATCAATTTTATGTAATCAATCTTGAAGGGAAAAGTCCTGATTTTGATGTAATAAGTATGGACGTAATATGGGTTCAGGAATTCGCAAAGGCAAGGTGGATTAGGGATCTAACTTCCGTATTTGGCCCAGAAGAGATAGCAGATTTTTTCCCTGGGCCTATAAAGGCAATCAGCTATAAAGGAAAGATCTTTGCTATCCCCTGGTATATAGATGCTGGTGTACTTTATTACAGGAAGGACCTTTTAGAAAAATATGGTTTTTTACCCCCTAAGACCTGGCATCAACTGGTAGATACAGCAAGTACTATTATAAAAAAAGAAAAGGATATCTATGGATTTATCTGGCAGGGAAAGCAATATGAGGGATTGGTGTGTAATGTGTTAGAATATTTGTGGGGAAATGGCGGCAGTGTATTCAAAAATGGCAAGCTAACTATTTATTCCAAAGAAAATACAAAGGCCCTTAGATTTATAAAGGACTTGATATTTGAATATAAAGTCTCTCCAAAGTTGGTTATCACTGCTACAGAAGAGACTACCAGGCATATCTTTGGAAAAGGAAAGGCAGTGTTTATGAGAAACTGGCCTTATGCCTGGCATATATTTGAAAGGGAAGATTCTTTGCTTAGGGGAAAAGTGGACATTTGTCCTTTACCTTCATTCCCAGATTATGAATCTGCCTCTGTTTTGGGGGGATGGCAACTGGGTATAAATAGATATTCCAAACACCCTGAGGAGGCAGAAGAACTGATAAAGTTTCTTACTTCACCTGGGGCACAAAAGACCTTGGCCTTGACTGTAGGCTATAAGCCCCCCAGAAGGTCCCTTTACCATGACCGGGATTTTATAAAAAAACAGCCTTTTATTGCAGGGCTTTATGATATATTTATGAAGGTAAGACCAAGGCCGGTATCTCCTTATTATGTGATGATTACCCAGATTATGCAGCCTGAGTTTAGTGCTGCTATATCAGGGATCAAAACCCCTGAAGCGGCCTTAAAGTCCATAAGTAAACAGATTGATTATTTGCTCAAGCTTGAGGAATAAATAAATGACAGATAAAGGTAGAGCATATATTTTGCCTGCCATAATCATACTTTTAGTAGTCACTATCTATCCATTAATTTATGTATTTTATTTAAGCCTTCATAGAAATATGCCTATTTTTGAGATATCTAACTTTATAGGCATCAAAAATTATATATTTTTATTAAAAGATGAAAGATTTTGGAATGCCCTTAAGAATACCCTTTACTTTACAGGATTATCAGTAGTAGCCGAGCTCCTTCTAGGGCTTATGATAGCTCTCTTCTTAGACCGCTCCTTTAAGGGAAGGGGAATGATAAGGGCTATTGTTCTTATCCCCTGGGCAATCCCTACTGTAGTATCTGCAAAGATGTGGGAGTGGATCTACAACCCTGACTTTGGCATCTTAAACTATATCTTTGGGACAAATATAAACTGGCTAGGAAGCCCATTTTGGGCCATAAATGCAGCCATATTTATGGATGTCTGGAAGACTACCCCATTTGCAGTACTGCTCTTTATGGCAGGTCTTCAGGTCATTCCTAGAGAGCTTTATCAAGCAGCCAGGGTAGATGGGGCCAGTAGCTTTCAGGTATTCATACACATTACCCTCCCCCTTTTAAAACCTATAATATTGGTAGTACTTCTCTTCAGGACATTAGATGCCTTCAGGGTGTTTGATGCCATATATGTGCTTACTGGTGGAGGGCCAGGCAATACCACTGAGACCCTTTCTATATATGCCTATAAAACCCTGTTTCAGACGCTTCAGTTTGGCTATGGCTCTGCATTGTCAGTGGTAGTCTTTTTGTGTGTGGGTGCAATAAGCCTTTTTTATGTAAAAACGCTTACCAAGGGAATAAAATGATAAAGAAAATGGGGTTTTATTTTTTGCTTTTACTAGTAGTGTTTTATTGCTTGGGCCCTATTATTTGGCAAGTGATTACCTCTTTTAAGCCCGATACAGAGCTTACTGCAATTCCTCCTATTCTTCCTAAGCATCCTACAACAGCGCACTACATGGCGGTTTTTAAAAAACACCCCTTTTTAAGGATAATAGGAAACAGCTTTATAGTGGCCTCATCTACTACTATGTTTTCCCTTATAATAGGAAGCCTTTCTGCCTTTGCCTTGGCCAAACTTAAATTAAAAAGAAAGATGCTCATCTTGGGGTTTGCCCTCTCTGTTTCCATATTTCCTCCTATAGCTACAGTAAGCCCACTTTATATCATAATAAGAAGTTTAGGATTAAGGGATACCTTATGGGCCTTAATTATTACCTATACTACATTTTCTCTGCCTTTATCTATATGGATGCTTACCAATTTCTTTAGGCAGATACCTGATGAGCTCTATCTGGCAGCAAGAATAGACGGTTGCACCCCGTTTCAGGCCTTTTATAAAGTACTTTTACCCTTATGTGCCCCAGGCATCTCTGCTGCTGCCATCCTGGTATTTATATTTTCCTGGAATGAGTTCCTATTTGCCCTCACATTTACCTCTACCACTGCTTCTAGGACAATACCAGTAGCCATTGTGCTCTTTCCTGGACTCCATGAAATACCTTGGGGGGAAATTGCAGCCGCTACTATTATTGTTATCATTCCTTTAATTATTCTGGTGATTACCTTCCAAAAGAGGATTGTGGAGGGGCTTACTGCTGGTGCCATAAAGGGTTAGCATCTGCTCAAAAATTTGTGGAATTTTGAGCAGACATTGAAAAATGAAAATTGTAAAGTGCAAAATGCAGGGCTAACGGCCCTCGGTCTGTGATGATGGATTTCTAGGTAAAACTCAATGTATCTCAAAACTTACAAAAGAAGAAGGGTTTGAGGTGAAATTGACTAATCCAATAGATTTTGCAAAATATTATATTGACACTTCGGTTTGAACTGTGGTATTTTCACTTTTAGTGCCTCCTTTGTTGTTTTATTTTTTATTAAAGTTACTAAATTTTATAACACAAAAGAGGCACTCTTGCTAGCTTTTTTAAGAAATTAAATTGCTTTTTCGAAAACTACTTATCGCCATATATGCATAATCTGGGATAAAATCTCCCCACAAGTTCCTCCCCCTTGATGGGGGAGGCTAGGTGGGGGTGA
>CAZNJP010000028.1:0-17561 GCA_964573345.1 uncultured Syntrophobacter sp. | reverse complement strand
GCGTTCATAAAAGCCCATTTGGCGACCTTCTACCGGTTGGATGGCATTCATGTTTTCTGGATCCCGGTAAGGGACGCTAGGAATTGCGATCCATTGGATTCCACAGGCATGAAGAACTTCTATGAGGTCAAAGATATCTTCTTTATTTCCTGGAATAGCCATTTCCGGAGGCCAGAATCCATAAAGGTTTTCTGCTGACTGAGGGTTTAGCAAGTGGTTATGAAGATTCTTATACTCCTCAATATGAAGTTTCCAGTCCGCTTTCGGTGTAACGGCGGGGTGAAACAAAGGGTGATAAAAGCCGGTGGCGAGTAATTCCAAATGATAGGGGTGCTGCTCGTCACAGCACCTCAATTCGGAAATAATATTACCAGCTTGCGAACCCTGCTTTTCCTGAGCCATCTGAGTAAAAATCTCCTCACTTTCAGCCTCGTTGATGCCGTAAAGGAGAATTCCACTGTAATCAGCCATCACGTAAGGATTAAAGGAGGCATTAGCAAGGTCACAAACGCTCTTGGGAAGTGCCCGGTAAGATCCTACATAACAGGCAATATTCCATTTATCCGCATCGTCCACTGGTTTTTGCCACATCTTTTTGATATTGCTCATCCACATTCCATCCATGTTGATCGGGGGTTGATGGAAATGAAGCAAGACGCCAACTGCTCCTTCTTTTCCAGCTAAGATGCCTTTTTGTATAGCCATTTTTCATACCGTCGTAAAAAAAGTAAATATAGCAAATCAACATTAATGTCAATAATCAAACGAATTCTATAGGCCAATATAGATGGTAAATTGGGCATATTTCATGAAAAATTAAGTTAGGACGACAGGATTTAAACCTGCAACCCTAACATCCAGTAGGAATTTGTCTTATTGGAGTAAAAAAGTAAAAGAAAAAATGAAATCATTTTCCTTCAAATCATGATTACTACTTCCCATTTTGCATTTTTCAATTTACATTTAAAACGATAAATAAAACTCACCTAACACTTTATCCTTGGGCCTAGTAACATAAGAAGTTTTATTGGCATGGACACCTATATGGACACCAGACGAGTGTTCAAGTCTTAAAAATCCAGTCGGGATGGGCAGATTCGAACTGCCGACCTCTTGCTCCCGAAGCAAGCGCGCTAAACCAAACTGCGCCACATCCCGTAATTATAGATTACAAAATCCTATTCATTTTGACAACCCAAAAAGTTAGAAGTAAGATTTAAAAAATATATGGCCAAGAAATTTTTTATCAAGACCTATGGCTGCCAGATGAATGTGCATGACTCAGAATATATGGCTACCATTTTAAAGAGTATGGGCTATATTCTTACAAGCTCAGAAAAGAAAGCAGACATAATTTTATTAAATACATGCACTGTAAGGAAAAAACCAGAGCAAAAGGCATATAGTTTTTTAGGGAGGTTAAAACATCAAAAAGAACACCGCCCTCTAATTATAGGGGTGGGGGGTTGTGTGGCGCAGCAAGAAGGAGAGCGCTTGTTAAAACACATGCCTTATGTGGATTTCGTCTTTGGCACCCACCAGATTTATAGACTCCCAGAGCTTATTAATAACCTAAATCAAAAAGAAAAGGTCTGTGAGACCAATTTTACTTATCAATTAGAGCCCCCTAAAAAAATCATTCCATTTGCACTTTATAACAAATTCAGGGCCTATCTTACCATTATGCAAGGTTGTAATAATTTTTGTACCTATTGCATTGTCCCTTATGTCCGTGGAAGGGAAATCAGCCGTAGGAGTGAAAATATCTTACAAGAGGCAAAAATGCTTTTGGACAGTGGTATAAAAGAGATTATCCTTTTAGGGCAAAATGTAAACTCTTATGGTCAGGACCTAAAGGAGGATGTCTCTTTTCCTGAATTATTAAGAAGGGTGGGCACTTTGTCTAAACTAAGGCGTTTGAGGTTCTTGACATCTCATCCCAAGGATTTAACTTTAGATTTGATTAAAAGCTTTGGAGATATTGAGACATTGTGTGAACAAATACACCTACCAGCACAATCTGGCTCTGACCGGATATTGAAAAAAATGAATAGAAGGTATACAAGAGGGGATTATATAAAAAAAATTGAGATGTTAAGAAAAGTATGTCCAGAGATTGCTATTACAACCGACATTATTGTGGGTTTTCCTGGAGAAACAGAAAAAGATTTTGAAGAAACTATTTCCCTCTTGCAAGAAGTCTCTTTTGATGATATCTTTGCTTTTAAATATTCGGATAGGCCCCCAGCTAAGGCAGTGGAGTTTAAGGAGAAAATAGGTGAAAAAGTTAAGGCAGAGAGGCTAGCAGTTGTCCATGAAGTACAGACACCCATTACAAAGGGAAAGTATAAAGAAAAAGTAGGACGTAGGGTTGAAGTATTACTAGATAGCTATAGCAAACGGAGTTCGATGGAACTTTCAGGTCGCACTCGTTGCAATCGGGTAGTCAATGTAAGGGCGGAGCCAAGCCTGTTAGGTCATTTAGTAGAAGTGGAGGTTGAAGAACCGCTTTCTCATTCACTACGGGGAAGGATTATTAAAGTCTTTGATTAATAAAAGGAGGAGATATGTTGTTACAAATGAAGGTTTTTGGTCTAACCATAGATCCTACCACCAATTCACCCATTATGATTTTGAAGGCAAAAGAAGGTGAAGAAGCATTGCCTATCTGGATTGGTATCTTAGAGGCAACAGCCATTGCTAGTGAGTTAGAAAATGTTAAGTTCAGCCGTCCTATGACCCATGATCTCCTAAAGAACGTGATTGAGGCTATGGGAGCAAATATAGAAAAAATAGAGGTATGTGACTTACGGGATAATACTTATTATGCCTTGATTCATCTTAAAATAGATAAAAAGGGCTATACCATAGATGCCCGACCCAGTGATGCCATTGCCTTGGCCTTACGTGCAAAAACACCCATTTTTGTGGATGAATCTGTCATAGAGAAGTCAAAAAAGGCAGCAAAGACAGAGGTAGGGGTAGAATCAAAAGAGGCCAAAAAATGGACTGAAATCTTGGAGAATCTTTCGCCTGAAGACTTTGGCAAGTATAAAATGTAAATTCAGTAAGGAGTGCATTCTGGCATTAAAAGGGGTTGTTTGGAACTGGGCACCTGCGTTGGGTTATATGGTGTTGATTTTTATTTTCTCTTCTTTTAGTTCTTCTTATGCCCCAAAGATTGTTACATCTCAAGATAAGATCGCTCATCTTATTGAATACGCCATTTTGGCACTACTACTAAGTCGCAGTCTAATCAATACCTTTTCTCAACTGTCCTCTAAAAAACTGCTTCTTTGGGTAATTACTTTAGCTACCATCTATGGACTATCTGATGAATTTCATCAATCCTTTGTCTTAAATAGGGATGCCAGTATTTATGATGTATTAGCTGATTTTAATGGGAGTATAATAGGTGGTATTGGCTTTGTTTGGTGGAGGAAATTTTTTGTTAAAGCTCATTGATTTACATACCCACTCTATATTTAGTGATGGTGAATTAATACCATTTGAATTGGCCCACAGGTTAGAGGTGTTAGGTTATGGGGCAGTAGCCATTACTGACCATGCAGATACATCCAATCTTGAATACATTGTTTCAAATCTATCAAAGGCAGCACATGACTGGAATAAGATCAAAAAAAATATCAAACTAATTCCAGGTGTAGAATTAACACATGTCCCGCCTGAATTGATTGCCCCTTTGGCTAAGAGGGCAAGGAGTTTGGGGGCAAAGATTATTGTAATGCATGGGGAGACCTTGGTAGAACCTGTAGCACCTGGCACCAATTTGGCAGCCTTGCAAGCAGATATAGACATCTTGGCACATCCTGGTCTAATTACTGAAAAAGAGGTAGAGTTGGCCAAAAGGCAAGGAATTTATTTAGAAATATCTGGGAGAGCTGGTCACTCCTTCAGTAATGGCCATGTAGCAAAGCTGGCCAAAAAAATAGGGGCAAAACTGGTATTGTCTTCGGACAGTCATGCCCCAGGGGATTTTATGGATAAGAAAATGGCAAAGAATGTGGCCTTAGGGGCAGGACTTACAGAAAGTGATTTTACTGAAATGTTGAAAAATGCCTGGGAAATTTTAAAGGATAAATGACTTTTAAGGATTTACTTTGTTATATTCATAAACCTAGCTGCTATCTGGGCAACGAGATAAATATTGTAAAAAAAGACCCAAATAAAGTAAAGCTAAAGTTTGCCTTGGCATTTCCTGATACCTATGAAATAGGTATGTCTCATTTAGGCATCCAGCTCCTCTATTATATTCTAAATCAACATCCCCATATATTGGTAGAAAGGGTATTTGCCCCTAATGAGGACTTGGAAAGGCTTATGAGGCAAAAAAGAATTACTCTTTGTACTTTAGAATCCAATATTCCACTGAAAGAATACCACATTATAGGCTTTAGTCTCCAGCACGAACTTTGTTATACAAATGTGCTGAATATGTTAAATTTGGCAGGTATACCCATTTATGCAAGACAAAGGAACGAAAAATACCCACTTATCATTGCAGGGGGGCCTATTGTAGTAAATCCTGAGCCTATTGTTCCATTTTTTGATGGCTTTTTTATAGGGGATGGAGAAGAAGGGATTGTTGAAATTGCAAATACCTATTTACAGTGGCGTAGAAATGGAGGGGATAAAGAACAACTTCTGTATATGCTTTCTCAAGTCCAAGGCTTTTATTCTCCCTTTGCCTTTTATCCTAGATACCAAATAGATGGTATTTTGAAAGGAATAGAAGAATTACAATCAGGTTATGCTAAAGTAAAAAGGCGTATTATAAAAGATTTAGACACTTTCCCCTTTCCTGTATCACCTATTGTCCCTTATAGCCATCCGATTCATGATAGACTTTCTGTTGAGGTAGCACGTGGCTGTACACATGGTTGTAGGTTTTGTCAGGCTGGTTTTATCTATCGCCCAATAAGAGAGAGATCACCAGAAAATGTGATAAAATTAGTGAGGTTAGGTCTAAAAAATACAGGATATGAAGAAATTTCCTTACTTTCTTTAAGTATTGGAGATTATTGCCCCCTAAATGAACTAATAAAGACATTGATGGATGAATTTTCTAAAGACTGTGTAGCCATTAGCCTTCCTAGCCTTCGCGTTGGCAGTATATCAAAGGATATAATAGAACAAATCAGCCGTGTCCGCCGTACAGGTTTTACCTTGGCCCCAGAGGCGGCTACACAAACATTAAGAAACCGCATTAATAAAAAGATAACCAAGGAGGAATTATTTGAGGCAGTTAAAGAGGTGTCTTTTGGAAAATGGCCTTCTTTAAAGCTTTATTTCATGATTGGATTGCCTAAAGAGGATTGGGGTGACATTGAGGCCATTGTAGCGCTGACTGAGAAGCTTTCTAGTCTTGTCAAGGGTAAACTTCAAATTAAAGCTAGTATTTCTACCTTTGTGCCCAAGCCCCACACCCCATTCCAGTGGGAAAAACAGATCTCCTTAGCAGAAAGTAAAGAGAAGATAAAATTCATCAAAAAAAATACTAGTCGTTTTGGTCTAAAAGTAAGGTGGCATGAACCTGAGCAAAGTTTTTTAGAAGGGGTATTCTCCAGGGGGGATAGGAGGCTACATGAAGTCATCCTCAGGGCCTGGATGAGGGGAGCGAGGTTCGATAGCTGGAGGGATAGATTCCGATTTGAAATCTGGCAACAGGCATTTGCCGATTCTAGATTAGACCCCTATTTTTATTTGAAAGAAAGGGCTAAGGATGAGCCTTTTCCTTGGGAAACAATAGACATTAGGGTAGATAAGGAATTTCTTTGGAATGAGCATATGAAAGCAGAAAAAGGGGAAGTTACACCAGATTGTCACTATGAAACATGTCAGGATTGTGGGGTATGTGATTTTAAGGATATAGCTCCGAAAATTTATACTAAGAAAAAGATTAAATTGCCTGCCTTCTATAAAGTCACGGAAGTTGCAAGAAAATATCGTTTTACTTTTAGTAAAATGGCTGAGGCCAAATTTTTCGGCCATCTAGAATTGATAAATATCTTCCATCGGGCCTTAAGACGTGTAGGCCTGAGATTGGTTTATTCTAAAGGATTCCATCCATTGCCCCTTATTACGTTAGCCACTGCCTTACCAGTAGGCATAGAGAGCCTGGCAGAGAAAATGGATATAAAACTCTATGGAAAATATGAACCTAAAGAACTGCTAGATAGGATAAATCCTCATTTGCCCCCAGGACTTAATTTGACTGAGGTTTCCGAAGTATCGCTAAATGCACGTTTATCTGGTGAAAGGAGGCAACGCTTTATTGTTGATTATAAAAAATGCAGTCTTGACACTAAAAAAATTATATCATTTGACCACCAAACTCATTTTCCCTGGCAGGTGGTAAGAAAAGGGCAGATACGAAAAATAGACCTAAAAGAGGTAGTTAAAAAGATTATACCCACTGAACCTCATAAATTAGAAGTAGTTTTAGACTCCCCCCCTTCTGGGGGCATTAAATTAACAGAGGCACTTCAGGCAATACTTGAACTAAACAAAGACCAAACAAATGCTTTGGGTATAATCAAAACCGGAATTTAAATATGTACTCAGAACTTGTCCTTAATACCAGGGCCCATGAAACCCGATTGGCCATTTTGGAAAAT
Source organism: uncultured Syntrophobacter sp. (assembly GCA_964573345.1). GTDB lineage: Bacteria > Desulfobacterota > Desulfofervidia > Desulfofervidales > DG-60 > CAZNJP01. The sequence goes on along the minus strand of CAZNJP010000028.1, from coordinate 10,923 downwards.
GGGAATCTAGTTGAATTTTATTTAGAAAGAGAACTTGAACCTAGTTTGGTAGGAAACATTTATCGAGGGCGTATATTGAAGGTCCTACCAGGAATAGAAGCGGCTTTTGTAGATATTGGCTTAGGAAAAGCTGGATTTCTTTATATTTCAGAAGTAATTCCCCACCTGTGGGATATAGAATTTGATTTAGACATAGAGCCAAAAGACTATCGCATAGAAAATATACTCCAGCAAGGGCAAGAGGTCTTTGTCCAAGTGGTGCGTGACCCTATTGGCACAAAAGGGTCTAGGCTTAGTACCAGAATCAGCATTCCAGGGCACTACTCAGTGCTTATGCCATTTTTTAATCATATAGGCATTTCTCGTCGAATAGAGGATGAGACAGAAAGAAAGAGGTTAAAGAAGATTGTAGAAGGAATAAAGCCAAAGGAGATGGGGGTCATTATTCGTACTGCCAGCATTGGAGCAGATGCTGATAAGCTTTCCTTTGAAATGAAAAAGTTGACTTCCCTGTGGCAAGATGTCTTGGACAAAAGGTATGATGTTGCTGTACCTGGTTTGATATACAAAGAGCCGGACCTTTGCTTGCGTGCTGTACGTGATTTTTTTAGTTCTCATAGCCGCTCTGTGATAATAGATTCGCCCAAAGAGTATAATCGAGTTTTGTCCTATGTAAAAGAGTTTATGCCACATTTACATCATACTATAGAGCTTTATCAAGGAGAAATACCTATATTTGAAAAACTTTGCATTGAAGAACCCTTTAATAAGGCCCTTCAGCCTAAAGTTTGGCTTAAGTCAGGAGGTTATATCATCATTGAAGCAACTTCAGCGTTAGTGACTATTGATGTAAATACTGGGCATTTTGTAGGAGAGGATAATTTAGAAGAGACTATCTTTAAAACCAATTTAGAGGCAGTTCAAGAGATTGCCCATCAGTTAAGATTAAGAGACTTGGGTGGGATTATTGTCATCGACTTTATTGATATGCAAAAAGAGCAAAATCGCCAGAAGGTACTTGCTGCCTTAGAAGAGGTCCTAAAGAAAGACCGCAGTAAGACCCAGATTTTACAAATGTCAAAATTGGGTTTAGTAGAGATGACCCGCAAGAGAAAACGGGAGGATTTGATCCATTATCTTTGTGAGCCCTGCCCATATTGTCAAGGAAGGGGCTTCTTAAAATCAAAAAGGACTATCTTCTATGAAATATTAAAGGAACTGGAAAAAGTGGCCTCACACACAATTTCACCTAAGCTGGCAATAAAGGTACATCCTGATCTGGCCAGAGATATTCGAGAACAAGAATCTTCTGTGTGGAGATCGTATGAGGCGAAAATAGGCAAACAAATAGAAATAATTTCTGATCCCAGCTTACATTTAGAAAGCTATGAAATTGTGGAAATTCAGGGATAAAAAACCTACCCGCCTGCTAACGCATGAGCCCGCCTGGGGTCGCGAGGCTTCAGCCGAGGCGGACGGGCGCCCGCCTGCAAAAAAGGGAGAGGATTTAGCAGCAGAATTTTTGAAAAAGGTCGGTTATAAGATTTTAGTCAGAAATTATAGAAACCCACTTGGTGAAATAGATATTGTGGCTAAAGAAGAGGATGTCATTGTGTTTGTTGAGGTAAAAACACGCAGAGTAAAAAAATTTGGGCTGGCAAAAGAGGCTGTCCATTCTCAAAAGCAGAAAAAATTAATAAGACTTGCCCAGGCCTACCTAAAACAACACCACCTCACTAAGCTAAGGGCACGATTCGATGTAGTAGCCATTCAGTTGGATGATAATAGGATAGAGGTTATAAAAAATGCCTTTGACATTCCCTGTTAAAATAAAATTAAAAATCCTAAGTGCGAAATTGCATTAAGGTGCATGTCAACTATTTATAGATTTCATAAATATTTTTCTAATAGAACCTCTGCAATTTGTACGGCATTAAGGGCTGCGCCTTTACGAATATTATCTGACACTATCCACATCTCAATACAATTTTCTTTAGAGATATCTTTTCTAATCCGACCCACAAACACCTCATCCCTACCAGCCGCATAAATGGCTAGTGGATATTCATTTTTATCAGGATTATCTACTACCTTTATACCTGGGGCATTAGACAAAATTTCCCTTACCTCATTTGCTGTCAGCCTTTTTTCTAATTCTATATTTACTGCCTCAGAGTGACTATAGAATACAGGCACCCTAACACAGGTAGCTGTAACCTCTATATCATCTTCCATAATCTTTTTTGTTTCATAATACATCTTTATTTCTTCCTTGGTGTAGCCATTTTCCAAAAATACATCTATATGGGGCAAACAATTAAAGGCAATTTGATGAGGATAAACATTACAAACAATCTCTTTAAACTTAAAGAGGGCCTGTGTTTGATTAGAAAGTTCTTCTATAGCCTTCTTTCCTGTGCCAGAAACTGCTTGATAGGTAGCTACTATTACACGTTTAATCCTGGATACGTCATGAATAGGCTTAAGCGCTACCACCATTTGAATAGTAGAGCAATTGGGATTTGCAATAATCCCCTGGTTGCTGTATTGGGCTATGGCATGGGAATTTACCTCTGGAACCACTAAAGGGACATCCGGCTCCATGCGAAAGGCACTAGAATTATCAACCACTATACAACCAGATTTAGCAGCAATGGGGGCAAATTTTCTACTTACCTTGGCCCCTGCAGAAAAAAGGGCTATCTGTACATCAGTAAATGAGCCTTCTGTTAATTCTTCTACTACAATTTCTTTACCATTAAAACTTAATTTCTTTCCTAAAGAACGCTTTGATGCCAATAACTTTAATTCATTTATAGAAAACCTTCTCTCCTCCAAGGTTTTAACCATCTCATTGCCTACAGCGCCTGTAGCACCTACTACAGCTACATTGACCTTTTTCATCTTACTTACCTCTGACAATTATTTTCTAATGGTGTACGATTTGGCTTAATCCTTACTGCTTAATTCTTAATCCTATTTTTTGTCTTGTATATACTCCGCTACTAAACTGCCCACTTCACTGGTAGTATAACCCATTTTTCCTGCAGACATACTTTTTAAATGGCCAACTGCATATATAACTCCTTCTTCTATAGCCTGAGCCGCTTTATCCTCACTTAAAGTTTGTAACATTATCTGGGCAGCCGAAATGGCTGCTAAAGGATTGGCTTTGCCAGTATCCTTATATTTGGGGGCAGAACCACCAATGGGTTCAAACATAGAAACTCCCTCAGGATTTACATTCCCTCCTGCGGCTACCCCCAAGCCTCCTTGTAAAATAGCCCCTAAATCTGTGATAATGTCTCCAAACATATTATCTGTAACAATTACATCAAATTTTTCAGGATTTTTAATCATCCACATACATATAGCATCTACATGGGCATAATCAGTTTCTATATTAGGGTAATCATTAGCTACCTTTTCAAAAACACGCACCCATAGTCCTGAGGCATATGTTAAAACATTGGATTTTCCACAAAGCGTAAGTTTTTTTGCCTTATTTCTTTTCTGACAATATTCAAAGGCGTATCTCACACAACGCTCTATACCTTTATAGGTGTTAATTGAGGTCTGGATAGCTATTTCATTTTTAGTGCCGTGTTTTAAAAAGCCACCTGCCCCCACATAAAGGCCCTCTGTATTCTCCCTTACCACCACAAAATCTATATCCTCTGGATTTTTATCTTTAATAGGGCAATATATCCCGGGATAAAGCTTTACTGGTCTTAAGTTAATGTATTGATCTAAGGCCTGCCTGAGCCTAAGCAAGATTCCTTGCTCCAAAATGCCTGGTTTTACATCCAGGTGCCCAACTGCTCCAAAATAAATGGCATTTAAACCCTTAAATGCCTCAATGGCCTCATCTGGTAAAAGTTCTTTTGTTTTTAAGTAATGCTCACCTCCATAAGGATAATAGATAAACTCAAAGTTAATGTTGAATACCTTACTTATTGCCTCAAGCACTTTAATCCCTTCAACAACTACTTCTGGGCCAATGCCGTCCCCTGGTATTACACCAATCTTGTAATGTCTACTCACAACTGCCACCTTGTTTGGCCAAATGGGCAATCAATCCCCCATCAGCGATTAATGCCATCATAAAGTCTGGCAAGGGTTGAATTTCAAACACCAATTTTTTGGTAATATTGATAATTTTGCCATCGTCAAGGGAAATCTCAATTACATCTCCTTGCTGTGTTGCCCCCACTACTTCTTCTGATTCTATAAGAAGAAGCCCAATATTAAAGGCATTTCGATAAAATATTCTAGAGAAGCTCTTTGCCACTACTGCCTTTATACCAGCACCTTTTATGGCCAAAGGTGCATGCTCTCGTGAAGAACCACAACCAAAATTCCTGCCAGCCAGGATAATATCCCCTTCGCTAACCAGTTCTGAAAAGTTTGGCTTTACTCCTTCTAGACAGTGTCTGGCCAAAATTTCAATATCAGAAATATTCAAATACCTTGCTGGGATGATGGCATCTGTATCAATATTATCCCCAAATTTCCAAACCTTACCTTGAATAGTCACTAAGAAGTCCTTATAGGAATAATATCAACCTTTTTCGATTCTCCCTCACCTGAACTTCTGGTCTTTATTTCTGCATCTTTTTTCAAGGTTATATGGACTATCCTTCTTTCTGCTGGTGATAAAGGTGCTGTGGAAACTGTTTTACCTAGCTTTTTGGCCTTAGCTGCTAATCTTTGAGCAATTTCTTTTAAGGACTCAAGGCGCCTTTTACGATAGCCTTCTGCATCTAATACAATCCTCACTGGGAGTAATCCGCCCCACCTCTTCTGTACCATCTTTTGAAATAAATACTCTAACTCTTTTAGAGTCTGTCCTTGTTTTCCAATTAAAATACCAGAACCATCTCCTATGATATTAAACCGAGTAATACCTTCTTCGGTCTCCACCTCTAGTTTAGCAGGTACAGGGAAATAGGATAAAAATTTCTCCAATACATCCTTTGCCAAGTTTATAGCCTTTTCAGTCTGCTCCTTTAGGGTCACTTTAATCTTTGCCCTTTTTACACCTACAAGCCCTAAAATACCCCCAGAACCTTCGGAAATTACTTGAATGTCTAAGTACTCTTTTTTGGTATTAAGGGTAGCGCAGGCCTTTTCAATGGCTTCCTCAACAGTTTTGCCCTCAAATTCGCAAATTTCCATTTCTTCCTCCCTCACTCAAATCGACGATTGATATAAATTTGCTGAACAATAGAAAGGATATTGTTTATTAACCAATAAATCACCAAACCCGAAGGGAAATTAAGAAAGATCACAGTAAAAAATATAGGCATAAGTAGCATTAATTTCTCCTGAGTAGGATTCATAGAGGCAGCAGGTGTCAGTTTTTGTTGTACCAACATGGAAACACCCATTATGATAGGGGTAATGTAATAAGGGTCCTTTGCTGACAAGTCTGCTAACCAAATCTTTTGAGTGAAAGGAAAATAGGTAATAAATGCGGCATGCCGCAGCTCGATGGCATGAAGTAATGCGTAATAAAGGGCAAAAAATACAGGAATTTGTAAAATCATAGGCAGACACCCCCCCATGGGGTTAATTTTATATGTACGATAAAGGTTCATCATCTCTTGATTCATACGTACTTTGTCATCCTTATACCTCTGCCTAATCTTATCAATCTGGGGTTTTAGTCTTTGCATATCTTTCATAGACTTATAACTGTGATGGGTCAAAGGCCAAAACAAAATTTTAATCACTAAAGTCAATACAATAATAGCTATACCATAATTGTGGGTAAATCTATAAAACCATTTTAGTACATAAAGCGCGAGTTTACTGATAGAACTAAAAAACCCAAAATCTACTGCCCTATCTAAATGAAAACCCAAGGTCTTTAGTCTATCTATCTCTTTTGGACCAAAGTAGAGTAAAAAGGAAATAGACCTTTTTTCATTTGGTGCTAACACTATAGGTGGGGTCAAAAATTCACAACTTAATAACTCAGAATGGGTATTTAAAATAAAGCTTGCTTTATCAAATGCCTTATTTATTATGACAGTCATGAAATATTCATCACTCAGCCCTACCCACTTAACTTCTCCTGCCCTTACTATCTTATCCTTGATCTTTTTTTGCTTTAATGATTTAAATTTATTATCTAACCAAAAAACTGCACCAGAAAAAGAACGATACCCCTGTTTTCTAGGCCACTTGTTTGCCAGGGACAAGATCAAATTGTCTTTAAAAACCTCTTTACCCTTATTTTCTAAAACTATCTTGAGGTCAAAATAATAATTATTAGGATAAAATGTATAGATTTTTTTGACCAAAAGGGATGAATTCTCCGCTGTAAAAGAAAGCTGTGAGGGTTTTTGCCACCTTGTAAGCTCTAATCTATCCTTACTACAATGATAGCTCATGGTCTCAAAATTCGTATTCAAAAAACGCAGCCTTAGTGGTGGGTTATCATCGGCCAAAATAAGTCTTTTATGGGGTGAATTGGGGGTAACATCTTCCCGATACCCCTCTAGTAAGAAGTTTTTTAAACATCCCCCTTTTTCAGAAAAAGTTGCTTCATAAAGAGATGTGGAAACAGCGATATCCCTACCAAAATCTGTTTTGACCGCCTTTGGTGAAACAGGTAGCTCAAGTGGTTTAAAATAATCATCTCTCTCTTCTATTTTCTCCTGGGGCTGTTTAGATGGTTGTTGCTGTTGGTATTTACGTACAAAAAAATAATCATAGGCCAAAATAATAATTAAAGAAAGCACAAAGGCCAAAATCACACGATAGGCCATTTTTTACTCCAAAATCACTTATTTTACAGGGTCATAACCCCCAGGATGAAAAGGGTGACATCTGATTATGCGACACAAGGCTTTGTATCCACCACGCAAGACGCCATATCGACTTATGGCCTCTGCCGCATAAGCAGAACATGTAGGATAAAATCGGCAAGAGGAAAGAAAAAGTGGTGAAATAAACCACTGATAAAATTTAATTATCTTTAATAACAAATATTTCATTTAATTAATGCTTCCCTTAGCTCTTCATAAACTTGTTGATACCCCAAAAAGGGTGCACCTTTTTTGGCAACAATTAATATGTCGCAATGAGGCAGCCTTTCTTTGTTTAATCTAAAAAACTCTCGTAGCAACCGCTTTACCCGATTCCTCTTTACTGCATTCCCCACATGGTGACTGACCGTGATACCCAATCTCCGATGTTGGTCAGGTTTAAGGTATATCATAAAATGTGGACTATAAAGTTTCTCACTGTGGCTAACAACTGCTGAAAACTCCCTTTTTTTCCGTATCTTCTCCTGCTTTGCAAATCCAAATAATTTCATCAACCACTTTAATTAAAAACGGTCAGTCTTTTTCTACCCTTGGCCCTTCTTCTGTTTATTATTGCTCTGCCAGCCTTGGTTGACATCCGGGCCAAAAAGCCATGAACCCTCTTGCCTCTCTTAATATGTGGTTGATAAGTCCTCTTCATCCTGATTTTCTATTATTCTAATTACCTACATTTACCTTGTCAACTCCCTCCTTTGAATCAGGGGATAAAAGCCCCTTTGCTCGTAGTTTAAGCCTTTTTCGCCTTCTCCTTCTCCTACGTTCAATCTCCCTCCTGCGTTCAATCTTTTTATGCCTGCTCATAATCGTCTCCAAAGAAAAAATCCATTAATTTATATCCAGGGTCTATAAAAACACCACTTTTAGAGGCAAAAATTTCACAAAACATCTTTCTTTTTTGCCTTTTTTCCTTCTTACCCGCCTGCCACTGCGAGGCCCGAGCGGGCAGGTCATAAATGGCAAATGGAACAGGCTCCTTGGAATGGGTCTTTTTAGATATCGGGGTGTAATGGTCTGTAGTTACCATGATTTTCATATCTTCTTTATCTATTGTCCTTAATATATTTCCTACCACCTTTTCATCGAATTCCTCTATGGCCTTAATCTTTTGATTTAGGTTGCCTAAATGAGATGCTTCATCAGGTGCCTCCACATGGACATAAACAAAATCCACTGTTTGTAATGCCTTTATGGCATATTTAGCCTTGGCCTCATAATCTGTATCAAAATAACCGGTTGCTCCAGGGACATTAATAACCTCAAGTCCACTCAGCACTCCAATGCCTTTAATCAAATCCACAGCAGATATTATAGCCCCTTTTAGCCCATATTTTTCTTTAAAAAAGGGCATTTTAAGCATCCTCCCCTGTCCCCATGGCCAAATTGCATTTGCTGGAGAAAGCCCTTTTTTTATTCTTTCTCTATTTATAGCGTGATTTGCCAGGTATTTTTCAGCTAATTCAGCTAATCTTTGCAAGGATGGAGGCAACGATTCCAAATAGGCACTTATCTCTTGCCCTGAGACATCATGAGGGGGAATGGTGTTTAAATCCGTTTCTGTTTTATGCCATATCAAAATATGCCTATAGCTTACACCTGGATAAAAGGAAAAGCCCTCTTTACCTAGATGTTTATTTAACTCATAAATTAATTCTCTTGCTTCCTGGCTTGTAATGTGGCCCGCACTATAATCCTTCATATATATTGATTTCCCTTTTTTTTCTAAGGTTACAAGGTTACAGCGGAAAATCAGGTCTGAAGGTACTGCCTTTATACCTAAACTGGCTGCCTCTATTGGACCACGTCCTGTGTGATAAAGCCTGGGATCATAACCCAAAAGAGAAAGATTAGCCACATCACTGCCAGGTGGAAGGCCATTGGGAACAGTCCTCACCAGACCTAAGATACCACAGTTTGCAATAAAGTCCATATGAGGTGTATTGGCAGCCATCAGAGGGGTCCTATCACCCAGGGAAGAATGAGGATAATCCCCCATACCATCTCCTACCAAAATGACATACTTTTTATTACTTACTGACACGGAATTTATCCCTAAACTAACTCCTTATTCATATCAAATATCAAAATGCAAAATTAAAAAGTAAAACGAATTTCTTTTTCGGTTTTAATTTTGGTAACTGTTCATCATTTTTATATTTACCCCCACACCAAACTTTTTGGTGTGAGGGTTTACCGCAGAGAACGCAGAGATTACAGAGCACAAAAGCAAAGCATTTTAAAAATTCTTATTTTCCTCTGTGTACTCTGTGGTGGACGATTACTAATTTTGAGTTTTTTATTTTGATATTTGCATTTGTCATTTTTAGTTAAAACACATCTAAACTATCTTCCATCCTTATAAATACTGTTTTTCCTCTAACCACTTCTAGCTTATCAATTTCCTTTAAGGCCTGTTTTACATGTGCTTCTTTAGCTTTATGTGTAAGCATAACAATGGGTACAGAGCCCTTGACTTTTCTGCCTTTTTGGATAACAGAGACAATACTGATTTTGTGCTTTCCCAAGATACCTGCAATTTTTGCCAAAACACCTGGCTGATCCAGGGCAGAAAATCTAAAATAATAACAGCATTCTAAATTATCAATAAGTATTATAGGCCTTTTTTGTCGCCCTTTTGGGATATAGGCCAATGCAGGCACTCGCTGGATTCCTCCTTTTATCAAATTTCTTGAAAGGTCAACTATATCGCTTACCACAGCACTGCCTGCAGGCATCATTCCTGCCCCTAGGCCATAAAATAGCACATTTCCTACACTATCTCCTCTAATCAACAAGGCATTGTATGCCCTGTTTACACTGGCCAAAAGATGTGTTTCTGGAATCATTGTAGGGTGAACACGCATTTCCATTCCATCCTTTCTTAAGCGAGAAATGGCCAAGAGCTTTATGCAATAACCTAGTTCTTTTGCAAACTGAATATCCAAAGGAGTAAGGTGATTGATACCCTCAATATAAATGTGGTCAAAGTCAATAAAGGTACCATAGGCCAAGGTCGTTAAAATGGCCAATTTATGTGCTGTATCCACACCTTCTACATCAAATTTAGGGTCTGCCTCTGCATATCCCTTTTGCTGAGCATTTTTTAATGCTGCTTCAAATGTAGTGCCTCCATCTGTCATTTTGGTTAAGATATAATTGGCTGTCCCATTTAAGATGCCAAACATACACTCAATGTTATTAGCCACCAAACCCTCTTTAATGCTCTTAATTAAGGGGATGCCCCCTCCTACACTTGCCTCAAAGGCCACATCTACACCCGCACTCTCGGCAGCAGCAAATATTTCTTCTCCATAGGTAGCTAAAAGTGCCTTATTTGCTGTAACAACATGTTTCCCTTTAGAAATTGCTTTAAGAATAAAGGTCTTTGCAGGTTCATATCCACCAATCAGCTCAACTACAATATCAATCTCTGGGTTATTGATTATATCTTCTGCCTTTGAAGTCACGACTACACTGCTTAAATTTACAGGACGTCGTCTATTTAAATCTTGATCAGCAATCTGTTTTAACACTAAAGGAATGCCTACTTTGAGTTTCAATAATCTTTTTTTTTCTAATAAAATTTTAGCTACCCCTGTGCCTACTGTACCTATTCCAATTAGACCAATCCTAATATCCCTTTTCACCTGAAATGTCCTCTCAGTCAACTATTTTTCGATTCACGATTCTTGATGCTCGTATTATCGAGCATCAGGGGTTTATTACCTTTTTTAATCCTCTTATGGCTTGCCGAATCCTTTGTGGATTCTCTACTAAGGCAAATCGTACATATCCTTCTCCACATTCTCCAAAACCAATGCCTGGGGAAACTGCCACTTTGGCCTTTTTAATAAGCATTTTTGAAAAATCTACTGAATCTAAATATCTATATTCCTCTGGTATCTTTGCCCAGACAAACATAGTGGCCTTTGGTTTCTCAACTTTCCAACCAATGCGGTTTAACCCGTTTACCAGTACATCTCGCCTTTCTTGATATACCCTTACAGTCTCTTTTACACAATCTCGTGAGCTATTTAATGCAATAATTGAGGCAATCTGGATGGGTTGAAATATACCATAGTCCAAATAG
>CAZNJP010000027.1:0-17649 GCA_964573345.1 uncultured Syntrophobacter sp. | reverse complement strand
TGTTATTTCAACAAAAATACTACCTTTGCCTGTGCGAGGAAGTTGGTCTTTTGGTTGTGTGTAAATATGGCTGCTGCCTCATCAGAGCCTACCTGTGCATCTGTAAATTTTACCACACCCTTTGCCCTAATATACATTGGATTATTAGACCCCCAGCTCTGAAGTAAGGCCTTGGCCTTATTTTCATCATTGGTAAAACCACCACAACCCCTTTCTAGCAAAACAGAACTTACAATTTTAGAAGGATCAAAAACCACCTCATTTTTGTCAGTAAGAATGCGATTTACCAAGGCAGGTCTAAAATTATATTCTCTGACATCAAGAATAAGACCATCATGGGGATTAACAAGCTCAGAAGGTGGAGCTACTTTAGGCTTTTTTGGAATTGAGGCTACTTCAGGTTTTTTTTCCGTAGCAGGTGTTGAAGGTATTACCTCTGGAATCAGCTTTGGCTGATAGGCAGGTGCAGGGGGAGGCAAAAGCTTTTCATCCTTCATTAAGGGTAGGATAATATCATAAAGACCACCCTTTCCTCTAATATAAAGCTTCAGGCAGACCTGGGCATAACCACGGTTAGGATCATAGCGCTCTCCACACTTCATGGCCCCCTTAAGATATCCTTCTACTGTAGTCCTAATGGCATCGCTTTGAAGCATCCCATCCCTTATTGTAGTACTGCCATAAAGATGAAGACCTTGGAGCACTTCAAGCAAGTCCCTCTGTGCTACCACAGTTGCAGCCCTTATTGCCCGATAACGACTTTGTCCCTCCTCAGAGGTTCCAATTACCTTAATATAACCCTCACTAAATACCTTGACAGGTTCTGTAACTGACTGCCAAGTTTCTTGAGTATAAGCAACCACCACAAGACTGACTAATAATACTAAAAAAGTGCCTAAAAGTTTCTTCATCTTTGATTCCTCCTTTTTTTAATAAATATTCATGACATTTCTAAGTTTCATCACAGCCAACAGTAGTTCTGCCCCATCAACATAATCCTCTGGCCTGAATTCACCAGAAAGCTCTGGCTCCATAAGTCCTCTCGTAGTGACATTCATCACCGCATTAAACCAGGCAACATTTGAGGGTACATCAGGAAAAGGTGTGTTCTCTGCGCCAAAATAGGCCGTAGACAGTTTCTCATTCCCTGTTAATTTAATTAATAGGTCTTCTAAAATAAATGCCAATTCCTTGCGCTTTACAAAGGACTGAGGTTTAAATAAATAGGCCCTAGTTGTATAGTCATATTGAGCCTCAAGCCCCCTCACATTCCATTTAGTAACAATGATAATTTCGTTTTTAAATATATGGTTTAAGGCATCGGCCGGAATAAAATCGGCTTTAGGTATTTGGGACTTTATAGGAATGCGCCCTGCCAAAAAGCGATCAAGATGAAGCTCATCTACCAGCAGTGCCGCCACATCTGCTTTAGTAATAGCATCCTTTATGGCAATCTTTTTAGCCACATCGGTAAGGGTATATTGACCACAAGCACGCACAATCTTTTGTACCTTTTTGTAAAGGGTATTGGCACGATCATGCCATTTTGCTGGTTTTGCAGAGATTACCTTGGCAAGGGTCTCTTCTGCCTTTCTGAACTCATAGGCCTTATAATAAGCTACACCCATAAAGTAATGAGCAGCACTCCTAGTTTGGTAGTAAGGCAGGTCTGCCTCATTGACCTTTTTGAGATCAAGAGCATCTTCATAATGATTTTTGGCCTTTTTAAGCCATTTCTTAGGGTGTCCCTCTGTATAGACCCTGATACCCGTAACATGGTAAATAAATTTTTCTGTATCGCCTTCGGCCTTATCCTCACTCTTGTCAAGATATTTAATAGCCCTTTTTATATCTATTTTTTGGTGTTCCTTCTCTGCTTGTTGCCCGGCCTTTATCGCTATCACCAGGGCCTTTCCTGCCAAGGCAGGGCTATAATCTCTATCCAAATAAAGTGCTCGCTCAAACCGCCTGTTTGCCTCTACAATATCACCTCTTTCAATTGCCTCCATGCCCTGAAGATAATGGTGAGAGGGTATATCTTCAATAGATATAGGGACTGGCTTAGGCTTGGCACAGGAGATAAGAAACGTCAGGATTATAACCAAAAAAATAAAAAAATTTTTTTTACCCATCATAGCCTCCTCTCTTAGTTTTTTATAGATTGATCTTTTCTTCCATCTTTACTAATGCCTCTAAATAACCTTTATACTCAGCTACCTGCTCTTTTTGTGAAATACTATGTGCCAGAATTTCGGCATAATTTATAGGTAGTGTTATAACACGTTTACCTAAAAGCTTAGCCCTTTTTTGGCTTAGTGCCTCTGCATTTGGCCCTACTATAACACCCATAATAATAAGGGATGACAAGGCCTGGCCTATATCCTGTGCCTTGAGAGAACTCCATACCGCTATGTCATCGATAATCTTTACTGTTAAGAATGTCATAGCTGTTGCTATGCGATTGAAGTTTCCATCTATAAACTTTGCTATTTCTAAAAGTTTTTTCGCTTTTTCTATCTTTTCTGGTGTTACCTCGATGGTAGTAAGCGCCTCATTATAGAGCCTTTTCTGGAGGATCTTTTTATTACGTACATTTCCCTCAAGTTCTGCCTTTTGTCTACTAAGAACAACTCTCTCTCCCCATGGCAATTTTTTATCTTTTAGCTGCGCTTTTATCTTTTCCAAATCTGTTCTTGCTATAGCCAATTCTTCATCTGTCCTTTTAATCTCATCTTGTTTGTCTTCGGGGAGGAGTGTATAAAAAACCTCTTTGAATGTGCCTAGGTGTTCACCCTCCACTACCCTAAAGCAGCTGTGATGGATTTTTAAATCTACCCAAGACCCAAAGCCACTTGAAAAAAGATATCTATAGAGCATTTCCTCAGTTGGTCTATAAAAGAAGGCACACTTACTTCTTCTTTCATGTTGGCAAATAGGGTTACTTGGATTAACAGAATAAAATGCCCTGCTGTAATAAGCACACTTGCAGCCAAATGGGAGATGACCAAGCACTAACTTTGCATGTTCATAGCGACGGCCCAATGCCTCAGCAGCCTTGACAAAGACTGTTGCCCTTGTGCCTCCTGTAATCCCTGAAAGAAAACCACCAGATCTAATTAAAAATGCTGTATAAACTGCAGGATTATAGACCCTAAAGAAACTAAAGTCTTTTTTAAGGAGCCTGGTCAAACACTCATCATAGGCCCTCTTTCTTTCCTTTTCCCCTGGAGCAGGCCTTTTTACATAGTGGTTTAAAAGCTCAGGCCATTTATCCTCTAAAGAAACAGGCATCCTTTCTAAAATAGTCTGGTTTAATTTGGTAAGGGCCGCCAATTCATCTAAAAAGACTAGGTCTATCTCCAACTCCATGATAGGATTTGTAGAGACTTTGTTTGTTCCTGGAACAACAGGCATACTTGCACAGCCTAACACAAAGAAAAGGATTAAAAAAATTAAGTATATCTTTTTCATCTTAAAAACCTGTAGGGGTTTTATATTCCTCTAAGAGTCTCTTTGTCTTTTCCTGTCGACCAAAGGAGGCAAATGCAGTCTCTAGCTCATATGAGACATCACGAACAGCCCTTTGCATATCGGCATCGTTTGGTTTTAAAAAGGCAGCCCGGCGATAATATTCCATGGCCTTATTGAGATAACGTGCCTGGGTAGGTTGGTCATTTGCCTCATTCCAGGCAAGGCATTCTAAGGCCAGCCCTGTATTATAGATTATTCCTGCATCAGTGCAGTTGGGGTTATCTGCCAATGGTCTAAGCACCTCATAGGCCCCCCGGCAGTTGCCTGCATTTATCATAGCAGCTGCCCTTCTTGCTACTGTTCCCTCCATTTTCGCTGGTCTTAGTACCCTACTCTTTACAGGTACAAATTGCCGTATTACCCGCCGCACAGCCTCTTTGACAATAATCTCCTTTATACGAAGCTCAGAGGGCAATGCCTCACTCTTATAATATGGTACCTCAAAGTGTTTCTCAATAAGGATAGGTTCACTAGTTGAGCACTCAAGTATACCTGCCTGTCTTATAGAAAAACTGGCCTGGAATACACCATCACGAACAATTCTATCCCCTTCTCGCTTGGTATTTACAAAAAATTGATGGACCCTAATGCTCAAATCTGGATACTCACCCTCTATTGAGGGTACAGCAACGGCATTTATAAATCTTGTCTCTCCTAGTACAGCCTTAGCACACTGGGCTATTACCTCCTTTTCATGGGAAGTGACTTGACCACTTACTGTCTCTGCTCCAACATACATAAACGAGATACCACTTTTGCCTTGGGTAGTACAGACCAAACCCTCCTTTATAGGATTAGGGCGATATACGCTCACTAACGCCCCTGTAGTAGCTAGGTGTGTAGTAGCACAGGCAGTCATCGTCACCAATAAGAAAAGGCCTATCAAAAATAAAAAATACCTCTTCATAATTAAAATCCTCCCCTCGTATAATTTCCACTAAAGACCACCCGGCTTCCTGCCATCTCTGTGGGGGTAAGGGGAAGCCCTGCCCTTTTAATACTTCTCCTCATTATTTTTCTGACAGATGTAGGATCTGCCTCGCTAAAGACCTCTATTTCCATATAACTTCCTGTCTGTCGTGAAATACGGTATTTCCAGCCGATATCGCTTTCTAATAGATCCTCCACCCTGTCCTGATCCTTTGGGGATATATTCTTAAAGATTAAGACCACAAATTTTGCCCTTTTTGTACTAAAGCGCTCTACAATCTTGGCAGTCAATCGATCTACACAGGTGGGCCCTATCTTGAGGGCAACCCGGGCAATTCCATCAGCAAGTCCATAACCCCCCCCACGGCTGATGGTCTTACCCCTATCCTGTACATTGGCAAAAAGCTCCCCGGTCGTTACATCATAGGCCTTAATACTAAGGCTGGCCAAGATAAGCATATAGCCATCAGGGGTTGGCCTTGTGCCTGCATCAAAACTGACTAATACAACAGCATCTCCTGTCTCCTGACGGGCAATCTGAATAGCCGTTTCCTCATCTACTACCATTTCTGCCACCCTCCCCCTTATCCTTTTCAGCTCAGAGGGCAAAAATACACGAAAACCATAGCCTGCCAATTTGTCTTCAATTAAATCCATCACTGTTTGAACAGCCTTTGAACTATAGGGTAGATCAAGACCAGTGCGGGGCATATAGACCACTACTACCCGTCTCTGCTCAAAACTAGTTTCCTGAAATGCCCTCTGAAAACGAGGCTCCTTTCTAAATTCATCAATAGCGCTCCTTAAACGATAATCATCTATAATTACAGAAAGCCTTACCTTGTATGTATCGGTCACAGGGTCCCTACCCTCAACTAGCACCTTATAATTTTTTACATAGCCAGCACTGGCCGAGGCAATCCTGTCATAGATCATCTTTCCTTGGCCTATCTCAGTGCTGGACTTTATATATGTCCCTAATGCCTTTTCTATGGCAGTCCTAATACCATTATTGATTGCCTCCTGTCTTGTATGTCCTTCCCCAATCGCAATTACCTCCATAGCCAGGGCCATCGCATTCCAAAACAACACTAAACAAATAATGACCCATAAACTCTCTATCCTCTTTATCTTCATAAATGCCTCCATAAAAATCTATAAAAAATAACATTAATTTTATTTATCCCATCATTAATCCCTTTGTCAAGAAAAAAAGTTATACGTATCTTTTCATGCTACCTGCAAATCAGCTACCTGTTTGTGCCTAGGTAAAACCCTTTAACTATCTCAAATTGTGGCAAAAATTTGTTACTTTGCCTTCCTCATTAATAGTAATTATCAATTGTTGATTAACCTTTTTCCCAATATAGCCACCTTTTATATACTTATAGCTAATAACCTTTTTTGCATCAAAACAAGATTCCCTATAAGGCTTGCCTAATTTTTCTCTTATCTTATCTTCGAAAGTAAATCCTGGCCTAATAAACTCTATATAATCTGCTCGAATAGGGCTTCCTATCTTAGCTGTACAACCCGCTAATATTATTAAAACAAAGAAAAGAATAGCTCTTTTCCTTTTCATTTTTTTCTCCTCATTGTTAGTCTTTAATGATAATACTTAAATAGCTTCTTTGCTATTTCCTTGCCTGCGTTTTTAGCAGCCTCTTTTGCTAAAATATGAGGAAGGGTAGGTGGCGTTGGTTCCCTATCAAGACAGCTTTTAACCCCAGGAGGCACAGCTCGCTCATCACCACTTAAAGAATCACAATAAGAAGAAGAATCACTAAATCTTTTTGAAAAACTACCATTTGTTAGAACTTCACAAGCCCTTCTTGCTCTTAAATGTTTTAATATATAATTTCCAATAATTGTTGCGGAGGTTTCTCTTGTATGAACTCTCCATTTTGCTGTAATTTGTTTTCTTCCTATTTCTTCTGCTTTCTCCCCCAAAAATACATAACGCTTCCCACTACAACCTGTTATGTTTTCCCAAATATCTCCTGATTTCTTTCCTCTACATTTATATAGCGTTTCTTGATTAGATTCCCATTTTGTCTGCCAACCCGTATCTCTTGTATCTATACTTATTTCTCCATAGAGAATGTCATCAGCATCAAGATGCCCTAGTATTACAGGGGCATAATCAGGATCAAAGGCCTTTGTCCATCTCCTCAGTAACCTTTCTGTATCAGGTATGAGAAATTTTATAAATTCAGCCTCGATTTCCTGAACAGTGGATAATATATTATCAGCTATTATCCTACCTTCTATTGAAGGCCTTGTTCTTCCATGTGGTGTAAATGGCATTACTACAATCTTTCTAATAGCTTTTTCTTTCCAAAATTCATATTTGTATTCGGCATCTGGATAAGAGGGGTCATAAGCCAAACATTTTCTAAACTCTATTGCGGCCTTTTTTGCAGTTTCCTTTCTTTTGACCCTTTGAGAGGCTGGGATATTCCAATAAATGTGTTTATATTCATTTCCCTTATTAAAATGGGACTTTGCTGCCTCTCTAACAATTTTGCTCCTTCCATCCATTATTTTATTTTCATCAAATTTAGGAATGTCCCCTGGCAGTCTAGATACTAAGGCATTTAACTCAATTAGCCTATCGTATTCCATTATTGCCTTATCATAGTGTTTTTTTCTCAGAAAACCTTGTGCCTTTTTTATATGTTTGTCCTGGATGCGAGGAATAATTTCTTTGAGATAATTAGCTGTTTTTTCATCTCCAGGTTTTTTTAAATATCTTCTTGCTAGACATTCAAGTGAAGCGTCTAAACTATATAATGAACCAGTTATTACATATTCTTTTCTAAGATCCTCAGCACATCTTCTATAAGGAGCACAAGTTATCATAAAAAAGAAACATAATAAAATAGTTACCATTTTCGTTTTCATATTTTTCACCTCTTTATTATAATTTTTTAATTAAGCTATTGTCAAGAAAAAAGTTATATGGGCCTAGAAATTATTGCCATAGATAGGATAGCTGGCATACATGGTTTAGAAACTCACTTTAAAAACCTAAAAAAGAGGGGATGCCAGCTATTAAGATATTTTATATCAAATGTGCAAATAAGTAGGCCTTTTGGAGACAAGATGGATGGAAAACCCCCTTTAGAGAAGCTTAGAGATTTAAGATTTAAGTTTACCTGAAGAGTTTGCTTGATTGCCTCCTGTTATCCTAGATGATGTTTCTACCTTTTGGGCAGTAAGGGTGGTAACGATCTCCTGGCCCTTACATTATAATATTCCATCTCAAAATCGAAAAGACTTGATGTAAATGTGAATTTCTGGTAAGTAAATGAAAAGGGAATAGAAATGGCTGTAATTATAAAAAAGATAAAACTTAGGGGGTCTAAAGGTGAATTAGAGAAGGAGGCGATATTTGATTCAGGGTCTACATATTCCTGCATTCATCCAGAACTGGCAAAAAGTCTTGGTACAGTTGAGCCACTGCCAGAGCCCATGGAGTTTGGGACAGCCGAAAAAGGTAGAAAGGTGATTTCAAAAGGTGCTGTAAGACTTAATTTTTATATTGGGGAGTATCGCTTCTCTGATGAATTTATGGTGATAGAAAAATTAAGCAATGGTATAATAATTGGTGCAGCTACACTTCAAAAATGGAGGCTAAAGCTTGACTTTGAAAGGGATGAGATTATTATTGATCCAAAGGTAACAAAGCTTTGGCTACTGTAATGTTATTTTTCCTTTATTTCTTTTCCTCCCACCAATGGCAACATGGCCTCAAGGCTAGGATTGTGAGGATTTAATCTTAGTCCCCTTTGCAATAGTCTTCTTGCCTCATCTCTTTGGCCTGTTTGTAAATAATAACGTACAGAAATTTGGTAAATTTTCATCTCATAAGGATATTTTTTTAATGCCTCCTCCACAACCTGCTTTAATTTGGCCTCCTCACCAAGGGCTGAAAGGGTGTAAATATAATAGATATAGGTCTCCTTTTCAGGCCAGATTTTTAAAGCCTTTTCTAAAAGCTCATATGCCTTCCCGTATTCTCCCCTATTTATTGCAGCAATTCCATAATTTCTTAATTTTTCTGCTTGTTTTTTAAGTTTCTCAGGCTCTATAATCTGCTCCTCTCCCTGGGGATATGGGGATGTCAATATACTCTTTACCTCTATCTTCCCCTCTATTAAAAAGGCCCCTGGTTCTGTGCTTCCCATATAGTTCCTTTTTAGGATTAAGGGCACATTACTTTTCACATTTAATTTGTTTTTCCAGAAGTTGTTTTCTGAAATAATGGCCTGGCCATTTAAAATTTCTATGGCCAATTCATTTTTCTCAAAACGAGAGCCTGTAATAGAAATTTTTCCATCTTCAAGTCTAATTGCCTTATCAAGTCCAGTAAACATGCTGTCCTTTACCTCTACCCCCCGTGGGGTAGCTATAAGCAGTCCAACCTTCCCACCCTTAAGGGTCAATTTCTCAAAGGAGGCGCCTCCCTTAATTACAATCTTTTTTGCCCCATTTATAGTAGTTCCTTGCAAAAGGAGCCTTCCAGAAGGCACAATCTCAATGCCTACCCAACTATCCTTTTTAGGATTAAAGATAGCATTTTTGATATCTAGCTCACCTTCAACCACAATTTTTGCCTCCTTTCCACACATAACATTTACAGAAGGGCCAATCTGTGCCTTTGTGCCAATTGGGACTTTTGTAGTCTTTGCAAGGAGATAACGGCCAGCAGAGAATGTACCAATAAGGGTCTCAGGCAGGGTCTGCTCTGTAAGCACAGGTAGGGCAACAGGACCACACTGGGCGGGTTTAGACCTATTGCCAACCTCATCTAAGGCAATCACACGATAAAAATAGGTTTTCCCAGGCTCAACTGCTTTGTCTTCATAGGAGAATTCACTTACCTTGGCAATTTGTTTATACCCTGATAAAGGACTTTCACTGCGAAGGATAAGAAATGCTACAGTCTCTACATCCTCAGTGTGCCAACCAAGTTTTATAGCATCTTTTTTAACCTGTGGAGAAAGACCCTGCGCCACCCTAGGTGGACAACCATCTATGGTGATAAGGGGGAAGGTCTCTATCCAATCCCTACTCTGACCATCTGGCCTTCTGAGGTGGGCCACCAATATACCATTTTTAAGGCTATCCCCTTCTTGCACAACATACATCCCTTTATAAATCCCTGGTTCGGCTTCCGTCATATCTATTCCCTTTTTGAATTCACCTAGGTCAAAGCTTGCATTCAGCCCCGCATCGCCCTCAAGCCCCACCATAATCCTATCACCCAACTTAAATGGGGCAGGGGTGATGTTTGTCACTAACCTTAAGATTTTTGGCCTCTTTGTTGCCTCTGAAAAACCAGGCATCAGGCTGCTTACCTTAAATGCCCACTCAAATACTGCATTTTTAATGTGGATATCGCCTGTATCTGTCACCGCTGAAGAGACCACAGCCGCAATAGCACCCAATGGGTCGGCTGCAATAGCGACCTTTCTCCTCCTTGCCTTCTCCCGCCAGCAGCCAAGTTTTTTGGCCCTATTGTAAAGGCATAATTCAGCGTCTATCTTGTAGTATTGGGCCAAGAGGATATTGAAACGAGAGAGCTGATATACGGTGATTGTCACAAGGCCATCGGCATCTGGCAATTTTTTAAACACCGCCGCAGGAGAAAAGGTTTTAAAGGGAAGGCCCTTTCCTACCTTCGCATCCACAGTAGCAAGGGGTAGGGTTGAAAAACCCTTACCCACAAGATAGTTTTGGATGACACCCCTAATAAGCCCACTTGCAAACGGTGGAGGTGAGACCTTCTTGGCAAAAAAGGGTGATAGGATGGCCACCCTCCTTGGTAAGTCCTTTTCAGCAATGTAATATATTTTATCGACCTTTTTGGTTTTTCTCTTACTTGCATGGAGACAAGAGGTATTGAGAACTAAGGCTGTAATCAACAAAAATATAAGAAAATTCATTCTTTTCATCTCAAAAACCTCAATTTTATTTTACCACAATTTTTTTAATCTTGTATTAGGATAATAGAAGCTAAGAATCTCGGAAAAAGATTTGCCTGCCTTGCCCAACTCTTGTGCCCCCCACTGGGAATAGCCCACCCCGTGTCCCCAACCACGGCCTTCAAAGATAAATTTATTCCTTGATTTACGGATTGAAAAGAGGATTTCTGGCAGTTTCAATGCACGGCGTAAGGTAGTACGGGTGCGAAAGACACCACCTCCTCGCTTGGCTACAATGCTTACCTTTATAATCCTCCCAGATGGCCCCTTTTCTGCTGGAAGGATGTCCTGCAGTCCCCTTATCCTTAGGCCAATGCCCCGCAGGGCCCTTTCTACCTCCTTTACGGTATATGCCCTTTTCCAGTGTGACATCTTTCCTTTAAGGCTGGCTGGGTCTGGATGGGCAATAAGGTATGACTTATACAGTTTAAATATACTTCTAGCAGATGCAGTATATCCACCACTGTTTGCAGTGTACATGGCCAGAATTGGCCGCTTTTCTTCCATTAAAACCAGCCCCTCTGTCTCAATTACCGCCTTAGTGCTTCTAGGGTCTTCCCTCTCTACTCCCCTATAGGCCTGATCCCCCTCATTATCTACCAAGTCATATTCCCAGTTTTTCCGATGTAATGCTTGATAGATGGCGTATGTCCGTGCAGCCACGGCCTGTGCCTTTAGGGTCTCAAGGGGCCATGAGGCATAGGATTCAGAGGGCACAACAGAGAGTAAATAGTTCTCTATATCAATAATATTTATTACCATAATAGCATTGTCCTTAACCATTAAAAGAAGCTGTCCACGGACCGTTTTTTTATTCTTTCCAGCAATAACCTTTAGAGGGCTTTGGGAAGAGATGGTTACAGTGGATGAAGACCTACTTCCATTTATATAGATTGCACCATTTTTTAAACGACAGAAAATGGTATTTCCTCTGAATGACTTTCCATCAATGAGGAGACCCTCACCTTCTATTGCTACTTTTTTCACCCTCCGATGGAGCAATACCCTGACTTTTGGTCTTTTGACCTTTGGTACAGGTTTTACAATAGCCTTTTTTGCCTTCTCTAATAACACCTCTACCTGAAATATAAAACGGCCTTTAGGGTATTTTCTAACATAGACCTCTAAGACCTTGGTTGCCTCCTCAAATCTTCCCATATCAAAAAGAAGCAGGCCTTTACGATATAAGGCAATCTCTTCTCCTTCAGGGTATTCTTTAATTATCTGGTCATAAATCTCTAATGCCTCCTTCTCTGCATCCAAAAAGGTAGAAAGTAGATTGGCCTTATACAAAAGGGCCTTTAACTTTGTCTTTCTATAGACTGTTACCTCATAGGCGGTATTATAGGCATCAAGCGCTTCTAGGTATTTACCCACATCTATCAAGTAACTGGCATAGTTTATATTCCACTGCGCAAGCCTCTCTGAAGAAAGGGCATCATCCTCAGCCCATAGGGTGATGGGCAAAAGGCAGAGGATGCAAATTAAAGAAAAAATATATCCTTTTACAAAATGGCCTTTCATTTATCTACTCTATCTTTTTTAATGAATAGCTCAAATGTCTCTATATAAACTGCTTCTTTTGGTAAGGCAAGGAGTTTTTTGTGTAAATCATGACATTCTTTGGCAGTAAGCCTATAAAAAGGGCCACTTGCCTTCATCGTTTCTAAAATTTTTTCCTTTTTCTTAACAAAGATGGCCTCAAATACGGCCCTGCCAGGTGGAGGTTCAACCTTAAATTCCTTTATAAGCGGAAATATTACATCAGGAAAACGGTATTTACCAGGTAAAAATGACCTTTGGGGAATACCTACCAATGGATATAAGATAACTGCCTCCCTGGCATTAAAGTTTAAGAGATAGACATAACCAGAAAAAGGCATTTCTACTTCTAAAATAACCCTTTCACCGATATATACATAGGGCTTAAGGGCAGATAAAATTAATTTTTTGCCATTTTTTAAGACCTTATAGATTTTAAGCCTATTTTCTCTTTTTCCTTCACCTAAGGCAATAATTTTTTCAGAAAAGGCAGAAAAGAGGAGTCTATCAGAAAGTGCCCTTATTTTCTTGGGAATTTTAAATGTCTTTGTTACACCTGCGCATACCTTGCCATCTTTTGTCAGGATGCGGGTAGTGATTTTGATTTTCCCATTACCAGGAAATAGGTAACTACCTATCAAGATAAAATCTGTTTGTAAGTCAGTAAAGAATTTATCAATGTCGTGTTCAGGGTGGGTTAGGTCTAAGTCCAGCTCTAGTTGCCTTATCTGTGGCCTCTCTTTTACTTGAAAGTGATATCTTTTGCCTAGGCCCGTAAATTTGTTCGTCAAAATCTCTGCCAAAAATTTGCCCAAACAGGTATACTCTCCCTCTTCGTCTGGAAAAAGCGGCACAGCAATACTCT
This sequence comes from uncultured Syntrophobacter sp., assembly GCA_964573345.1. Classification (GTDB taxonomy): domain Bacteria; phylum Desulfobacterota; class Desulfofervidia; order Desulfofervidales; family DG-60; genus CAZNJP01. Next base: position 4,791 of record CAZNJP010000027.1, on the reverse strand, counting down.
TGCCTCTTAGGGCAGGGCACTGTTTCACCAGGTCTTTTGCCACTTTCCCAATCTCTCCTTCAAAACTAGCTGCAAATACAGGGAGGACAAAAGAAAAAAAGATAAAAAACAAAGTTAAAAATCTCTTCATGATTCTCTACTTATAGAAATACTCTATAAAAAACTCCTTTACATTACCATCTCTTTCTTTAATAGCAAAAGAGGACAACGTGTCGGTGATTGCCTCTTGGTAGTCATTTAAATCTTCTATAGAGCGACCATTGATTTCTACGATCATGTCACCTTTTCTCAGTCTTAGTTTATCTGCAGGGCTTTCTGGGGCTACATATGTAATTACCACACCACGAGTCTTCTTGACACCTAATTTCTGCGCCAGATATGGAGTCAATCCCTCTACTCGAGCACCCAAGTATTGAAAGGGGTCTACTCTTTTCTCTTCTTCCTCCCACAACCACCACTCATTGATCATGCTTGCATAAGAAAGAACAGGTAAAATAAGAAAAAACAAAATAAGTAGTTTTCTTGCAGCATTCAAGGATTTTATACTCCTCTCTATTTCCTTTTTTTATTTCTTCATTGGAATACCTTATATTATTACTTCATATTATTACTTCCTGTTCGATATCCTCGATAAATTGAAAACTATTATTTTCTTTGATATTCAATATGAGATTGTAAAATAAACCAAAAACTAACATGTTAATAATTTCTCCAGGGAACCTCCCCTCAATCATTTTCTTAAACTTTTTAATAATCTTCCTCTCTTTTTCGGCAAGTCTCATAAAATCACCCGTAAGACCTTATGAAAATTATTTTTTTATCTCTTTCTCTTTGCTGTGTTTCATCCACATAGGGAGCGTTTAACAATATGTATTCAAGTTTCAATTCTGCAAGGGTTTCTTTTAAAACTTTGCATATAGTCTCTTCTAGAATTTTTTCTAAATCATTCTTCACTCAAAAAGAGCTGGATGTTTTCTCCCATTTTATCTTCCCTCTCTTTAATTTGCTAATGCTCTCGCTTGAGCAACCAATCCAAAATGCGTTCGGATAGGACTTTATTGTCATAGCAATCGTAGTCAAGCACCGTTGATAATATATGCAGTCGTCCAGTTGCATAGTTAACAAAATCTGGGCTGCCAGATACCACAACTCGTCCTTTCCCAAATTCAACAGCACATAATAAAATAATTGGAGAAAGGGTGGGTACCTCCGGGATTCTTACATTGTGGCCAGCCATGAGTACTCCTTGAGCCAGAAATGAGCTTTCTATTATATGGCGCTTTCCGTTCATGTCTTGATAGACAAAGGGCTGTTTGTCGATGATTCTGAAAGCTCCAGGTCGAAATGCTACCACTTTTTGCAGACCTTTGGTGATATAATGCTGTGTCATTGGCTTACACTCAATAATGCCTTCTAATGGCCATTTTTGACCTATGTTCCGGGGCTCAAAGGTACGAAACTGCCCATGTAACTCGTCACCGACCACATCAACACCGAATAATTGGGTAAGACACCGCGTGGATGGTGTATATCCGCGCATGGATGGAATTTCGATAACAAGTAAGGAACCACCCTGAAACACAAACTCCCGAATTGCTTCAATCTCTTCAGGAAAATAGATAGTTCCTGGATTGCTCACTACGAGCAAAGTTACCTCTTTCAATCTCAAATTGGTGATAGGGATACTACCTTCTCCTATGATTACTGAAAATGGAACAGGTTTTCCTGTATAGCGTTTCTGCTTGAAGCGAGAAGTTTTTCCTGTCAGTTTGATAGTCCAGGTGCCAGGCACAGGTTTACGAACTAACATAGTTGTTGTGCATTTATGGGCTGCACACTCGCTGGTGACAAGAATCTCATGATAACCTAATTTACATTTTGATGGATTGAATAGATCGGCCTTAATCCACAATTGTTTTCCCCCAGATTCGAAGTAGCCCGGCTCAACCCGAATATACAATACATCAATACCGGGAGGTACTGCAAAGGTTTTGGTCTCTGATGTACCTGACTTGACTGAACTCGAAAACTGAACAAATTCAGATGATGGCTTTGGAATGTCAATTTCAACTTGGGCATCAAAATGATCCTCTAACCCTCCATATCCATAAACCGTGTTCTCGTGGGCTGTATCCCAAGCAACAGTCAGACGTTCTTTCCAGACCTGCCCTGGTTGTATTTCCTCCTCCCACAGCCACCACTCATTGATCATGCTGGCATAAGAAAGAACAGGTAAAATAAGAAAAAGCAAGATAAACAGCCATTTTCTCATAAATTGCTCCCCCTGGCCTTATTCTGTTTTACACTGCTTCAAGTTTAATCTTAAAGGTAGTAGATAATTTACTTTTTGTAAACCTTTCCCCTAATGGCCATGGGTTATCATTAATTTCTCTATGTCTTGGAATCGGTTGTGAGACTTTTGTCCTAGGATTTTGATACCAATCGTGTTTCTTTCCATGTCTTATAAAAATGCAGCCCATCTCTTCTATCTTCCTTATTACATCTTTTCTTTTCATGCTACCTGCAACTCAGCTACCCTTTTGACACATGGTATTTCCCCACTGGTTAAATCTTCATACAAGTCTCTTAAATTTTCCTTCAATTCTTCCAATGTTTCTCCTTGTGTCATATAATTAGGATATTCTTCTAAATATCCTAACCACCAATCACCATCTTGCCAGTATACAAATTTGATTTTCTTCATATGCTAGCTCCTTAATTAGTAGATAAATTTATTTTTTGTAAACCTTTCCCCTAAAATCTATTTTATCCACATAGACCCACTTTTTGTCAAAATCTATTTTAATAATCACCCTTGTTTTGCCTTTTTTAATCCTGTAAAAACCTTTCCATGCTCCGGCCATTTTCCTCACATCTACGTTGATTTCTCTTCCTTTAAATTTGTGAAGCACTTCTAAGATCAATTGTATAATCTTTGTCTTTGAAAGGTCTTTAGATTTTCTCAAGAATCTTGAGGCATTTCTGCCAAAGTCAATAGTCCACTTCATAACTCAATTTCTACTTTCTCGGTTTCGTCTATTTCCTCCACAGGAGCTCCATATAATGACTCAATCTCTTCCTGTTCTCTCTTTGAAATATAAGGCAACAAAGAAGCCCTTAGTTTCATAAATTCTATCTCCAAAAACTCTTTTAACGTCTCTTGAATGCATTCGGAAATAATGTCTTTTAAAACAAGTTTGTCCTGCTCCGTCAGCATATTTCCCTCCTCAAATTTTATTCTCTATCTTACCTTTGTGAGCTTTATCCGTACATTGCGTGGTGTCATAAGTGGATTTTGCCTTAAATCAAGGCGCTCTAGCATTTCTCTTGCATAACTAAATGCCTCAAAGGTATCTACCCAGCCATCTTTGTCTCTATCCCCTTGTCCTAATAGGGCCTTTAGGAAGAAATAGGTAAATGCCCCTTGTTTTCCTGTCTCATATTCTTGGGCTGCTCTGTCAGGAGAAGCAGCAGAAATAAACAGCTTTTGACTTTTCCAGACTGCTAGGTCTACCACGGGCTTGATTAGCTTTTTTGATGTCTTTGACTTACCTGTTCCAGTAAAGCATGCATCTATAATAACTAATACATCCTTTGCCCTTAAAGACTCAAACTTATTTCTTATCTCTGAGACAGGCAAGGTAGTTCTTGGACTTATGGCATTTAGGGCCACCTCATAGGGAATGAGCAGGCCATCTTTTATAGTCTTCTCATCCCTTGCTAGTAGAGGTGAGCCGTGGCCAGAAAAGTAAAAGATAATACTGGCATCATCATAGAGTTTACCCTTTTCACAGAGCCATTCTATATCATTCCAGAGATTGCCATAAGTGGCCCTTTTATTAAGACGAAGCTTAACATGAACAACATCATTTTTAAGCATACCCCTGTTTACTAAGACCTTAAAAAAGTTTTCGGCATCCCTTCTGGCATAATGTGGGCCAGAAAAGTGTTTGTATTTAGAGATGCCCACAATGACGGCATAAGCACGGTCTTTCTTTTTTATTTTTATGGGTTTTATCAGATTATCCAAGACATCAGCGGTAGTAGAAGCAGAAATTATTGTTTCGGCCTGCATTTTATGGGGCAAGGGTTTGGGCAATGGAATAATAGTCTCGTCAATAAGTGCCAAAAGCATTTTATCCTTTGTTTCTGCAAATAAGGATTCACCTGGATATTTCTTTGCCAGAGCAACTATCTTTTTAGTTGCATCTTCTCTTTCTCCTTGCCTAAAGACCTCCCATACTTCTTCTACCATGTATCCTGCTGCCTTTTTCTTTAAGGTATCAAATCCAGACAAAAAAGCGAGAAAGGCATAAGCATCTTCGTATTTCCCTAAATAGAATAATGCTTTCGCCTTTGTATCTATGAGGTGTTTTTCTCTTTTATGCTGTTTAAGGCAGGCATTTGTTACCTCTAAAGCCTTTTCATATTTCCCAAATTCAAGCAGGCTATATGCATAATTTATACAGATTTTTAAAGAGGTTGGAAATTTTTTATATCCCTTTGCCCAGGTCTCTAATGCCTTATCCCTTGCCCCATAGCGATAATAGGCCAACCCTAGATTAAACACAATCCTCTCATCCTCAGGACACAGTTCATATGCCTTAATCAGCCCAATCAATCCCTTTTCCTTGTTGGTTTGAAAGAGTTTTATAGCCTTCTTCCCGATACTTCTGGCAAGATCACAATCAGAGGCGAGGATAGTCGGGGTAAGAAGAAAGAGGAATAACGAAAATAAAAATACCTTCTTCATCCTTGTCTCCCATAACAATTTTGCTCATTTTAGACGAT
>CAZNJP010000026.1:11262-17759 GCA_964573345.1 uncultured Syntrophobacter sp. | reverse complement strand
TATAACAATTTCAAGTACTTATATGCGGTTTCCCGGATTTACCGTGATCTCTGATGGTATTTGTCTTCCATGGAAAGCGATTTGGATTCCACCATATATCAAATTGCTCTTTAAGATAATCCATTAATAGCCCGGTAGGGCGAGGCTTCCAATTAAATCTTTCAGGGTTCCACCATTTTTCAAAATATGAGCTGCAATATTTTGCTAAATAACTACTGTAGGTCCAATTAAATAGCCTTTTATCCCACCACTTGTGGAAGTTATGGCAATTATGATTAATCCCAGCAAATTGATAAAAAAATGGATTTTCGTTCCATGTGAATGCTTCCATGACTAATTCTTGTTTTGCCTCCTTTATAAAATTCTACATATCTAATTATTATAAACGCCTTCATTTGTCAAGATAATAAAATAAAGAGTTTTTTCTTGACAAAATTTTATTTTTAGATTAAAATTAGAATGTTTTAAGAAGATGCCTTACTATAAAATCAGGCACAAGTTGCCAAATCGAACACGAATTTATATATCTTCAACTAAAGGGTCACTCATTAATTCCAGGAAGATACAGTTTCACTTTTCTAAAATAAAGGGCATTATCTCTTCTCAGGGCAATTATAAAACTGGCTCTTTAATATTATATTATGACTATAATATCATTGGTTTTGAAGAAATTCTAAAAGAATTGCAATCACTCTTTCCTGAAAGAAAGAAACCTTTAAAGGAAATAAAAACCAAAAAAAGGAAAGCATCCTTTATCCAAAGACTGCTTGGGGTAATCCTTATTACTGCCTTTATGGGATATTTTTTGATCAAAAAAATCATTTTCAAACAAGCCATCAAACAATCAATGTTTAGCCTTCCTGGAATAATTGTCATGCTGGCAGGCATTCCTGTTTTTGAAAAGGCAACTAAAGACCTTATAGAAAAAAAGGAAATAACATTATACCAGTTTTTAGCGGCCTCTACAATTCTGGGTCTTGCCTTAGGAGAAGCATTGACCTCTTTGGAGATAATCTGGGTAATGCGTTGCAGTATGCTGGTTCAAGACTATATTACTGAGCGCTCTCGCAGAGAGATTAGAAAACTCCTGGAGATTTCTGAAAAACAGGTCTTTTTGGTAGTTGATGGGGTGGAAGTTGAAATAGACCCTGAGAAATTGAAGGAAGGTGATGTTATTTCTGCCCATAGTCTTGAAAAGATTGCGGTTGATGGAGAAATTGTCTCTGGGAGGGCATTTATTGACGAGTCCTATATCACAGGAAGGGCTGTTCCTGTATTAAAAAATACAGGAGACAAAGTCTTTGCTGGAACAATTGTAAAGGATGGAAAAATTCATATAAAGGCAGAAAAAGTAGGTAAAGATACATACCTTTCCAGGATGCTTCAAATGATAGAAGATTCCCTTGAAACAAAGGCACCAATTCAGACCAAGGCAGATGAACTGGCTTCAAAATTGACTAAATTAGGTGGGACCTTTACATTAACCACCTTGCTATTGACCCAGAGCCTGTATCGGGCACTAAGTGTAATGTTAGTGATGTCATGTCCTTGCGCTACCATACTGGCGGCATCAACTGCTATCAGTGCAGCAATCTCAAATGCTGCCCGAAAAAATATCTTAATCAAAGGAGGAATTTACTTAGAAGAATTTGGGGAATGTGATGTAATATACTTTGATAAAACAGGTACTATTACTATAGATGAACCCCAAGTAAAGACCGTTATACCTTGTATAAAGGACATCTCAAAGGAAGAGGTTTTATCATTGGCAGCCGTGGCAGAGGCACACAGCCAGCACCCATTGGCATACGCCATTCAAAACAGCATTAATAATAAAGGCTTTAATGCCACAGCTCATACAGATTATGAAATCAAAGGAGGAGAAGGGGTAATTGCTAGGTTAAATCAATCTAAAATCATAGTGGGAAATGAAAAACTCATGGGCCGTTATCAAATAGGCATTAAACCGTGGGAAAAACAGACAAAAATGCTTCTTGGTCAAGGAAAAACTGTAATATTTGTGGCTAAGGACAAAAGGCTTTTGGGAATCATGGGCATTTCCAATACGATTCGTCCAGGCACTAAAGAGACACTGGAGGCCTTAAGAAAGGATGGATTTTCTGAGATTAATCTTATTACTGGAGACCACGAATTAATAGGTGGTAGAATTTCCAATGAATTAAATTTTGATGGCTATTATGCTTCCCTTTTACCCGATGAGAAGGCCAATATAATTAAAAAGACTCAGGACAAAAACAAGAAAGTAATTATGGTAGGTGATGGTATAAATGACGCCCTTGCCCTAACCCATGCCGATATAGGTATTGCCATGGGGACAGGCGGCTCAGAAGTAGCGATTGAGGCTGCAGATATAGCCCTTGCATCTAATGAAATAGAAAAAATCCCCTATTTACGTGATCTTAGCAGAGAGACTATTAAAATCATTAACCAAAATTATGCATTGGCTGTGGGCTCAAATCTAGGAGGTGTTGTTCTTGGATTTTTTGGATGGCTTACACCATTTATGGCAGGTATCTTACATATTACCCACAGCCTTGGTGTGCTTGCCAATTCTTCAAGGTTATTAACTTATAAAGATAAAAAGAAGGAAGAAGTAAATATTCACCACAGAAAACGCAGAGAATATAAATAATGAAAGTAGTAAACAATATTACAGAAACAATCATCGGAGTATCAAAAGTTTTTAAGAACGACATAGAAACTACTCAATAACAAGTGGACATTTCTACACGTTATTGAGCAAATACACGATATACGCCGATTGGTCAATGATTAAAACAAAATAGTTTGCTCAGTGTGCTCTGTGGTAAACGATTACAGGGAGAATGATTGCTCAAAATATTGAATCAGCCATTTAGAAGAAGTAAAATATATAAATGGAAAAACGAAATGTCGCACAAGATAAAAATGCAAAAAAGGCTAAGATTTCAGGATTTGCTTGGCATGCGGGCTTGGGCAAAGGAGGAGATTGCGTTTGCCCAAAGTGTGGTAAAACCGTGCCCCACAAAAAGGGTGTCCCTTGTACTGAAATAAAATGCCCTAATTGTGGCATCCCTATGGCACGGCAGCTACCTTAGTGCCCTTTATTTGGTCAAATCGGGGAGTAGTAAATGATTAAATGGCTTAACGAATTAACGATTTGACTAATTTAAGTTTAGCAGATGAAATTAATTAAAGAAATAAAGGACATTTTACCCTATATCAGAATTGCACATCATATCCCAGGGCGTATTCGATTAAGGCTAGATATGAAGGGATTTAAAAAGTTTCCATTAAGCGAGCTCAATGGAAAATTGAAAGGTATTAAAGGAATTGAAAATATAAGGATTAATCCCTTAGCCAGTTCTGTAGTCATCCATTACAATCCAAAGACCTTTCCTATATCACAGATTGAAAAATTCATCTCAGCCTCTGACAATAATACACCTAGTACATTACTAAAGCTATTTGAGCGCCTATCAAATGTTGATTTTAAAACCGAATTGACTAAGGTAAAAAACTCATTTTCTGAAGACAATCCAAAGCTTATGAAATCACTTAAGGCTATGAAAAACTTATTAGAAAGCGATAACAGCCCTGAAACCATAAGACAGGCCTTAAATGCCCTTTTTCCTAAGTTACCACCTTCTACTACGTCTGCTATTGTAAGTCTGTATGAGCGTTTTGTTGTTAAATGATATTTATATTCGAGATTAGTTAATTAGCAGAACCATTTTGACGATTTGACCAATTAACGATTTAACGAGTTTCGGATGAAAGACTTTAAAATTGTGCACCAAATACCAGGAAGGATAAGGATTAAGGTGCCTTCTATAAGATGGATCCCTAAAGATGCTGAGGCTTTGGGGAAAAAGGCAAAGTCAATTGGCTGGGTAGAAAGTTGCACGGTAAATTTTTGCAGTGCTTCTCTTATAATCACCTTTAAGGGTGAGCCTGATGTTAATGAACTTAAAAATCTAATATGTGATTTTCTTAAAATAGATAAAAGGCATGCAGTTGGAAATCCAAAAGGTAATAATACGTCAACATATCAGAAAGAAGAGCATGTTCCTTTACCAATTTTAATTGCCACTGGAATTATCCTTATAGCTTCCTGGTTTTATCGGTTATTTTGGGGTAAGGGGGTTACTAAACCATTTGGGCTTTCCAGATTCTTGAATTTACCAGCAATTGCAGCTATTGTCCTTGGATATCCCATTTTAAAACAGGGTCTTAGAGAATTTTTAGAAACGAAAAAACTGAATATGGAGCTCCTGGTATGTATAGCCTCTACAGTCTCATTGATATTTGGAGAGGCCCTTACGGCCTTTGTAGTAATGTGGTTAATGAACCTATCGGCATATTTGGAAAACAAAACAGCAGAGAAAACCCGTATAGCCATACGAAACATACTCAAAGTAGATAAGAAAAAGGTATGGAAAATAATGGATGATGGTGCTGAAATAGAAATTGATGTTGAGGATTTGCAGGTAGGAGAAAAAATTACACTCAAAACAGGGGATTCAATTCCCATTGATGGAGAAACTATTGAAGGCTATGCACTTGTTGATGAGTCACCCATGACAGGAGAATCAATTCCTGTGTATAAGAGCGTGAGAGACAAAGTGCTTGCTGGGACTCGTGTTAGCCAAGGAAAAATTATGGTTAGGGTTGAGCATGTAGGTGAAGATACCAGGATGGGTTCTATAATTAAAATGATTGAAAAGGCCCCGGAAAGGGCGCCTATTCAACTATCAGCAGAACGTTTTTCAGAGATTGTAGTTCCTATATCTCTGGCACTGGCCTTGCTTACATTTTTACTTACCCGCAACATTGCTAAGACTATGAGTATGTTGATTATTGTGTGCCCTTGTGCCGTGACCCTCTCTACGCCTGCAGCACTTACTGCTGCCATGGGAAATGCGGTCAGTAATGGAATTCTTATTAAAGGTGGGAGTTACCTTGAGGCCTCAGGGGATATTGATGTCTTAGCCGTTGATAAAACAGGTACATTGACCCAGGGAACACCACGTGTTAGTAGAGTTATATCTACTGATCCCGAAATAAGTCCACACGAGGTATTTAAGTTGGCGGCCTCTGCCCAATTGCATTCTACACACCCTTTTTCACAAGCACTCATCCAAAAGATAAGGGAATGTGAAATTGAAGTTCCGCCTTATGGAGAAACAGAATTGATTATTGGCGGTGGCATGAAGGCCATAGTTGATGGAAGTGAAGTCTTGGTAGGAAGTCATAGGTTTATGGAGGACTTTAAAATCGAGCATGAGGCTGGACATGAACCAGAAGAATTTATGAAACAGCGTGGAGAAAATGTCCTGTTTGTTGCTAAAGATGATGCCTTGATTGGCCTGATTGGCATTAAAGATGAACTCAGAAAAGGGACAGAGCGAGTGCTCAGAAGGCTGCGGGAACTGGGAATAAAAAAGATTGTCATGCTTACTGGGGATAATGAGAAAAATACAAAGACTATTACAAGAGGCCTAGACTTTGATGAGATTCGTTGGGAGATGCCACCAGAGGATAAGGCAAATTACATTAAGGAATTTAAAAAGAAAAACCCAGATTTAAAAATCGCCATGGTTGGGGATGGAATCAATGATACAGCAGCATTCTCATATGCAGACCTTAGTTTTTCTATGGGTAGCCGTGCCTCCCATGCAGCAATAGAGCATGCAGATGTTGTATTGAATAAAGAAGATATTGCACTGGTGCTTCAAGTTGTAGATTTGGGGCAAAAGACTGTAGAGACAATCAAGGAAAATTATAGATTTTCTATTACTCTAAATTTATTAGGTGTGCTCTTGGCCTCTATTGGGCTAATTTCACCGCTTACCGGAGCCTTTTTGCACAATTTTATTACTGTATATGTAGTGGGTAACTCTAGTAAACTTTTGTTTTACAAGACAAAAATAAATAAAAAAAAGGAGGTTAGAAATGGAAGAAAAGAAGGCAAATGACAAAGGTGAAGGTCATGTTGAAGGTAAAGAGGCTATGAATCCAACAGGTGGGCAGCCAACAGGAAATCCAACAGGTGGGCAGCCTATGCAACCTATGGGAGGGCAGCCAATGACGCCTCCTATGGCACATCCTGGTTTTGCGTACCCAGGATATTTTGGTGGCCCGCCTATGGCTTATGGTCAACCAAGTGGCAATGCCCCTGGCTATGCCGACCCAGCAGGCCATCATGATTCCCCAGGTATGCACCCGCATAGTGTACCTGCACCTGTTATTCATTATCCAAAATATGAAGAGTATAAGTACGGGCCAGCAGGTCCGCTTGCAGGTCCAACAGAAAGGCATGCACCTGCTCCTGCAGGTATCACGGACTCTGTGCGCAGGTTCTTGGGCCTTGACGACGGCCAGCTCTGGAAAGGTATATTAATTGGCGCTGGTATAGCTATGCTATTGACAAATAAGACAGTTCAAAAAACTATTATGAAGGCTGGGATGAAGGCCTATCGTGCTGCAGAAACTGG
>CAZNJP010000026.1:0-11162 GCA_964573345.1 uncultured Syntrophobacter sp. | reverse complement strand
GGAGTAGAAGAAGTAAAAGAGAAGCTTTCCAAAATTGAATCTGAATTAGAAAAAGAGGAGAAACCTGTTAAATAAAATATTATGGAGGTAAAAATGTTAAGGGTTTTAATTTTACCAGCTATTGGTGTAATATCTTTTTTCTTAGGGAGGGCATCTAAGACCTATAAGGTAGAAATAGTTGAAGAAGAAAAAAAGAAAATTGAGAAAAAGAAGCCTTCTGAAGCTTCAGTAACACATTAATCTTAAGTAGGCAGTAAGGATAGACAGTATGGAGTAAGCAGTAAGGAGTGGGAAGTATGCAGAAGGCTGCAAGTAGATATCGAGATTATTGGGATTTGAAGATTTATTGGACGGAATGGTAGATAAAGCCAATAAGTTTTGTAAGTAATGTGATTTTTCTGCTTACTCCTTACTCCATAGTGCATACTATAATTATAATTATAGGAGGAAAATATGGTAAGGATTCCATTATTACCCATTATTGGCGTAGCAGTTTTATCTTATTTCTTAGGGAGGTGGTCAAAACCCTATAAGATAGTGAAAGTTGATAAGACAAAAGAAGCTGAGAAAAAATAAAATAACTATCTGGGTTAAGCGGTTCAACGTTCACGGTTCCCTGCCCGCCATCGCTTCGCTCAGGCGAGGCGGGCGGGCCGGTTGACAAAAGGATGACGCGTCAATAAAGAAAGTTCACCGTTCAAGGTTCATAGGTTGTCAATCCTGAACCCTTGTAAAGTAGACTATAACCTTTGAACCTTGAACCCTGAACCTTTAAACCTGTGAACGGATACAATATATTATTATGTCCTACTAGAATCTCAAGGTCTTGCCAGGCCTGAATCTTACAACCTTTTTAGCTGGAATCTTAATAGTCTTACCAGTTTGAGGATTTTTTCCATTTCTGGCTGCCCTTTCTACCACTCTAAATGAACCAAAACCAGAAATTGTAACATTATCTCCTGTTTTTAGTGTCTCTTCCAATACTTCAAATGCCGTATTCATAACCTTAGCCACACTTACTTTCTTTAATCCTGTATTTGCTGCAATCTTATCAAATAATTGTGTCTTATTCATAACTCCTCCTTTGTTTTATTTTGGTAACTTCACATTGTTGAAAAATTCTAACATATTATTGTTTTTCTGTCAAGATTTTTTTGAATGTATTTTCTTGGAATATAACCTACAGGGTCTCTACAAAGACCTTTTCTGCCACACCACGCCCAAGGCTAACTTCATATTCATCATCAACTTTGACATAGATTACCTTACCATGAGGTTTTCGTACCTCTGAAGTTACTCCTCTTTTCAGCAATGTAACAACTGCACCAGGTTCAATATTTACCTCTTTTAGCCTTTGCTCTACATGAGTCCCACCTAATATATTTATAACCTCAGCACTTTCGGAAGCATTTAAATTGTTTAATTGCAATGTTTCCCCATCCTTCTTTACAAAAACCTTGGATACCTCCCCACTACCCAAATCGAATTCCATTTCCTTAACCTTTAGTGTAAATACCTCTTCAGGCAAATGTTCTAACATGACTATTTCTTTTCCTTCAACTATTCCCAGATTTTCAAATAACTCCTCCTTTTCGTTTCCACCACTTAGACCCTTAACTATACCCTTTTCGTTTGCCTCCAGTTTTAAAAGAGTAGTTGCAATTCCCTGTTTATCTACATTTACCTTATCTGCCATACCCTGTCCCAAGATTAAACTTCTTTCTCCTATCTTAAGGTGCAAGGGTCCACGGTGCTCATGGAAGACATGCTCAGATTGGATTCTAAGTGTTGTTCCTTCTTTTATACCCAAATCTTCTAAATAAGCTTTGCTTACAATTCCTCCATCAATCCTTTCCACTCTTACTTTTTGCCCTTTTTCTAATTTTCCTATTATTTCTGCTAATGCCTCCATCCTAATCTCCTCTTTTTGTCTAACTTAATATAATCAAAAGGAATAGGCAAGTCCTCCACTTATCTCTAAAGTGGTTATGCGATCCTCAAAAATATCTCCAAGGCCAAAGTTTGAAAAACGAAGGTCCCCTCTAAAAATAATATCCTTGGTTATGAATATTTTTATTCCACCACCCCAATTTGGTGAAAATCTTGTTCTTGATTCATCCATCATCTCATAAAAATCCTCTATTCCACCCCCTCTAAGATATACCAGCCCTACTCCAGTTGTAAGGAATGGGACAATGTGGGATTTAGGTAAAAGGTGAAGTACAAAATTGCTCTGAAATAGAAACTGAGAGGTATCTATTTTTGGTTTTACACTTGCACCATCAAATATTATTGAGCAATTTGCACTAGACCAACCCCAGCTAAATTCTGTACCTATATAAGGGGTAAAATTATAGCCCAATCTAAATCCTGAATACACTCCAGTTTTAGGGTCTATGCTTACTGGAAAATCTTTAAACTGGGTTTTGTCTAGCCCTATCAAAGGGCCTATATAACCACTTACCTCTACACTTCCACTTCTTATTTCTGCTAAACTACAATTTACCATTCCTACTAGTAAGATAAACAAAAATGTACTAATTTTCTTCATCATCTCCTCCTAATGAAAGATAACTACATCATAAGGCTCTTCTGCTATCATAATCCTGTCAATAAAATCTTTTTTGGCACTAATAAATGCCTTTTTCTCAGCCTTTGTAGCTGTGCCACCCTTTATTTTAGGTCTTATCCAGGTTCTAAATTCTAAAAATCTTTTTGGAATTACTTCCTGTTTCATAAAAAGCATTATAAGTTCATTTGTAGATTTTCTATAAAGGCCAAACCTATAATTTTTTGTTGTAAGATTTTTTTTGCTAGTGCCCTTTGGAAGGCCTACCCAATAATCTCCCCTACTTGCTGCTTTAGTAATATAATCAAATGCCTCTTCATGACCATCAGAGGGATGAAATGAGGCAACAAAAATATCATCCCTCACTGGTATTTCATCTTTGAAAAGATGGGAAAACCCCTCTTGACACACCCTGAATGTATTTACTCGGCAGCAGCACATAGGCTCAGGTTTTCTTACCTCAGCCAAGGTTATTTCTAAAAGCCCCTCTTCACTGTCATAAATGGAGATGGGCGGGAGTCTAACTAAAGCTTTAAGTGCACTGATCTCTATCCACTTAGCAATCCCAGGATGGGGTGCTAGTGCCTTACCATTATAGATATAATCTAGCCCTTCAAGTTGCATAGGGATATACCTGTTAGTGAAAAAGCCTTGAGAAAACATAAGGGGAATTACTATTACTTTTGCCTCTGCAGAGGCTTCTTCTACCACATCTTTTAAATAAGGTTCACCCCATTCAACTACATCTGAAAATACATATGAATGTCTTACATCCTTCGCCCCTAGTTCCCACTTCATGCGAGCAGCAAGCGATTGCATGTTTTCACTCCATTTGGCTATATCTTCTTCGGTCTCAGCCCCATGACCGGTGATTACCACAATCTTCTCACTAAGGTCTTTACTTATTTCTCTTACCCTATCACAAAGTATCTGGGCAATTATAGGGTGGTCATCTAATGCACTGGTTAGAATGAACTTGGCATCACTCACAATCGGAATTAACTCTTCTTCATTAACCACCTCAGGATCATACGGAAGGCCCAAGATATACTTTATTTCCTCGATATGGTTACTATAAGAAGAGATGAAGCAAATAACCGAAACAATAATTTCATCTACACCCTGAGCTTCTAACCTATCCACGGCATCCTGAACCGATTCACCCGGAACAAACTCCAAAAAGCCTAGCTCTACGGGATAGGGTAAACTTACCTGCGCTACAGTCTCTCTAACTGGCTCATTCCATTCCTCACTTGTGCTTCCATGGGCTATTACAAGGATCCCTGGATGTTCACCTGCCCAGCAGGGAAGGTCAATCCCTATAAGCAGCAGAATAACTACAACCTTAGTAAATTTCTTTAACTTGCTTTCCCTTTTCATAAGTTAACCTCCCAAATTTGTTCCAACTTGATAGTATAAGAATTTCCTTTTTGAGATTGCTTCGCTATCGCTCGCAATGACAGGTGCACAAGGTCATTGCGAGAAGCGTAGCGACGAAGCAATCTAAATTTATACTTAGTACATTGTTTAATATATCAAACAGAGAAAAATGTCAAGACAAAATTATAAGCTTGAGATTAAGTTAGCCTAAATAAGCCATATTGAACGGCTTCCAGATTTGGAATTCAAGAGCAATCT
Source organism: uncultured Syntrophobacter sp. (assembly GCA_964573345.1). Lineage (GTDB taxonomy): Bacteria > Desulfobacterota > Desulfofervidia > Desulfofervidales > DG-60 > CAZNJP01. The sequence continues at coordinate 6,955 of CAZNJP010000026.1, read as the reverse complement.
ATGCAGATTCGAAATCTCCAAAAATTATTTATTAATCCACAAAAGCTCCCATCTGCCTTTGTATTGATTATAAATAGAGGACTGATTTTCAGGATCAATGCAAAGGTAGCTTCTGTTAAAGAATATGCGTTTAGGGAAAACATAAAATATCCAATCATTATTGTATAAGACAGCTACTACCATAGAATCAATTTGAGAGTTACGTCTTCTTAAATGGATTACAAAATACCTATGGCCAAAAAAATTTGCTTGACAAAGTGAGGCACGAAACATCACTAACTTTCCATTGGCTAACCAGAGGAGCCTTTGATTTCTCCGCCCATAGATTCTAGGCTCTAGCCCTAAACATTCTAATTTTTCTAAAAAGTTTGCATATACCTTTAATCTCAAGCTCCCATTATTACGCCATTTGTGGATGAGCAAAAGTATCTTCTTTTTTTCGCTTAAATATTTTTTGCGTGTTTTTAAGAATCCTTCACCATAAAGGCGGTTACATAATTGTCTTATCCTTTCCCTGGTCAGGCCAAATTTTCTAGCAACATCACTCCCTGCCAAAAACGGATCGCACTTTAATGCCTCAAGCTCTACTAAAAATGGCTCACCAAAGCGTTTTTTTAGCCGTTTAACATACATTTCTTGTGTAAAATAGGTTGCCATATAACACCTCCTAGCTTTTTTCTAAATAAAGGGTCAAAGCATACTTAAAGCTGCTAATACTAGGATTGCGCAGGAAGAAAAAGGGTTTCCCCTCCTCCTTACAAAATTTTTTCATGAGTCCACAAGCTACATGACTATTAATGTCCACTGGACAAAAGATAGCATCTACCTTCCTTACCAAATTAAGCAACTTTGCCCTTTCCTGATTGCACTGACAGCGACCACAATGATGGCAAAAATCATAGCCAAATACCTTTGCTGCCCTTTTATAATGAGGGAGCAAGCGATCCAATCCACCTATCATAGCTATTGTGTTATTCATATTAGCCCCCAAAATCATTGTTTTAATTTTATAACATAGCAGGAAAAAAATGTCAAGGGGGAGAAACAAAAATTTATTTGCTAAACTTTCTAGGAAGGTCTATTTTATAATAAAAATGGCGCTAATTGGGATATGGTCTGAAGCCAAGGGATTCAAGAGTTCATGGTGGATTCTACCTGAGCCTTCTTTATAGGCAATTGGCCTCTCATTTAAGGCCTTTGCAAACAAAATCCTGTCTATCCAGGCAACATCTGGCTCATTTGTCTCATCACTCAAATAGCTACAGGTAAACCTCCACTTCTCAGGGATATTGCTTAAACTACTCCTTAAATCATTTGGTGGCTCTCCAATTAATTCAGCAATTCCATCAATTCTTAACCCCTTTTCATATAGATCAAATCCAGGATTATCGTTCATATCCCCAAGAATGATAATATCCTTATCCATCTCAGAGCTTATAATCTCTCTAAATTTTTTAACTTCTGCAATCAATCTATACCTGGCTGACATCTTTTCCTGCAATGTCCTTCCATATTTTGACGTCAAATGTAAAACTATTATCTTTAGTGTTCCTGAATCAAATCCAAGGTCCAATTCAAGTGGTGGCCTTGAGAAATCATAGAGCCAGTTTTCATATTCTCCATTTCCATCTATGTCATCCTGCCATTTGCTCTTATATTCAGGCCTTTCAATCTTTTTTACTGCACATGGTGGGGGATTAATGTCCTTTCTAATTAGAAGTGCCAAGGAGCGTTCTTTAGATTTTTCAAAATACACATAGTACTTATCATCCAGAAACTTTTTGACAAATACATTTAGTTGTCCTTTTGTTTTTGGGGCCTCCTGGATAGCCAGGATATCTGGGTCAATGGCCTTTATGTTTTTGGCAATGGCCTTACACCTATCTTCCATTTTAACAAAAAAAGATCCATCAATAATTTCATCCATGTGGCAAATATTATAGGAGGCAATCTTATACTCTCCAGTGCCCCTTTCAATCTTTTTCATAACCTTTGGTTCATAAGGCCTTGCAATTATCTCTTTTTTGACAGCAGGAAATCTTGGTTGTTCACAGGTTCTTTTTACCTCATTTAAAAAATCTTCAATTATATTCCTTGTACGCCCCACACCTGCTGAGCCAAAAAATGTTTTTATATTATAACTTACTATTGTCTGCTCACCTTTTGGAATAAGCTTTATGGTAATATCCCTGCTAAATCTCTTCTGACGTGAAATCCTTCTCTCAGCTACTATTAAGTATTTATATTTATAGATTCTTTTTATTTTAATTTCCTTTTTTGGAAAAAATTCAAGCATCTTTTCCCAGACAACATCAACTTTTGCATTAATTAGTTTTTTTTCTGCCTTGAACAATCCGGCTAAGGCCAGATGAGATAAAAAGACCAAAATTAAAGATAAAAATAGGATTAGTACTGGCTTTGTGTTGATTTTCATTTTCACCCCTCTTTTTTTTAATTTTACAATAATATACCAAATTTTTTAAAAAGAGAAGAGATAAAAAAATAAAGGGAGGCTATGCCTCCCTTAGATAATTTAAAATTAAGCTTAAATTAAAACTCTACTGCTATCTGAGTAAAAAATAGGCTCCTATTCCTTGCATCTGGTCCACATGTTACAGACTCATAATCTTCGTCATAGTCATTGTAGGCATATGCCAGAGACCAGGTGGCATAATCATGAATACCAATATTTAGACCCGCTGCCCACCTGTTCCTTGGTATTTCATAAATATGGGTAGCCTCCGTAGAACCAGCATATCTAAACATAAGCTCAACAGGCGTTGATAAACCTAAATATTCACTTAAATATTCGCTAATGTCAGCACCTACCTCAACTGTCCAAAGATGTGGAAGAGGGCTTTCTCCATCTGGATCCACTAATTCTTCCATCCTAAATGGCTCAACACTTTGCATATATTCTGCTGTAAAATAGAAGTTTCTACATGTACCACTCATATAGGCAGCTATAGCATCAATTTTACTATCAATGTATATTGGTACAGATTCAGTTGAAGCTAGTAGTTTTCCATCCACTGCTCCTTCCATCTCCATACTAAGAGGACGGTCTTCAAAAAAATCCTTTATACCTGAAGAAGCCATTATATTAGAGGTATAAGAGCCTCCAATCTCAAAGGTATAGTCTTCCATTTCAACATTATAATGTAGATCAACCCCATAACTATCAGCGTGTTCAGTTTCCTTTATGCTATCATAAGGGCCGCAGGCATATTGCCAGGGTTTATATATATAGGCCTCTGCAGTAACACTATGGCCTGGCATCCCCGGAACCTCGTGGGTAAATCCAAAAATAACGCCTGGGTCTTGAATCTCACCAAAGTAAAGGGTAATTGGCAGGTTTATGAAAGGATCATCTGGAAAATGTGTATATTCCTCTCTTCTTCCAAATGGAAAATAGTGCATCCCAGCACTAACATAAAAGGGTATCCTATCTGTAGGGCCTACAGTAACATGACCTTCATCAATAAAGAAGTCATCAATCTCAAATAGCGGCACTGCCGTAACATGTATCCAGTCAGTAATTGCAGCATCTATGGCAAATCCTGCAGTAATAAGGTCAAAATCACTGCTGTCTGTTCTACCTTTTCTATAACCAATACTATCTACCTGAAAACCAGCCTCTAACTCACCATGAAACTCTATCCTTTCAGATATGGTATCAATAACGCTCTTTTCCTGTGCATAAGAGAAATTCCCTAAAAGGCCAATCACTAAAAACAAAGCCAAAAGCAAATAACCAATTTTCTTCATCTTTCCCTCCTCATTAATTTTTTATTACTTTTAGCTAATAAATAAAAACCTGCTAATCAAAGCCTTGAGCTCACCTCCTTTTTTTCTTTATTTATTTGTTCTTCAAACTCCCCATTTTTATTAAATGAGCCTAACTATCACATAATAAAAATTTTGTCAAGCTTTTTTGAAACTAAAGTTTCCCAAAATTTTCAAGAGGCCTCTAAACAAAAAAAAGACAGCCGAAGCTAATCTTATAAAAAAGTAGTAACTGAAATTTCTCCTTAAATCTTCTTTATTTAGTTAAGATATTGGAAACTTTTTTTACCTAAAGTGACCGGTTCTAGGTTCAAGGTTCAAAGGTTATAGTCTACTTTACAAAGGTTCAGGGTTCACGGTTCAGGGTTGACAACCCCTGGCCCAGACCTGGCTTATAAGCTTAATGGTCTTTTCCGAGCACATAGCTCCTCATAGACCTAGCATGCTGACTAGGGCATGTCGCGCCAGGGCAGGCTTTGAACCTATAAACCTTGAACGGTGAACTTTCTTTATTGAGGCGTCATCCTTTTGTTAACAGCCTGCCCGCCATCGCGAGCCCCCGCCTGCCACTGCGAGGCACGAGCGGGCAGGTGCTCGCTCAGGCGAAGCGGGCGGGCCAGTTAGGGCTCTTTAACCAGGAACCGTGCCTCCGGCCCAGAGGGCCTACGGCCCGGAGGGAACGTTGAACCGCTTAACCCAGGTTTTATATAGATGTCAAATTTTTAAACTTCACATCTTCTTTAAGAATTTCTACTGCTTTTATCATATTTTTTAGTGAAGGGATAACCTCTTTCCACTCCCTGGTCTTTAGACCACAATCCGGGTTGGCCCAGAGTTGTTCTGGCCTCATTGCATTAAGGCAGCGCCTTAAAGTAACTAAAATTTCCTCAATGCTCGGAACCCTAGGACTATGGATGTCATAAACACCAAGTCCTATACCCCTTTTGTAATGAAATTCTTCAAATACATTTATATTGTCACCTTGGCTTCTTGAACACTCAATTGAGATTACATCCGCATCCATCTGGTCAATGGCCTTTATAATATCAGAAAATTCGGCATAACACATATGGGTATGAATCTGGGTCTCTGGCCTTACTGCACTGGTTACTAGTCTAAATGCCTTTACTGCCCAATCCAGATAATCCTTTCTCATTTTTTGCTTCAAGGGAAGACCCTCTCTTAAAGCAGGCTCATCAATTTGAACAATCTTAATTCCTGCCTGCTCCAAATCTAATACCTCCTCTTTTAAGGCCAAGGCAATTTGATAGGCTACCTCCTTTTTTTGGATATCTTCTCTTACAAATGACCAATTTAGGATAGTAACAGGGCCGGTAATCATCCCTTTAACAGGTTTTTCTGTTAGGCTTTGGGCAAATGTAATCTCTTCTAATGTCATAGGTCTTGGTCTAGATACATCACCATAAATAATAGGTGGACGTACACAGCGGGAACCATAGGATTGAACCCATCCATTTTTGGTAAATAAAAAACCGGTCAATTTTTGGGCAAAATATTCTACCATATCACTCCTTTCAAACTCACCATGCACCAGTACATCTAGACCCAGACCCTCTTGAACCCCTATACAATAGGCCATTCTTTCTTTAATAAATGCCTTATAATCACTCTCGCTAATTTCTCCTTTATTGTATTTGGCCCTCATTTGCCTTATCACTTTTGTCTGGGGAAAACTTCCAATAGTAGTGGTTGAGAAAATAGGGAGGTTTAAAACAGTTTGTTGTTTGATTTTTCTTTCCTCATAAGGGGGTTCTCTCTTAAAATCTGAGGGCTCAAGGTGCTTAATCCTTTCCCTTACCTCTGGAAGATAACCTATTTCCTTATAGGTATCTGATACATCTTTGATCTCTTTTTCTCCTTTTAATACCCTAGCCAATGTTACCACTTCCTTTAAACGCTCATTGGCAAATGCCAATCGAACCTTTATGTCTTTTTTTATCTCCTTTTCTAATTTAATGCTTACAGGTAGATGGATAAGACTGCAACTAGGCTGCAATATTAATGTCTTTGGTTTTGCAGCCTCTAATGCTTCTTTAACCAAATTGCATGCCTCACTTAAATTTGTCTTCCAGACATTTCTTCCATCTACTATGCCAACTGCCAAAACCTTATCCTCTGGGAAGCCATATTTTTTTAAGCTCTCAAGATTTTCCTTTCCTCTAACAAAATCTAAGCCAATGGCAACTGTAGGCAGATTTATTACCCTCTCATAAAATGACACTGTTCCAAAATATGTCTGTAAGACAATATTAAGTCCTGTATCTGCAAGTCCTTTATAAATCTCTTCTACCAGCCTTATATCTTCTTCATCCAAATCTAGCACCAGGGCAGGTTCATCCATTTGCATCCACCCTACCCCTTTTTCCTTAAGCGATGACAGGATTTCTTTATAAACCTCTATCAATGCTGAAATTAGGGGTTTTTTATCCAAAAGGATTTTGCTCAATCTTAAAAATGTATATGGGCCTATAATTACAGGTTTACCATCTATACCAAGCCTTTCCTTTGCCAAATTACAGGTTACAACTGGATGATTTTCTAAAACATAAGGCATAGTGTCTAGTTCTGGTACAAGATAATGGTAATTTGTGTCAAACCACTTGGTCATCTCTAGTGGTGCTATGCCTTTCTTTCCCCTGGCCAATGTAAAATAAAGAGAAAGCGGCACGGGTTCCTTTTCTTTATAATTAAATCTCTTGGGAATAAATCCCAACATTGTTGCCATATCTAACATATGGTCATAAAAGGAGAAATCATTTACAGGGATCAGGTCAATGCCTATCTTTCTCTGATAACGCCAATTTTCTATTTGTAGATTTAAGGCGGTTTTCTTCAATTCATCTTCAGTTACCTTGTTTTGCCAATGGCCTTCTAATGCCCTCTTTAACTCTCTATTTTCCCCTATCCTGGGGTAACCTAAATTACTACTCAAAATGTCCATATCAGCCTCCAAAAAGCTTATCAATAAAGAAAGTCATTGACTTAACATCATATTGCACAATTTATTTCTAACAAAAGAAAAGGGATAAAGCAAGTGAAGTGCCTATTTATAAATGATAAATGCTGCCTTCTATAGATATTTTTATTTTTTCGCTTCGGCGTATGGAAACTGTTCAATATTCTGTGGAAACGGAAACCGTAGGACAGG